>JAFVRE010000027.1 GCA_017504465.1 Clostridia bacterium | reverse complement strand
GTATTGCTATCTCTTACGTCTATGAGTCAGGAATGGGGCAAAAATAATCAAAAAGCAGCTTATAACAACTTTAAAATAAAGCTCCTGTCAGAAAAATACGGATACGAATTTGTCGATCTGTATTCTCCACTTTTGAATCTTGAAACAGGAGAAATATATGCAGAATATACGACCGATGGCGGTCACTTAACATCCGCAGGATACGAGGTGCTTACAAATACGATAACTCCCGCACTCGAACAACTATTAGGTAGATAACTGCGCTTAATAGCATTACAAATTCCAATTTGTCGAACAGTTAATTCTTTTTTGCAAGATAAAAAGTAAAGAGTAGCAAATTTTGCTACTCTTTTATAATGCGCTCAAAATCCCTATGGGACACACACTTTTTGGTTTACTATTTTAATTTGAATAAAAATTATTCGGATTTTTGCGTTGCCAAATACACCATTAAAACGGATACGTCCGCAGGGTTTACTCCTGAAATTCGGCTTGCCTGACCTAAGTTCAAAGGCTTAATTCTGTTCAGCTTTTCTTGCGCCTCTAATCTGAGTCCTTTAATTGTCGTATAGTCAAGTGAGGGGGGCAGGTGCTTGTTTTCGAGCTTTTTCGCGCGTTCGATAAGTTCGTTACCTTGCTTTAAATATCCTTCGTAGCGCACGGTAATTTCCGCCGTTTCTAAAACGTCCTTTTTGTAGTCTTTAAATACGTTAAAGTACGCCATAATCTCTTTTAACGGAATTGTACGCTTGATCATATCCGCGTAGGAAACGCTTGTACTTGGTGCGCCGTAACCGTAATTTTTAAGGAATTCCGCCGCCTGTTTTTGCGGTACTCGCGTTGCAAATTCTTCTAAAAGTTTTTCGTATTCCGCCTTTCGTTGCAAATAACGTTGGTATCTATCCGCTTTGACCAGTCCGACTTCGTAGCCTTTTTGCGTCAAACGGAAATCGGCATTGTCTTGTCTTAAACAAATGCGGTGTTCGGCTCTGGAAGTCATCATTCGATAGGGCTCGTCCGTGCCTTTGGTAACGAGATCGTCAATCAAAACCCCGATATACGCCTCGTCGCGACGGAGCACGAAAGGGGGAAGTCCGCGGAGCTTTAAGGACGCGTTAAGACCTGCAATCAAGCCTTGTGCCGCAGCCTCTTCATAGCCCGAAGTACCGTTGATTTGACCTGCCGTATAGATGCCTTCAATCTTTTTAAATTCAAGAGTAGGGAGCACGTCAAGGGTATCAATACAGTCGTATTCAATGGCATAGCCGTAGCGTACGATCTCCGCTCGTTCCATACCTGGTATGGACCTATACATCAATTTTTGTACGTCGTGGGGCATGGACGTGGATAAGCCTTGCGCGTAAATTTCGAGGGTATCTTCGCCTTCAGGTTCTAAGAAAATTTGGTGGCGTTCCTTATCCTTGAAACGAACGACTTTGGTTTCAATGGACGGGCAATAGCGCGGGCCTGCCGATTGAATTACGCCGTTGTAAAGGGGGGAGCGGTCAAGATTTTCAAGGATAATGCCGTGCGTGGTTAAGTTGGTGTAAGTGAGATAGCAAGGACGTTTGTTTTCCGGCGCTTTATCGCTCATGAACGAGAAGGGATAAATATCCGTATCGCCGTTTTGAATTTCGCATTTCTCGAAGTCAAGCGTTCTGCCGTCAAGGCGCGCAGGCGTACCCGTCTTAAAACGCCGAACGTTAAACCCAAGGTCGATCAAGTTTTGCGTTAAATAGGTGGCGCTTGAAAATCCGTTAGGGCCTGATTTTTTGACGACGGAACCGGTAATCGTTTCACTGTTGAGATATACGCCCGTGCACAAAATTACGCATTTGCAGGGGATAACGCCGTTATATTCCGTTTTGACGCCTACGCATTTTCCGTCTTCAACGAGGATTTGCGTAGCTTCGGCTTGGATAATGCGAAGGTTCTCCGTTTGTTCGAGCACCTTTTTCATCTCTCTGTGATACGCATTTTTATCCGATTGTGAACGTAGGCTTTGCACCGCCGCGCCCTTGCCAACGTTGAGCATGCGGATTTGGAGCGCGGTTTTGTCCGCGTTTAAACCCATTTCGCCGCCAAGCGCGTCAATTTCTCTAACCAAATGCCCTTTCGCCGTACCGCCGATAGAGGGGTTGCAGGGCATAAACCCGATACTGTCTAAATTCAAGGTTAAAAGGACGGTGGAAATCCCCGTCCGAGCAAGAGCAAGCGCAGCTTCACAACCTGCGTGACCTGCGCCTACAACTACCGCATCTGCGGTATATTCAATAAATTCTTGTTGATAATTCGACATATACTTATTGCTTTAAAATGATATTTTTAATATCGTCAACTTCTTTTGCGATACGGTCGTTGAGTTTGAGAAGCTCTTGTACCTTATCACGAGAATACATGATCGTCGTATGGTCTCTTCCGCCTAAATAGTTACCGATGGCAACAAGGGGAAGGGAAAGCATATCGCACATAAGGTAAGCGCAAACTTGGCGCGCTTTTACAAGGTCTGCCTTTTTGCCTTTGCCGAGTAAATCCTCACGCTTTTGTTTATAATAGGAGCAAACCGCGTCAATGACCGTTTTATAGGTAACGTCTTCTTTTTCTTCCGTTTCGCTGACCGATTCGCTCAAAGCAAGTTTTGCAAGGTTCAAGGAAATAGGCTCTTCGTGGAGTTTGCTTGCGAAAATGACCTTGGTAAGTCTGCCTTCCAGCGTTCTAACGTCGTGACCAGAATTATTCGCAAGGAATTCGAGTACGTCGTCGGGCATGGGGCATTTGCGTTCCAATGCTTTTTGGCGCAAAATCGCGATTTTTGTTTCGGGATCGGGCGGTTGAATATCGATAATCAGGCCGCCTTCGAAACGGGTGCGAAGTCTTTCTTCGAGCGTTGCGATTTCTTTCGGTGGCTTGTCCGACGTCAAGACGATTTGCTTATTTTGCGAGAATAGTTCGTTGAAGGTATGGAAAAATTCTTCCTGCGTACCGGGTTTCTTTGCAAGGAACTGAATATCATCGATCATCAAAACGTCAACGTTCCGATAATGTGCGCGGAATTGCGCACTCTTGTCGCGAGTGTTGATTTTACCGGAAATCATGGTATCGATAAACTCGTTAAGGAAGTTATCGCAGGTGGTATAAAGCACGCGCTTTTCAGGGTGTTTTTGCGCAATTTCATTTGCAATAGCTTGCATCAAGTGCGTTTTACCAAGCCCCGATTCGCCGTAAATAAACAGGGGGTTAAAGCTTTCGCCGGGATTGTCCGCAACCGCTTTTGCCGCAGCGTAAACGAACTTCGTGCCCGCGCTGACAACGAAGGACGAGAACGTGTAATTTTTATTCAAGGGTACGGGGTGGAAGGCGGAATGATCGTCCGCTGTTTCAAGCGTATAAACGTCGCTGCCGTCAACCACGAGCTTGAATCCGGAAACACCGCCGCCACAAGCGGAAATCGCCTCGCGTAAAATATCCGCGTGGTGATTCATAATCGTTTGCGCCGTGGATTCGGACGGGCATTTGAGTACGATACAGCGATTAGCAATATCAATCGGTTTGATGGGCTCAAAAAAAGTGTTATAAGAGAAGATGGAAATGGCGCCTTTTACCTTTGCGCAAATTGCTTCCCAAATAAATTGAAGTTGAGTATTTTCTGCCATTTTAGCCTGCCTTGTAATGTTTTTGCGATTTTTTCTTAAAGTCGTAGGTAAAATCTTTGTGTTTTTGAAAATTATTTGATATAATTATAATATAAAATTCAAGAAAAAGAAAGTGTTTTTGGCGGTTTTTTTAAGTTTATGCAAATAAAAAAATTATTCTTGCAAAATTTCAGAAATTACGAGAGGGAAAATTTCATCTTTGACGAGGGGTTGAATATCCTATTCGGCAAGAACGCGCAGGGTAAAACCAACTGCGCTGAGGCCGTATTTTACCTTTGTACAGGCTCTTCGCTCCGTATCCGCCACGATAAACAGCTTATCAGAATGGGCGCGACGAGCGCAAAAATCGTTGCGGAAGCGCAAAATCGCTACGGAAACGTCACAATCGAAGCGGAAATTTTTGAAAATAAACGCGAAATTAAAATAAACGGCAGTAAAATTTCCAAAAACGCCGATCTTATGGGGCATATCAATAGCGTATTTTTCTCCCCGGGCGAACTTCGCCTCATCCAAGACGGACCTGACGAGCGCAGACGGTTTATGAATATGTCTATTTCTCAAACCTCACCTGCGTATTATACGGCGCTTTTGCGCTATAATAAAATTCTCGACCAACGCAATGCCCTCCTTAAAAATCCCGACGTTTCGCTCGTTTTGGACACCTTGCCCGTTTGGGACGAACAGCTTGCAAAGTACGCTTCCGTTATCGTTAAAAAACGAAGCGAGTTCTTAGAAAAACTTGCACCGTACGCCGCTGACTTCCACGCCTTTTTAACGGACGGTGCGGAGATTTTGACGCTTGCGCCCGACAAAAAACACGAAGGGGACGAGCAAGAGATTGCGAAAACGTTGCTTAGACGGCTGACAAATAATTACGAAAAGGATTTACGGCTTGGCTTTACGACAGTCGGTCCGCACCGCGACGACGTGGATTTTTTCATTGGCGGAATCGACGCAAAAGCCTACGCTTCACAAGGTCAAACGCGAACGGCGGCTTTGGCGGTAAAGCTTGCAGAAGTGGAAATTTTTAGGGAATATTCGGGAGAGTACCCCGTGCTTATCTTAGACGACGTAATGAGCGAGCTGGATTTACCGCGCAGGAAAAAGCTAATCAAACGCATTTCAGGGGTACAGACTATTTTAACTTGCACGCACGCGGAACGCGTTCTCTATGGCGCGGAAAGCAGGAAAATTCGCATTGAAAACGGCAGAGTCAAGCCCGACAAAGAGGAAAGAAAATGAGGGCGGATTTGCACGTACACAGTATATTTTCGGATGGGAGTTATTCTCCCGAGCAGGTTTGTATCCGCGCGAAAAATAACGGTGTGGAAATGATTTCCATTACCGATCACGATTCCATGAACGGCGAAGACGAAAAGCGCACCGCGGCGAAAAGGCACGGGCTTTACTACGTTTCGGGCTGGGAAATTTCCGCCTACGAAAACGCCGAAAAAATCCATATCACGGGCTACGGCTGTAATCGCGGTTTTGCCTATGAAAATTTTTTACAGGAACGGTTAAAAACGTCGGTGCTTCGCGCCGAGGACAGCGTACGAAAGCTTAGAGCACTGGGCATAGGCGTGACAATGGATAAAGTTCTTGCAAAGCGCGCGGATGAGAGCGCGCCGCTGCATACCATGCATATCAGCAGGGCGATAGAAGAAGAAACGGGTATGCCGTCCTATCAGGCGTACGACTGTTATCTTGCCCCTAATAAGCCTGCGTCTTCGCTTGTAGGAAGACCTACGCCTAAACAAGCGATAGACTGTATTCACGAGTGCGGCGGGATTGCCTGTATCGCGCATCCCGGGCGTATTCAAATGGACTTTTTTACGAGGGAAAAGCTCATACGCACTTTGAAAAATTGCGGAGCGGACGGAATAGAAGGGTATTATTCTACCCATACTGAAGAGGAAACGCAGTATTTTTTAAAGCTGGCAAAGGAGCTGTCGATGCTTGTAACGGGAGGTTCGGACACCCATTATGAATCGGAAGAGAGAAAAATCGGCACGCCGTATTTTTCGCCAAGCGAAGAGCTTTTAGATAAGCTTAAAGCGATTAAGTGGTAGCAGGTACGCGTTGAATTGAAAAAATGATAGGAATTGATATATGATTTTTTTACGAAATCAACGGAAAACAACTATAAAAAGAGCGACTGTCTTAAAAAGGGCAGTCGTTTTTTTGTGCGTTTGGCTATTTTCGGGGATTTTTCAAATCTTTTCCTACGCTTTGCACGCAAAGGCAAGCGTCGCGGAAGAATATAAGTGGGTAAAAATCGGATATTTTTCCACGTGGTTTAATGAAAACGAGCGGGGCAGGTGCGAGAATATAAAGCTTGCGATAGCTTTGATCGACGGCGTTACGTTGCAACCCTACGGAGAGTTTTCCTTTAATCAAACGGTGGGCAAGCGTACGGCAAAAGCGGGGTTTAAGGGTGCGAAAATTATCCAAAACGGCGAATATACAATGGGGATTGGCGGTGGAGTGTGTCAAGTGAGTACGACGCTTTATAACGTCGCGCTTTTATCGGGCTTGACGGTGACGGAATTTCATCCCCATTCCTTGGCGGTAAGCTACGTGTCGCCCTCGCGTGACGCCATGGTCTCTTCAAACAGCGATTTTCGGTTATACAATCCCTATCCATACTCTGTCCGAATTTGCCTGCAGGCAAAAAAGGGGGATTTGCTCGCGAGCGTGTATGGTTTGAACGCGCCAAAAGAAGGAAGGAGCGAATATAAAATTTTCACGAGAGTGGTGGAGGAAATTTTACCGCCCGAAGCGGAAGAACGGTTTGGGGAAAAGGAAGAAATTTTGCGCAAAGCCAAAAACGGAATAAGGAGCGAAGCTTACCTTGAACGCTACGACAAGGGCGCGCTTGTGAGCAGAAAGCTCTTGCGTAAGGACAAATATTTACCGATACGCGAAATAATCGTCAAAAAAATCGAGGATACGACGAAGAAAACGTCTTGAAACGTTTGTGTTTTTTTTATTTTAGTGTTATAATGTATGAGTACAATAAATTTTGTTCGCACGCGCGAGAGCGCGCGTACGAGCAGTGAAAGAGGCTGACAATGGAAAAAATGCAACTCAAGGACTTAAACAAGAACTACGTTTCTTTAGACGGACAAAGCGTAACCGTTGCGGGTTGGGCAAGAACGATTCGCGACTCTAAGGCATTTGGCTTTATCGAGCTTAACGACGGTAGCTGTTTTAAAAACACACAGATCGTATTTGAGCGCGAAACGCTTGAAAATTACGACGAAATCGCGCATAGCAACGTCGGTTGCGCGCTCGTTGTAACGGGTAAAGTGGTAGTCACGCCCGAGAATAAGCAACCGTATGAAATCAAGGCACAGGCGGTTATGGTAGAAGGCGAATCCGCGCCCGATTATCCCTTGCAAAAGAAGCGCCATTCGGTTGAATTTTTACGTGAAATCGCGTATTTAAGACCGCGCACCAACTTATTTGGCGCGGCGTTCCGTATCCGCAGCGAAGCGGCGTTTGCGGTGCATAAATTTTTTAACGACCGTGGGTTCGTTTACGTTCACACCCCCATTATTACAGGCAGCGACTGCGAAGGCGCAGGCGCAATGTTCCAAGTAACCACGCTCGATCTTGACGAAGTGGCAAAGAGCGGTAAATCCGTGGATTATAAAAACGATTTCTTTGATAAAAAGGCGTCGCTTACGGTATCGGGACAATTGAGTGCAGAAACGTACGCAATGGCATTTGGTAACGTTTATACCTTTGGTCCTACTTTCCGCGCGGAAAATTCCAACACGTCCCGTCACGCAGCGGAGTTCTGGATGATCGAGCCTGAAATGGCGTTCTGCGATTTGAAAGGGGACATGGACGTAGCTGAAGCGATGGTGAAATATATCATCAATCACGTCTGCGATACGTGCAAGGACGAATTAAACTTTTTGAATCAATTTGTAGATAAGGGCTTGCTTGAAAGATTGAAGAACGTATCCGAAAACGCATTCGTGCGTTTGACGTACACGGAAGCGATTGAAATCTTGAAACAAAATGCGGACAAGTTCGACGATAAAAATATTTTCTGGGGCAAGGATCTGCAGAGCGAACACGAACGTTTCTTGACCGAATCCGTCTATAAAAAGCCGGTATTCCTGACCGACTATCCCAAGGAAATTAAGGCGTTCTATATGAAGCAAAACGACGATGGGAAGACGGTTGCCGCAGCGGACTTACTCGTACCCGGTATCGGGGAACTTATCGGCGGTTCGCAAAGAGAAGAGAACTACGACAAGCTCTACGCTCGTATTAAGGAGCTTGGCATGAACCCCGAAGATTACTGGTGGTATCTCAATCTTCGTAAATACGGCGGAACGACGCACAGCGGGTTCGGGCTTGGCTTTGAAAGAATGGTTATGTATTTGACGGGTATCACGAATATTCGTGACGTCTTACCTTATCCCCGTACCGTTTCCAACTTGGAATATTAACAGGAATAGCGCTCTATTTTGGCGCGATTTAAACAACAAATGAAAGAGGTGAAAAAATGGTAAGAATTGCTATCGATGCAATGGGCGGTGATTACGCGCCTTACGAACAGGTCAAGGGCTGCGTGCTCGCGCTGGAAAAAGATAAGGATTTATCGCTTATACTTTGCGGTGACGAAGGCATGCTTAAAGCTGAGCTTGCAAAATACAAGTACGACGCTTCCCGCGTGGAAATCGTACATACTACGGAAGTCATCGAGATGAACGATATTCCAACGAAAGCGGTTAAATCCAAGAAGGATTCTTCGACGGTTGTTGCATTCCGTATGGTGAAGGAAGGCAAGGCGGACGGCGTAGTGTGTTCGGGTTCGACGGGCGCTGTACTCGTTTGCGGTACGACTATGCTGTTCCGTATCAAAGGGGTTTCCCGTCCTGCGCTTTGTCCTGTTATCCCGAACGGAAAAGGCGGAAAGACCTTCCTTTGCGACTGTGGCGCAAACCTTGAATGTAAGAGCGTCAATCTTCGTGATTTTGCGATTATGGCAACGGCGTTTGCGGAAGCGTGCTATGGAATGAAGAACCCTACGGTTGGGCTTTTAAACAACGGCACGGAAGACCATAAGGGTACGCTTTTACAACAGGAAACCAACGTAGTTCTTCGCGAAACTTCTTGCGTAAACTACGCAGGCAACGTCGAAGGCAGAGCGCTTATGAGCGGGGAAGTGGATATCGTTGTTTCGGACGGATTCACGGCGAATATCGCAATGAAAGCGGTAGAGGGCTGCGGCAAAGCAGTTGGATCCACGCTCAAACGTCAATTTGGAAAAAATCTCTTTAACAAACTTCGCTACTTGCTCGTAAAAGATATTGTAGGCGGAATTAAGGATACGCTCGACCATGAAAAAGTGGGCGGCGCAATGCTTCTTGGCGTACCTTACGTCGTTGTTAAGGGACACGGCAATTCCAAAGCGGGCGGGTTCTCCGTTTGTATTCGTCAGGCGGCGGACGCGATACGCGGCGATATGATCGGGAAAATTCAAACCATGATTACCAAACTCGTCGAAGAAGAAAAAAAGATTGAAGATCTTAAAAAGGTAATGGAAGAAGGGGCGAAAGAATGAGACTCCCCATTGCCGAGATAGAAGAGAAAATAGGCTACGAGTTCAAGGATAAAAATTTACTTAAGCAAGCGTTCGTACATTCTTCGTACGGTAGAATGAAAGGTATTGACGACAACGAACGTATGGAATATTTAGGCGATGCCGTACTGCAACTGGTAGTTACCGAATGGCAGTATTTGCGCGACGGTTCGGACGAAGGCAAAATGACTTCGGACAGACAAAAGCTCGTTTGCGAAGAAACTTTGCTTGCGGAAGTGGAAGAGCTCGGGCTTGAAAAATATCTCTTATACGCGGGTAAGCTTTCTCAAAACGTTGGGAAGAAAGCGGTGTCCAGCCTGTTTGAAACGTTGGTCGCGGCAATCTATCTTGACGGAGGCTACGACGTCGTTAAGAAATTTATTTTAGAGCGAATGTCCGATCGCGACACCACGAATTATAAAGGGGTGTTACAGGAATTTTTACAAGGCAAAGGCGAGAGCTTGCCCGTTTATGAAACGGTAAAATACGGCTCGGACAACGCCCCCTTATACAAAGCCACCGCAAAGGCGTTAGGGCTTGTGGGGAAGGGCGAAGGAAGAAGTAAGAAGTCTGCCGAGCAGTTGGCGGCAAAGGACTTAATCGAACAGCTCTCGTAAAAATTGGATAGGGAAGAAAATGAAAGTAAAAAATTCAAATTCCCTAAGGCGAAAAACTATCAATAAAGAAAAAAAATAAGTAAGGAAGGAAAACTACTTTGGATTTAAAAGAAATACACTTAAGCGGCTTTAAATCGTTTGCCGACAAGACGGTTATTCGGTTTGAGGAAGGGGTTACCTGTATCGTAGGTCCAAACGGTTGCGGTAAAAGTAACGTAGCGGATGCAGTACGTTGGGTGCTTGGCGAACAATCTCCCAAGACCTTGCGTGGCGGTAACATGCAAGACGTTATTTTCGGCGGTACGTTGGAAAGAAAACCCCACAGCTCTTGTGAGGTTACTCTTGTCTTCGATAATACGAACAAGATTTTCAATCTTGATTTTACCGAAGTATCTAT
Organism: Clostridia bacterium; assembly: GCA_017504465.1. Classification (GTDB taxonomy): domain Bacteria; phylum Bacillota; class Clostridia; order Christensenellales; family Borkfalkiaceae; genus Scatosoma. The sequence goes on along the minus strand of JAFVRE010000027.1, from coordinate 34,392 downwards.
GACGCGTAGAGTCAACCGTAACGGCGATAGCAAGTACATGGTTAACGGTCAACCCAGTCGTTTGAAGGACATGGTTGCGCTTTATCACGGTATCGGGCTCGGTAAAGAGGGGTACTCTATTATCGGTCAGGGTAAGGTAGAGCAAATCATGAACGCAAAACCTGAAGACCGTCGTTTAGTCTTTGAAGAAGCGACGGGGCTTATGGTTTACAAGAGCCGCAAAAATGAAATTGAGCGCAAAATTCGTGATTCGGAAGAAAATCTCTACATCTACCGTCAACGTATTGATGAAGCGGAACGCCGTTTAGGTCCGCTTTCTAAGCAAGCGGAAGCTGCGCGTGAATTTAATAAATATACCGAAGCTTTGAAAATCGACGAAGCGAATACGTATATCTATCGCTATGAAAACGCGGAAGGAGAAAAGGACAAAATCAAGAAAGATATTGCAACTTTCTCGGATAAGATTATTTCGCTCAACACAAAAATCGAGCTTATCAATCGTCAAACGGAAGAAAACCGCATGAAGATATCTTCTGCGGACGCGAAGCTTACCGATCTCAACGATAAGCGCGTGGAATTGTCGGTAGGCAACGAGAGAAAGGACGGTGAATTTAAGCTCGTAAACGAGAAAATTTCCACTTACCGTTCTCAGCTTTCCGCTGCAAAAGAGTTCTTAGACGGCGGCAAGGCGCGTATCGGTGAAATTGACGACGAACTTGCGCGTATCAGCGAACAAGGCAGAAAGAATACGGCAAGGCTTCTTACAATCGAGAACGAAACGGAGATTTTGCGTTCGGCAATCTCCGCGCTTGACAATAAGATTCAAATCTTCGAAAAGTTGTCCGAAGACAACCGTTTAAGTCAGCTTTCGTCCGCGCAAAACCTGTCCGAGCTCAAGAAGAACTTGGGTACGCTTGAGGCGCGTAAAGAAGCTACGATCGAACGTATCAAGGAACTTGAAAAGGAAGTTTCAAAGGTAGGTCAAAGAAAAGAACGTATTTCGGATGAACTTGCTCAAGTTAAAAAGGACTTGAAGTTCTTGCGTGATTCGGTTGCGGACGGTATGCGTGAGTTCGAGGAAAAATCCGAAGAAATGCGCGATATGCAGCTCACGGTCAACGATTTTAATCAAAAGCTCTTCGCGTCCAACGGTCAGCTTGCGTCTTTAAGAGAAAACCTTGAAATGTACATAAGCTTAAAGAATCGTTTTGAAGGCTATCAAGAATCGGTACGTAGGCTGTTGCTCGTCGCAAAGACTAATCCTGAAATTAAGAACCGTTTACACGGCGCGGTTGCGGATATTATTACGACCGAGCAAAAATATGAAACGGCAATCGAAACGGCGCTCGGCGGCGCAATGCAAAACATCGTTACCGCAAACTCCGACGACGCACAATATTTAATCGAATACTTAAAGAGAAACGGCGGGAGAGCGAGCTTCATGCCCGTAAAATCTATGCGTCCTCGTCCCGATTCGAGAGAAATTCAACGCGCGGTTTCCGAACGCGGCGCATTCGGTACGGCGCTCGAGCTCGTTAATTTCGACGATTATTACTACAACGTAGCGAGCAATCTTTTGGGCAACACGCTCATTTGCGACAATATTGCAAACGCAAATGCAATCTCTAAAAAGTACGGCAACACCTTCAAAATTGTAACGCTCGAAGGCGATATCGTTGAAACGAGCGGTAGAATGACGGGTGGTAGCAGCCGCCGTAAAGACGCGTCCTTGCTTTCCAACGAAAGAAAGATCCAAGAATGTAAGGAAAAGATTGTCGCGCAAGAAAGATATATCGAAAAAATGAAAAAAGCGATCGCGGAAAGCGAACAGCTCCGTCGCGAAGCGGAAGAAGAAGTGGAGAAATTGCGTGAGAAGTATCAAAACGCAAACGCGGAAATTGCCGCGCTTTCTCAACGCGAAACAGCGCTCACTACCCAGCTTCGTGAAGCTGAAAGCGATGAAGAAGTTTATATCGCTGCTTGCAACGAATTCCGCGAAAAGCTCAAAGCGCTTGAATTTGAAGAAGCCAACTCTTCGCAAAGCGAAGAAAAGCTCAAATCCTTGCGCGAATCCGCAGAAGCGGAATTATCCTCGCAAAAGAGTCAATGCGATATGTTCAAGGAAGAGCGCGCAAAGAAGAGCGTGCAGCTTCGTGATTACGAACTTGAATATACCAGTTTGCAATCTGCGTTGAAGAAGTACGAGGAAGACAAGGAACGTTTGACAGCGGAAAAGGAAGAGCTTGTAAAACGCATTCTCGACACCGAGGAAGAAAAGAAACTTGCGGAAGAGAGTCTTGCTGCGCTTGAACAGGAAGCGCAAGCTAAAGAACTTACCGAAGAAGAGAAAAAAGCGGTACAAGAAATCGTGGATGAAATTTCCAAGATTACCGCTGAAAAAGAAAAAATCAACGAATTGCAAATCTCTCTCGATGCAGAGAAAGAAGACTTGCAAGAAAAGCACTCTAAGAACATTGAAAAGAGATATCGCTTAGAGCTCGAAGTGGCAAAGATCGACACCAACCTTGAAAATCTTCGTCTTCGTATGGAAGAAGCGTACGGTATGGACTATGACGCATGTCTTGCGCTTCGTAAAGAAAACTTCGACGTTATACAAGCCGCTACGGATATTTCCGTTTTGAAAGGCAAGATTACCAAGCTCGGCGCGGTAAATCCCAACGCGGAAATCGAATATGAAAACGAACGTATCCACTATGACGAAATGGTTACTCAACGCGACGATTTGCAAAAAGCCATCGACGATTTGACGGTAATCTTGAACGACGTTCGCGGTGAAATGCTCCGTATTTTCAACACGGGCTTTGAAGAAATTAACGAAAACTTCAAGACCACGTTTAAAGAACTCTTTGGTGGCGGTAAAGCAGAGCTTCAACTCGAAGAAGTGGAAGACGGCGATCCTTTAAACGCAGGCGTAGAAATCGTAGCTTGTCCTCCGGGCAAAAAGCTCACGAAGATTTCCTTGCTTTCGGGCGGCGAAAGAGCCTTGACCGCGATTGCGATCTTGTTCGCTATTTTGAAATCCCGTCCTATGCCTTTCTGTATTTTGGACGAAATTGAAGCGGCGCTCGACGACGCAAACGTAGATCGTTTTGCTTCCTACTTAAAACGTTTCTCCAAGGAAACTCAATTTATCGTTATCACCCACAGAAAACCGACCATGAACCAAGCGGACACCCTTTTCGGCGTAACCATGCAAGAAAAAGGCGTATCCAAGATCGTATCGGTTAAGCTGTCGGAAGTGGAAACCAAACTCGGCTCGGGTACGGTAGAGTAACGGTTGATATACTTCGCATTTCGGCGTTGTCGCTCGGTTACGTACTTCTTGTACGCTCCCTTGCTCCGCTTTGAACTGCTCGTATCTAAACCGTTACGACATTTTTGTTCGGCGGATAAGCATTTCGGCGTTGTTGCTCGGTCACGTACTTCTTGTACGCTCCCTTGCTCCGCCTTGGCTTGCTTGTATCTCCGCGTTTTAACGTTAGTCGAGTTTCTGCAAGAAACCGACAACACAATTCATTCATAAAAGGACTAACAATATGGGTATTTTTGGAAAGCTTTTCGGCTCTCTTAAAAAAACAAAAGAAAATTTTTCGGGAAAGCTTCGTCAGCTTTTCTCTAAAAACAAGCTCGGCGACGAGTTTTATGAAGAACTCGAAGAAATCCTCATTTCTTCCGACGTATCGGTAACGACGGCGGAAGAAGTGGTGGAAAGAGTCAAGGAACAAGCGATAGACGAGCGTTTAAAGGACGAAGCGTACGTTACAAATCTTTTACGCAGCGTACTCACCGAAATTTTAGAAGAATCGGAAGTGGAAGAGCTTTCCTATCCTTGCGTAATTATGCTCGTTGGCGTAAACGGCGTGGGAAAAACGACTACGGTCGGCAAACTCGCGCATTATTTCCTTGAAAAAGGCAAGACGGTCACGGTGGCGGCGGCGGACACCTTCCGCGCGGCTGCAAGCGAACAGCTTTCGGTGTGGGCGGAGCGCGCAAAGGTGCGTATCGTCAAACACGAAGAAGGAAGTGATCCGTCTGCGGTTATCTTCGACGCAGTAGCGTCCGCAAAAGCAAAAAAGACGGACGTAGTGATTGTAGATACGGCAGGAAGACTGCACGTGAAAGAAAACTTAATGAACGAGCTTCGGAAAATGGACAGGGTGGTTACGCGCGAATATCCGGAAGCGGATTTTATGAAGCTTTTGGTTCTCGACGCAACGACTGGGCAAAATGCAGTCAACCAAGCCCGCGTCTTTGATGAAGCGGTGGAGCTCGACGGAATCGTACTTACGAAACTTGACGGAACGGCGAAAGGCGGATTTATTTTCTCGCTTTCGCAAGAGCTTTCTTTGCCCGTAATTTTTGCGGGCGTCGGGGAAAAGATCGACGATCTTGAAAAGTTCGATTCAACGACTTTTGTCGAAGCCATACTTTAAAAATAAAAAGATTATGAGTAATATTATTGAATGTAGAAATTTAAGTAAAGATTACGAGGACGTCCGCGCTTTGAATGGGGTGAACCTTTGCATTCCCGACGCGGGTGGTATCGTAGGACTTTTAGGTCCTAACGGCAGTGGTAAGACAACGCTTATCAAACTTTTGACGGGCTTATTGCAGCCCACCGAAGGAAACGTCGAAATTGCAGGAAAGAAGATCGGTGTGGAAACAAAAGCGATTGTTTCCTATCTTTCGGACACGCACGCATTGACGGATACTTACACTGTCGCAAAGCAACTTGATTTTTTTGAAGAATTTTTCGACGATTTCGATAGCGAAAAAGCTAAAAAAATGATTAGCGAGCTTGGGATAAAATTCAAAAGTAAAATCAAAACGCTCTCTAAGGGCACGAAGGAAAAACTTTCGCTCATCTTCACTCTTTCGAGGAACGCGCGCTTGTTTATCCTTGACGAGCCTATCGCGGGTGTAGATCCTGCCGCGCGAGATTACGTATTGCGCACTATTTTGACACAGAAAAATGCAAACGCAACGATGCTGATTAGCACGCATTTAATCTCTGAAATAGAACAATATTTCGATTACGTGGTTTTCTTAAAAGAAGGCAATGTCATTTTGGAAGGAAAAGCGAACGAGATTAAAGAGCGTGAAGGCAAGTCGATTGACGAACTGTTTAGGGAGGTGTTTAGATGGATTTAAATAAAAACAACTCCGTGCTTAACGAGTTTAATTTACCGCCTGAAGATTACGATTCGACGGGGCAGGTACGAGTTTTACGTAAGCGTATGCTCAAAAAATTATTAAAGCACGAATTAAAATCGCTCCTTCCTACGACGTGGATAATGCTTGCGGTTTTGGCAAGCTTGACCGTTTTAATGGTGGTCTCAATGGACTCCTATATGGCAGAAGCGCAACTCACGCCATTTTTAACCGTGTGTCTTGTTCTGTACATATACGCGCTTGTTGCCGTTATGGTTACGCCGCTTATTATTGCCTCAACTCGTTACAATAAAAATTTTTTCAAGGGTGAAGGGTATTTGACGTTTAGTATGCCTGCGTCGGTGGAAGAACATCTTTTCGCAAAGCACGTTAGCGCGCTTGTGGCGTTTTTTCTCTCGTCTATTGTCGCGCTTGTGTGCGTGGCGGTTGTGATTGGCGCAGTGGTTTATGCGGGCGGTACGGATACAGGAATTATCGAGGAGCCGGTCTTTGAAGGTATTACTCCTCTCACTGTAATTGAAGCGCTTATCCGTATGATACTTATCCCGATTTCAATCGTTTGCGGAGTTGGCGCAATCGAATGTTGGGCGCAGAAATTCAAAAAAACAAGACAAATCGTGTTTAGAGTGGTTATCGCTTATTGTTTAATAATTGCTTTTGAGACGTTGCTTATCTTGCTTGAAGAGAAAGGGGTATTTGCTTTCTTTTATACGCCCGTCGGCTCGCACGTGGCTGTTTGGCTTGAGATTTTCATGCTTATCGGCGTGATTGTTTTCAGCCTTTGGTACGAGATTAGAAGATTAAAGAAAAAACTGGATTTAAAGTAACGGAATAGTTTATGAGAATAGATATTTTAACGCTCTTTCCCGAGATGTTCTCCGCTTTACAGGAGAGTATTTTAGGCAGGGCGCAAAAACAAGGTAAAATAGAAATTAATATCGTAAATATCCGCGATTATACCGAAGATAAACACTTGAAATGCGACGATTATCCGTTTGGTGGCGGCGCGGGTATGGTTATGATGCCCCAGCCTATCGGCAGTGCAATCGAGGCGATCGATCCCGACCATAAAGCACGTCGCATTTATCTTTCCCCCAAAGGTCAGGTTTTAAAGCAACAAAAAGTATTCGAGCTCATCGAACACGAGCGTTTAATTTTACTTTGCGGGCATTACGAGGGCGTGGATCAGCGCGTACTCGACTTGTTTATAGACGAGGAAATCTCGATAGGCGATTACGTATTGACGGGGGGCGAGCTTCCTGCCATGGTATTGACCGATTGCGTTTCCCGTTACGTTGACGGCGTTATCAACACCTCTTCCTTGGTTGACGAAAGCTTTTCGGATAATCTTTTGGAATATCCGCAATATACCCGTCCTCAAGAATACAAAGGGTTATGCGTACCCGAAGTATTGCGCAGTGGCGACCACGGTAAAGTGGATAAATGGCGCAGGGAACAGGCGTTAGAGTTGACTAAAAAGCTCCGTCCCGACTTATTCAAATAGTCGTGTTGTATATACGTCTCAATACGGCGTTGTCGCTTGGTCACGTACTTCTTGTACGCTCCCTTGCTTCGCCTTGTCTTGCTCGCATGTATCTTCAACGCGCCTAAGCTTTGGCGGTAAGGAAGTGTTAAAACAAATTTAATTTGGTGAATTATGAAAAACATACAATGGTTCCCGGGGCACATGACGCGCGCCATGCGGGACATGGAAGAAAAAAAAGGGTTATGCGACGGCGTAATTTGCGTTATGGATGCGCGCGCGCCGATTGCTACGCTCAATAAAAATCTTAAAAAAATATTCGGGGCAAAGCCCGTATTATATCTTTTAAACAAAGCCGACCTTGCCGATAGCGCGAAAGTGGACGGCTTTGTTAAACTTATTGAAAGTAAAGGATATTACTGCGCAAAGTGCGATTCGACGAATATTTCGTCCAAGAGAATTATCTTGCAAAAGATTTCGCAAATGACCGAAGAAAAGCGCGCTCGTGCGGAAGCAAAAGGGTTAAACCGCACCTTCCGTTTCATGATCGCGGGCATTCCCAACACGGGAAAAAGCACGATAGTGAACCTTTTAAGCGGTGAAAAACGTGCGAAAACAGGGGACAAGGCGGGCGTTACACGTGACGTTAGGTGGCTTAGATGCGGTTCGTTCGACCTTCTCGATACCCCCGGTACAATGCCCCCGTCCTTTGACAATCAATACCACGCGCGCCACCTTGCGTATATAGGCAGCATTAACGACGATATCTTGGATATGGACGATATTGCTCTGGAGCTTTTAGGCGAGCTTTCTACGCTGTACCCGCAGTATTTGACCGAGCGTTATAATATCACCGATTTTTCCGAAAAACTTGGTATGTATGAAGCGCTCTGTAAGCGCAGGGGCTTTATTTTGCGCGGTGGTGAGTTCGATTACGAGCGCGGCGCAAAGGCGCTCATCGACGATTTCCGAAAAGGAAGATTAGGCAAAATTTGTTTGGAAAATCCTGCTGACTACACCGATTTTGAGTTTTAAATTAGCAGAAGACAAGGGCAGGTACGAGATGAAAGAAAAAAGTGTCATAGATAAGCTTAAATTTGAGAAAGAACTGTTGTTAAAAGGGGTAAGGTATATCGCAGGGGTGGACGAAGTGGGACGAGGCCCGCTTGCAGGTCCGGTGGTTTGCGCGGCTGTAATTATGCCGCTTGAGGAAAGCGAGATTATTCAAGGTGTTGACGACAGTAAAAAGATTGCGGAAAAGAAACGCGAAAAACTTGCTGAGCTCATCAAGCAAAAAGCGCTCGCTTATTGCATTTTTGAAGTTAGTGAACAAGAAATAGATGAAATCAATATTTTAGAAGCGACGAAAAAGGGCATGAGAGAAGCGCTGTTGGGCTTGGAAATTAAACCTGATTTTGTTTTAATCGACGGAAATATGACGATAGATATTCCTTTTTCTCAGCAGTCGATTGTCAAGGGTGACGCCCTTTCCTATACAATCGGTTGCGCGAGTATCATCGCCAAAGTATATCGGGATAATTTAATGGTAGAATACGCAAAGACCTACCCCATGTACGCATTTGACAAGAACAAAGGGTATGGAACTGCCGTACATATAAGCGCGATTAAGGAGTATGGAATATGCCCCATTCACCGCAAGACCTTCACAAAAAACTTTTAGGAAAGAAAGGCGAAAGACTGGTTGCCGACTATCTTAAAAAGCAGGGCTATAAAATTTTAGAAAAAAATTACCGCACCCCTTTTGGAGAAGCGGATATTATTGCCCAAGACAGAGACGAGCTCGTGTTCATTGAAGTTAAGACGAGAACGAGCGATCAATACGGTACGCCGGCGGAATCCGTCGTAAAAAGAAAACGCGAAACGTACGCAAAAATAGCAAAATTTTACTGGTTGCAATCGGGCGAAGAGCCAAATGCAAGGTTTGACGTTGCAGAAGTTTATGCCGACGGGCGAATCGAATACATTGCAAACGCTTTTTAGGCTAAGAGTAAGGAGAAAAATTATGAAAAAGAAAATTTTAGCCGACGCTTTAAGTTTGGCGGTTTGTTTTTTCGTAGGCGTAGTTAGCGCATGTAAAGATGAAAATACGGGATGTGAATGCCAAAAAGCCTACGAACAATACGTTCTGCACGCGCAAGAAAACGGACAAACGGTCGCTACTTACGAAGAATGGCTTGCTTCCATTGTAAGCGTAAAAGGCGACAAAGGGGATAAAGGAGATAAGGGTGACGTCGGCGAAAAGGGAGAAGACGGAAAGGGAATCGAAAATATTGAAATTTCCGCAATTGAAGAAAACGGCGAGCAATATATGCAGTTTACTATCTATTACACGGAAGGCGAACCGCAAGTAATCAAAGTGCTTATGCCGGGCGTTGAATCCGATAACAGCGGCGAAGACGAACCGACTACCCCCGATGACAACGGAGACGAGGCTCCCACTAACCCTGACGCGAGCGAGCCTTTAAGTCAAGTGCAAAAAGACAACGCTTATATTGAATGGAAAGCGGAGTGGTCCGTGGTGAATTTTAACGAACTTACGCAAGAACAATGTGAAGCGTTCGAGCTGAAAGCAGATGCTTTATTAGAAAGAATAAAAAGCGCGGCTACGGTAGGGGAACTTACTCAAATCGAAAAAGAATTTACCGCTCTTTTTGAAGAAGTGGAAGAGGCAAGAAAAAACGCATAAATAATAAATACCGCCGTGGCAGGTGCGCCGCGACGGTATTTTTTATGGTATTTTGATAAAGGAATATTCCTATTTTTAAAGCATCTTATTCAACGGCGAATTGAGAGTTATATAACTGTGAGTAGAATCCGCCTTTTTGTAAAAGTTGTTCGTGATTGCCTTGTTCTACGATTTTTCCGTGATCCATGGCCAAAATCAAATCGGCTTCACGAATTGTGGAAAGGCGGTGCGCAACAATAAAACTCGTCCTGCCTTCCATCATTTCTTTGAAGGCTTTTTGAATTCTAATTTCGGTGCGCGCGTCGATCGACGACGTTGCTTCGTCCAAAATCAGCATAGGGGGTAAACAAAGCATAACCCGCGCAATACACAAAAGCTGTTTTTGCCCTGCGGATAAGTTATCGCCGTTTTCAGTGATAACGGTTTCGTAGCCGTTTGGCATACGTCGAATAAAGGAATGGGCGTGTGCTTTTTTTGCCGCCTGAATAATTTCTTCTTCGCTCGCTTCGGGTTTGCCGTAAGCGATATTTTCACGAATAGTTCCCGATTTCAACCACGTGTCTTGCAATACCATACCGTATTGCGCGCGTAAGGTTTTACGGCTGGTTTCTCTAATATCTACACCGTCAACGCAGATCGCGCCCGCGTTTACGTCATAAAAACGCATAAGCAAATTGATAAGGGTAGTTTTTCCGCAACCTGTCTTGCCGACAATGGCAATTCGTTGTCCTGCGCGCGCTGCTAAATTGACGTTTTCAATGAGCGGTTTTTCAGGCACGTAACGGAAACACACTTCATTCAACTCAACCCTGCCCCCACCGGACAACTGTTTAGGGTTGGAAAGCTCGGCAGTCTGTTCAGGCGCGTCTAACAATTCAAAAATTCGTTCCGCACAAGCGAGCGCGTTTTGCAATTCGGTTACGACGCCGCTAATTTCATTAAAGGGTTTTGCGTATTGACTTGCGTAGCTTAAAAATACGCTCAACTGTCCAATCGTAATCTTTCCGCTTACGGTAAAGAGCGCGGAAGCAAGGCATACGCCTGCATATACGATGTTATTGACAAGACGAGTACTCGGGTTGGTCAAGCTCGAGAAAAACGTTGCTTTAAGGGAAGTATTTTTCAGTTCTTCATTTAAAACGTCGAAGCTTTGCATAGTTTGTTCTTCGCTGCCGTATGCTTGCACGACTTTTTGTCCGTCAACGAGTTCATTGATGAGCGCGGTCGTTTTTCCGCGCGCGCTTGCTTGCGCCGTGAAATAACGATGCGTGCGTTTGGCAATAAAGGACGCGACAAACAGCGAAAGGGGGGTGAGTATAACGACGATAAGCGTGATTGCAAGATTGTAATACAGCATAATGGCAAGCGTGCCGATAATCGTTATTATACCTGTGAAGAGCTGGGAAAATCCCATCAATAATCCGTCTGATACCGTGTCAGAATCGGTCAAAATACGGCTCAAAATATCCCCCGACGGATGTGTATCGAGATAGGAAAGGGGGAGGGAATGTAATTTTTGAGAGCTTGCATTTCTCAAATCCCGAGAAACGTAGTAGGTGATTTTGTTGTTACAAAAAGATAAGAGCTGTTGCGCAAGCGCGATTACAATTGCCGCAACGGCGACGTACAGCGCAAAGCGGAAAACCTCTTCAAAGAGCACCTGTCCCGCACCGAGCATATAGTCGATAGCTTTTCCGCAAAAAATCGGGATAAGAAGCCCTGCTCCTGCCGTGACGAGCGCGCAAAGAAAACTTGTAATTACGTATAGTTTATAAGGCTTAACGTAAGAAAGAATGCGTTTTAAGGTAGATAACTTATTCATCACTTATCCTCCTTTGCGGTCATACTTTCATGAATTTCACGGTAGGTTTCGCAAGTTTCTAATAAGCTTTCATGCGTACCTGCCCCCACCAAATTCCCATCTTCAAGGGTTAAAATCAAATCGGCGTGGCGAATGGTGGACGTGCGTTGGCTGACGATAATAACCGTTTTTTCTTTGGGGAGCTCGCGCAAAGCTTTGCGGAGCGCCGCGTCGGTTGCGTAGTCGAGCGCGGAAGCGCTGTCGTCTAAGATTAAAATTTCAGGATTGACAAGCAGGGAACGGGCAATGGTAAGGCGTTGTTTTTGTCCGCCCGACAAATTTCTTCCGCCTTGCTCAACGGGCGCGTCCAAACCATTTGGTAAGGCTTTTACAAACTCTTCAGCTTGTGCCAAACGGAGCGCATTCCACATTTCTTCGTCGGTAGCCGTAGGGTTGGCAATAGCAAGATTGCTTCGAATCGTGCCCGAAAAAAGCTGTGCGCGTTGCAATACAACGGCTACGTGCTTTGTCAAAAATTCCTTACTCCAAGCTTGCACGGGATTGCCTAAAACTCGTACCTGCCCCTCGGTTGCGTCGTAAAATCTTGAAATGAGTCCAACGAGCGAGGATTTACCGCTGCCCGTGCCGCCGATAACGCCGACCGTTTGACCGCGCTTGATCGTGAAGGATATATTCTCGAGCGCGTTGTCCGCGTTTTTCGTATAGCGCAAGCAAACGTTGTTAAACGCCACAGCCTCGTCGGTGTCCGAAAGGGTTGTTTGTTCGCCGTAGGACATGGACGGAGCAACGTCTAATACCTGCCCGATTCTATTCATACTGACAACGGATTTTCCAAGCAATACGATAAGGTTTGCAAGCTTTACAAGCTCGATAAGGACTTGAGAAAGATAATTGACGAGCGCGATTACGTCGCCGGAGAGTAAAATTCCGCCATCGACGCGTTTTGCGCCCAACCATAAAATTCCGACGATACCGAGATTGATAACAACGTAGGTGAGAGGATTTGTCAGTGCGCTGATATTGCCGACTTTCACTTGTGTGTTGGTAAGGGTTTGGCTTTCAGCGGCAAATCGTTCCGTCTCTTCACGTTCTTTGCCAAAAGCTCGAACAACTCTTACGCCCGAAAGATTTTCTCGGGTTGTTACCGTCGTTTTATCGACTTGCTTTTGCAAACGTTTGTAAAGCGGGTTTGTCAGCCTCATAATTCCGAATACAATTACGAAAAGCACGGGGATAACGATTGCGAAAACGGATGCCACCTGCGTATCGATAGAAAACGCCATAATCATTGCGCCGAACACGATAAATGGACTGCGTAAGAATAAACGCAAAAACATATTTATGCCGTTTTGGACTTGGTTGACGTCTGAAGTCATACGCGTAATCAGCGTGGACGTTCCAACGCGGTCAAGGTCGGAAAAACTCAAGCTCTGTATCTTTGCAAGAAGTTTTTTACGAAGCCCTGCGGAAGTGCCGGTAGCGGCGTTTGCGGAGAAGAATTGCGCGGTAAAACTGCAAGCCAACCCCAAAACCGCCATGGCAATGAGTATCCCGAACCGGATAAGGATATAGCTTGTATCGTCGCTCGTAATACCGACGTTGATAATATCGGCAACGACGAGCGGTACGAGCAAATCAAAAGTGGCTTCAAGCATTTTAAAAAGCGGGGCTAAAATGCTTTGCCATTTATATTTTTTGAAAAAAAACAAAAGATGTTTCAAAACACACCGTCCTTGCAAAACCGCGCGTTTTTTTCGCGTTCGGTTAATTTATAAAATTATAACATAAATTTGCAGTTTTGACAAATTAAAAAACGGCCTTTAAGACAAATTAGGGGAATTTTTACGATTTTGAAAAAGTTTGCATACTTCTTTTATAACGGTGCATACTGAAGTTAGGAGGAACGGTTATGAGAATTACAAATCTTATTGCTTATATCTTAGTAATCGTAGGCGCGGTGAACTGGGGACTTTTCGGTCTTTTCGACGTAAATCTCGTTTCGATGGTGTTTAACGGCGCGCGAGCAACGGGTTCGATTATCGTATATTCGATTATTGCGCTTGCGGCAATTTGGCTTATCGTATCGCCTTTCGTTACGGGTGGCGCGTTACGATTCACCGATCGCGAAGCGTAAAACGCAAGCCGAAGAATTCGATCCTTTCGCAAAGCTACGTGAAGGGATCGTTTTTTCTAAAAACGTCTTTTGAAACTTGGATTTTGAGGACGCGTAAAGTAAAAATACGGCGACGGAAAAATTCCGCCGCCGTATCCATAGTACAAAGGAGTTTATAAAATTGAAAAAATAATAACGTTGTCAATGATAGGATTTAACCGATTTTAATATCTATCATTTCGGTTAAAAAATTATTAAATTAATAGTTTTCAGCTTTTACTTGGAAGTAAGCTTGAGGATGCGCGCATACGGGGCATACTTCGGGAGCTTGCTTGCCTACTACGATATGACCGCAGTTGGTGCATTGCCAAATAGCGTCGCCTTCCTTGGAGAAGACCAAACCGCCTTTTACGTTTTCAAGAAGCTTCATATATCTTGCTTCGTGTTCCTTTTCAATAGCGGCAACGCCGTCGAAAAGGTCAGCAATTTCGTTGAAGCCTTCTTCTCTTGCCGTCTTAGCAAAGCCTGCGTACATATCCGTCCATTCATAGTTTTCGCCTTCTGCAGCTGCAAGCAAGTTTTCAGCGGTAGAGGGGATAGCGCCACCGTGCAAAAGCTTGAACCACATCTTAGCGTGTTCTTGTTCATTCTTAGCCGTTTCTTCAAAAATATTCGCGATTTGAACAAAGCCTTCTTTCTTTGCTTTGCTTGCGAAATAGGTGTACTTGTTTCTTGCCTGCGATTCGCCTGCAAACGCCGCTTGAAGATTTGCTTCCGTTTGAGTTCCCTTCAAAGGATTTACTTCTTCAAATACGCCCGTCTTCTTGCATTTAGGGCAAGCCTCCGGAGCCGTTTCGCCTACGTGTACATAACCGCATACTTTACAAACAAATTTTTTCATAATCATACCTCATCAAATTTTCTTAATAGGATTAAGTTTTATTAAGTAAATATAGTATAATATAAAAAAAAAGATTTGTCAACGGTTTTACTAAAAAAAATTAAAAAATTTTTTGAAGAAATGGAAAAAATTGTGAAAATTGAGTTACATTTCCTAAAACGGATAGATAAGAGATTGACAAAATGCGTAAGAATTGCTACAATAAACCAAAATAGTATTACAAAGGAGGCGCGTTTTTGATGGCAAAAGTAATGACGGAAAAACGAATAAGGGAATTGGATCACTACGCGCAAAAGGGCAGAAAATACAAGAAATTTGTATATAATAGATTTTTTACCTGCGGGATTTTGGCGTTTTTACAGATTATTGCGTGGTTGGTCCTTTTATTTGTGCTAGAACGAAAGGCGGGGTTTGTCGCGCGCGTTGTAATGTATAGTTTTGCGGCGATATTCGTCTTATATTTATTAAATAGACCGGACAGCGACTCTTCCGCGAAAGCGAAATGGATTATTATGATTCTCGTCGTGCCCATTATCGGCATGAGCTTATTTTTACTCTACGGCGAAGGCAGACCGACGATTTATATGAATCTCAAATACGAAGCGTCGAAGAAAGAGAATGCAAAATATCATTTGCAATCGTTAGAAACGGAAAAGCAGGTTGAAGAAAGCGGTCGCGCGGCGGCGGTGAGTAAGTATCTTTTAAACGAAGCGAATTATCCTGCGTTTACGGACGGTGAAATTGAATATTACGGGACGGGCAAGCAATTATTCGAAGCGATGCTTGAAGAGGCGGAAAAGGCCGAAAAATTTATTTTAATGGAATATTTCATTCTTGCCGGCGGTAAAATGTGGGACCGTTTGCGTGAAGTTTTACTCAAAAAGGCGCAGGCAGGTGTGAGAGTTTATATTATTTACGACGATTTTGGTAGTATATTACATCTCCCGCACGACTATGAGCTGTATTTGGAAGCTTTGAACCCGAATATCAAATGTATGGCGTTCAATCACGTTATACCGGTATTTGCAATGCGGCAAAACAACCGCGACCATAGAAAGCTTTTTGTGATCGACAACAACGTGGCGTTTACGGGCGGACTGAATATCGCGGACGAGTATATCGGCGAGCTTATCCGTTTTGGAGACTGGAAGGATACGGGCGTTAAGGTCACGGGCGGTGCGGCGCAGACGTTCACGGTTATGTTCTTTGATCTTTGGAACGCTTTTAATCCCGAAGAGAAGGTGAACTTATCCGAGCTTTTAGGCAGTGTGGAAGATTGCAAGCAAGTGCTTTTAGAAAAGCAAAGCTTGTCCGATCAAAACCATGCAAATAGACAGGGGTATTTCGTACAGCCCTTCGACGATTCTCCGCTCGATCGAAAAAGCGACGGCGAGTTCGTGTATTTGGATATTATCAACCGTGCGAGCAAGTACGTGTATATCTTCACTCCGTATTTGATATTGCCCGACAGTTTGCGCGTTGCGCTTTGCAGCGCGGCAATGCGCGGGGTAGACGTAAGAATCGTTACACCGTCCATTCCCGATAAAAAGATAGTATTTAGAATGACGAGAGCGAACTATGACGCGCTTATGCAGCACGGCATAAAGATTTATGAATACACGCCGGGCTTTATCCACGGAAAGAGCATCGTAGCGGACGACGAATGCGCTGTTGTAGGCTCGATTAATTTTGATTACAGAAGTTTGTACCTGCACTTTGAAAACGCGGTTTATTTCACCGATAAAAACGCGGTACAAGCCGTTCGCAAGGACTGTGAAGAAACCTTTGAAGTTTCTTCTATTCGTACGGCTGAAAATACAAAACGTACGTGGTTTGGACACCTCGTGGACGCAGTATTGCGGTTCATGGATACAGTTGTATAACGTTAAAAGGGACGGTAATTATGCCATTATATATCATAAGGCAAGATATAACTAAATTAGAATGCGACGCAATCGTAAACGCGGCGAACAACACGTTGCTTGGCGGCGGCGGGGTTGACGGCGCAATTCATAAGGCGGCGGGCGCGGAGCTTTTGGAAGAATGTAAAAGGCTGGGCGGTTGCGATACGGGCGAGGCTAAAATTACCAAAGCCTACAACCTGCCTTGTAAGCACGTTATACATACCGTTGGACCGATTTGGCAGGGCGGTGAAAAGGGCGAAAAAGCATTGCTGGAATCTTGCTATAAAAAATCCCTTTCGCTCGCCAAGGAAAACGGCTGTGAATCGGTGGCGTTTCCGCTGATTTCTGCGGGCGTTTACGGCTATCCTAAGGACAAGGCGTTGGCGGTTGCGGCGGAAAGCATTAGTGAGTTCTTATTTAAAAATGAAATGACCGTCTATATCGTCGTGTTCGATAAAGCGTCTTATCAAATTAGTGAAGAATTGTTCGATGACGTTCAAGAATACATTGACGATAACTACGTGGATGATAACTACGTGGATGATAACTACGCGGACGAAAACTACGTGGATGATAACTACGCGGACGAAAACGGATATTATTTGGAAAGGAGCGGAGAGGTTTGCTGCCGCCGCGTTCCTATTTTTAAGGAGAGCGATTACGATCTTTTCGGTTGTTTTGAAGAAAAGATAGAAGAGCCGACGGAGGATTTATCTCTTTTAGATATGCTCTCGAAAATAGACGATAATTTTGCCGTAACCTTGCTCAAGCTTATCGACATTAAAGGGATGAGTGACGTGGAGTGTTACAAAAAAGCCAACGTAAGCAAGCAAACGTGGTATAAAATAATGAACGAAAAAGAGTATAAACCGAGCAAAAACACGGTGATTTCCTTTGCGATCGCGCTTGAGCTTTCGCTTGAAGAAGCCAAACGCTTGCTCTCCACCGTAGGCTTTACCCTTTCAAAGAGCAGTAAGTTTGATATTATTATCGAATATTTCTTGTTGAAAGAAGAATATAATATCTTCATCATCAATGAAACACTCTTTAAATTTGACCAAGTATGTTTGGGCGTATAGGTAAACCGACGATTGACCAAAAGTAAATAGAAATGTTTTATAATGTAGTTGCAAGTGAAAACTTGCGACTACGTTTTATTTTAAGGAGATTTATTATGGAGAAAGAAATTGTAAAGGAAAATCAAGTTGAATGCAACGAAGGAATTACCGAGCTCGTATTTATTTTGGATAAAAGCGGCTCTATGTCGGGTATGGAAAGGGATACGATCGGCGGTTTTAACGCCATGATCGAAAAGCAAAAAGAAATCCCCGGAAAAGTTTACGTTTCCACTGTGCTTTTTTCGAATACTTCCCAAGTCCTGCACGATAGAAAAACGCTGGAAGAAATTGCGCCGTTGACGGAAAAGGATTACCGAGTCGGCGGATGCACTGCGCTCCTTGACGCTGTCGGCGGAGCGATTAAACACATCGGGAATATTCATAAGTACGCGCGGAAAGAGGACGTACCCACTCGTACCATGTTTATTATCACTACCGACGGAATGGAAAATGCAAGCCGTGAATATCACAACAAGCAAATCAAAGATATGATCCGAAAACAAGAAGAAAAATACGGTTGGGAGTTTTTATTTTTGGCGGCGAATCTGGACGCCGCTTTCGTTGCCGACAGTATCGGTATTAAAAAGGATTGCGCGGTGAATTACGTTGTGGAAGAAGAAACGGCGGAAATGTTTGAAGAAGTGGGGGAAGTTCTTTGTCAGGCTAGAAAAGATATAGGCGTGCGGATGAGTTGCTACGCGCCAATGATAGAAGAAAATATAAAAAAAAGGAAGAATAAATCAAAATGACGTACGAACAAGCCAAAGAAAAAGCGTTGAAAATAAACGCTAAATTGAATGCGTGCAGGGAATATAAAAGGGCGTATCATTTTTACGATAAGTTTGATACAACCGACCGCGTACCCGATAACGACGTTGTTATTTTAAAAGAGAGCGGAAAGATCGTAAATTTAACCACCTTTATAATAGACTATCACCCCGAAAAAATCCCCCAACAAAGAAGGTTTTAATCAAACGGAAAGGCAGGCGAGATAAAAGCCTGCCTTTTTGTAAGGGATTTTATAGGGAAATGGTCTCGAATATCAAAAAAGCGCATAAATTAAAACATAAAACTTGACAAAAGCTTTTTTTGAGTGATATAATATAAAATGTTAACGTAATTATCGAACATAAGGCGGTTAAATATGGAAATCCCTGAAATTATATTGCTGATACATGAAATTGTAGGCACGATTTCTTTTGCGGTATCGGGCGCGTTCGTGGCAATTAAGGTTAAATTTGATATTTTCGGAGTGCTTGTTATCGGTTGTATAACGGCGGTTGGGGGCGGTATTACGCGCGATATGCTCATAGGAGCAACGCCGCCTGCTGTTTTTTCAAAATTGTACGTGGTTGCAATCGCGGCGGCAACTTCGCTTATGGTGTTTATCGTTGCCTACATAAACCGCAAAAAATTTGATGAGTTTAGAGAAAAAATAGAACACATGAACAACGTATTCGACGCGTTCGGTTTGGCAACTTTCTCGGTGGCAGGTACGGAAATAGCCTTTGCTTCCGCGCTTTCAGACAACGCTTTTTTAGCGATTACGCTCGGTGTTTTGACGGGATGCGGCGGCGGTGTATTACGCGATATTTTAACGGAAACACAACCCTATATCTTTAAAAAACACATTTACGCTATCGCGTCCATTTCAGGCGCGGGAATTTACTATCTTTTGAGATTGTTTAGCGTGGAAACGCTTGTTCCAAGCCTTGTAGGTATGAGTATAATCGTTGTGTTGCGTTTGCTTGCAGCGAAATATAAATGGAGCTTGCCAAAAATTAAGTTAAATGAAGGAAGCAACGGAAAAACGATTGCTTTTAAACCAAATAACCCTGAAGAGAATTATATTGAGCCTACGCAAAAGTTCGGGGAATAAAAAAGTAACAAAAAAATATGCAATATAGGAAAAAACTCCGCTGTCGGTATGCCGACAGCGGAGTATATTTTTGAAAATTATTTTTGATATTTACCAAGATAGGAATAAAATCCGCAGGGCAGGTTTGCGTTGAAAAGCTTTTTCTTCTTGTCGGCACGCTTACCGAAGTATCTTTCAAACTCGGGCAGGGAAGTGAGTACGTAGGCGCTCCAGTCCGACAATGCGCGATAGACTTGTCCAAAATCTTTCATTAAAAGCCGAGCGGTTTTCTCGTCTTCAAGTCGTTCGCCGTAAGGGGGATTTGAAAGCAATACGCCGTATTTTTCTTCCGAGCGGAATTTGCGCATATCAGCCACAGAAAAGTCGATATACTCGTACACGCCTGCCTGCTTTGCGTGATATTTAGCAATCGAAACAGCTTTAGGATTGATGTCGGAGCCGTAAATTTTCAGTTTTCTATCGCGGCGTTCTTCGTCCTTGGCTTGTTCGCGCGCGAGCGTTACCGTTTTTTTGTCCACGAATTTCCAACTCTCGAAATCAAATTTTCTCTCTAAGTTAGGCGCGATATTGAGCGCCTTTAACGCCGCTTCGATGGGCAAAGTACCGCTGCCGCAAAACAGATCCGCAAAAATCTTATCTTCGGCGTTTTCAGCGGTGTAAAAAGTGTTATCAATGAGCGCGGCGGCAAAGGTTTCTTTGAGCGGCGCTGTATAGGCAAGGGTGCGGTAACCGCGCTTATGCAGTCCTTCTCCCGACGTGTCTAAAGTAATCGTAGCAACGTCTTTATATAACGATATGCCTATAATACTTCTTGCGCCCGTTTCCGAAAAGGTTTGCCTACCCGAACGCTTTTTATCCGAAAGCCGACGGATAATTGCCTTTTTTGCAACTCCGCCCGTCACTTTGATTGCGCCGAGCGCGCTTTGTACGCTCTTTCCGTCCATAAGGATCTTTGAGTCCGATTCGAGCCAGTTTTCCCAGTCGATAGCATAGATCCCGTCGAACAAATCGTCAAAAGTTTTTGCTTCAAATTCTGCGAGCTTGATGAGAACACGCTCGCCAGAGCGAAGCCGAATATTGAGTTTTGCAACGTCGAAAAAATCTCCTTCAACCTCAATCCTGCCGTTAAAAGCAGGCGCTTTTTCATAGCCGAGTTTAAAAAGCTGACGTTTCACCGTTTGTTCAAGTCCCGAAGCGGTGGGGATTAGCAGTTTCATAGCACACTCCTTTTGCATTTGTTCGGTGCGTTATTTTCTAAAAGAATACGCTTATTTTGCGGTTTTGTCAAGTGATTTTAAGCGGCTTTGCTTGACAAAGGTATTTGTAAGGGGGTATAATAAAGGATGAAAGGATAATGGGATTATGATAAAAGTTGAAAACTTGACAAAAATATACAAAACGAATAAGAAAAACCCCTTTCTTGCCTCGATGAGATAAACCTTACTTTGCCGGATAAAGGAATGGTTTTCATTTTAGGCAGAAGCGGTTCGGGGAAATCCACCTTAAATGACTGTAACAAACTCAACGTTATTGAAAAACGTCAAATCACACTCAATAAGCCCATACAAATCATTAAAGCCAAAGAATAAAAACTCCAAAAAACAAGGAAATTCATGAAAGAAAATTACGACAAAAAAATGACGGAAATTTTAAAAACTCTCGACACAGGTACGCCCATTTTGCTGCATAGCTGTTGCGCGCCCTGTTCGTCTGCCTGTCTTGAACGGCTCAAAGATAAGTTTAAAATTTCCGTGCTGTATTACAATCCGAATATTGACGACGAACAAGAATATGAAAAGCGAAAAGCGGAGCAGGTACGTTTTCTCGCCCTTACGGACAGCGGAACGCTCGTCGATTGCGAGCATGATAAGAAGTCGTTCTTAGAAATGTCGCAGGGCTTGGAAGAAGAACCCGAGCGCGGTAAACGGTGTTATCTTTGTTACGAGCTTCGTCTGCGCGAAACGGCGCGAGTTGCAAAAGAAATGGGGATTTCTTGGTTTTGCACGACGCTGTCGTTAAGCCCGTATAAAAACGCGGAATGGTTGAATGAAATCGGCGTTCGCGTCGGGGAAGAATACGGCATGAATTATCTCGTGTCCGATTTCAAAAAACAGGGCGGGTATTTACGCTCGTTAGAGCTTTCTGAAGAGTACGGTTTGTACCGTCAAGATTTTTGCGGTTGTAAGTTCTCCCAAAAACAACGGGAAAGAGAACGCCTTTCCAAAGAAAAGGAAAACGGAGAAACCGATAACGTAGGGGATTTTTAAAAAATCAGGAAAAAATCCAAAAAACGCGCGAAAAATTGTTTAAAAACTAAAAAACTGTTTATAGATAATTAACCTTAAAAAATCGTCGGAATAGAGGTGCAATTGACTTTTTTGGCTTGACAAAGTTCTTTTCGTGCGGTATAATAGAGGAAAATGATAATAAAAAGAGGTATATTATGAAATACGCTTTAAGAGGCATCACCGCTGAAGAACTCACTTACACAATCAACCGCGTTAAAATGGCGCCCAACACGAAATTTGAGATCAAACCTCAATTCTCCCGCACTATCAGACGCGTTCAAGAAAACGATAAGCTTTATTTCGTTTCGCTTGAAGTTAAAGTTGAAGCAACTGAAAAAGAACCCAAGCCTTTCAATTTAAAGGTTCGTCTTGTCGGTATTTTCGAAGCAGAAGACGTTATTACGGACGAAGATAAGCAAATTCTTGCAATTTCCACCACGGAAATCGTTTATCCTTACCTTCGCAACGCTGTTTCCGCGCTTACGTCCAACGCGTTCGTTAATCCTTTAATGTTGCCCGTAATTCCCGCTGGTACGCTTTTCCCTGAAGATCGCGGCGAAACCTTTGAAAGCCCTGACGTTTTAAATTAAAATCAATTAGAAGCTTAACGGACGACTTTTCTTGTCGCCCGTTACTTTGTTTAAAGGAGATAGATTATGTTTGAAAAGGCTCTGCTTTACGCACAGTCGGGCGGTCCAACTTCGGTTATCAACGCTTCGGCGTGCGGCGTTATTCGCCAAGCGCAAAAGGAAGGATTGAAAGTTTACGTCGCTCTCAACGGGGTTGACGGTATTTTCAAAGGCAATATTGTGGACGTTTCAACGGAGGACGATAAACAAATCGACAAGCTTTGCGGAACGCCTGCTTCGGCGTTTGGAAGCTGCCGTATTAAGCTTCCTGATTATCGCGAAGACGATTCGAAATACTTTCAAATGCTGGAAACCTTTAAAAAACTTAACGTTCGCTATTTCGTTTACAACGGCGGAAACGACAGTATGAACACTTGCGCGAAAGTTGCGGAGTTTATGAAAAATAACGATTACGAATGTTACGTAATGGGCGTACCTAAAACGGTAGATAACGATTTACTTTTGACCGACCATTGTCCCGGGTACGGCTCGGCTGCGAAATATATCGCTACGACCTGTCTTGAAATAGGCTTAGACACCGCCGTATATAGCACGGGCAGAGTAACGGTTATTGAAATTATGGGGCGTGATGCCGGCTGGCTTACCGCGTCCAGCGCGCTTGCTGGATTAAATGGTTACGCGCCCGATTTGATTTATCTTCCCGAACGCCCCTTCGACATCGAGGATTTTTGCAAGCGTTGCGAAGAAGTGTACAGCCGTAAAAAGAATTGCCTTGTCGCCGTATCGGAAGGGATTAGGGATAAGGGCGGAGAATACATTTGCAATTACGCAAAGCGGGGCGAAAAAGACGCCTTTAACAATACGCAGCTCGGGGGCGTGGGTGCCTTCCTTGCCGATTACGTGACGAAAAAGACGGGCATAAAATCCCGTTCGATAGAACTGAGTTTGATGCAGCGTTGCGCGGCACATCTTTGCTCGAAAACAGACGTTGAAGAAGCATTTGAGGCAGGCAGGTATGCGGTGAAAGCGGCGGTAGCAGGCGAAACGGGCAAGATGATAGCCTTCAAGCGTAAATGCAATTCGCCTTACGAAATCGAATACGTGGCGATGCCCTTAGACGATATCGCAAAGTTTACGCAATCCATGCCCGACGAGTTCATAGGCAAAGATAACTGCTCGGTAACGCAGGCGTTTTTAGAATATGCAAAACCGCTGATTCAGGGCGAAATAAAAATGGAGTATGCAAACGGTTTACCTGTATATGCAAAGCTCGAAAATAAGCCGATAAAATTTTAATCATACATAGCAAAGGTCGGAGCAATCCGACCTTTTTCGTGCTTTTTTGGACTTAAAAAATTTCGCTTTCCATTTTTGACTAAAAAATGCTTGAAATAAGCGATAGAGTTTGTTATAATTGTAGTAAAGTAGATTAATTTTCAAAAAAGGACAGTAAAGGACAGTTATGAAAATTATTATTGTAGGCTGTGGAAGAGTTGGTCAAACTCTTGCGGAAAAACTCAATAGCGACGGAAACGACGTTACGGTAATTGATATGTCGTCCTCGAAAATTAATGAAGTGACGGCAAAATACGACGTTATGGGCGTAGTCGGAAACGGAGCAACGTACACGGTACAGCGCGAAGCGGGTGTCGACAAGGCGGATTTATTTATCGCAGTGACGAACTCCGACGAATTAAACCTTTTATGTTGCGTAATTGCGAAAAAGGAAGGCGGCTGCGCCACGATTGCGAGACTGAAAAATCCAGAATACAGCGAAGTTACGCCATACTTAAAGGACGAGCTCGGGCTTGCCATGGTAATCAATCCCGAATACGCGGCAGCGGAAGAGATTGCGCGCGTATTACGCTTTCCGTCAGCGCTTCTTATCGAGCCGTTTGCCAAGGGCAAGGTTGAGCTGATTAAATTTAAACTCGGCAAAGAGAGTGAAATTAACAACTTATCCGTCAAAGAAGTGGCTATGAAATATCGTTCGGATATTCTCATTTGTACCATTGAACGCGGTGACGAAGCGTATATTGCGAACGGTGATTTCGTCTTTCGTGAAAAGGACGTCGTGTCCATTGTCGCTTCGCCTAAGAACGCAAACGCTTTCTTTAAGAAAATTCATTACAAAGGAAACTCTATTAAAGACGCTTTAATAGTGGGCGGGGGTACGATTACACATTATCTTTGCAAGATTTTGGGGCGCTCGGGCATTTCCCTTAAAATTATTGAAAAAGATCTTGCAACCTGTGAAGAACTTTCCGCGCAATGGGAAAAAATATCCGTGATTCACGGCAACGGAACGAGAAAGGACTTGTTGTTAGAAGAAGGCGTGGAGCAAGTAGATGCGTTTGTCGCGCTTTCCGACCAAGACGAAGAAAATATCTTATTGTCGTTGTTTGCAAAGGAAGTGGGCAAAGGCAAACTCGTTACGCGGATCAATCGTACCGACTATGACAGCGTAATCAACCGCTTAGATCTTGACACGACCATTTGTCCCAAGAATATTACGGCGGATATTATCGTACGGTACGTCCGTGCGAAACAAAACACGGGCGGAAGCAACGTGGAAACCATGTACAACATCATTCAGGGCAAGGTGGAAGCGTCGGAGTTTATCGTCAAGGAAAATTCCGCGATTGCGGGAGTGCCTTTAAAGCAATTGCAATTTAAAGAAAACGTATTGATCGCGTCTATTTTCCGTAACCGTACCGTTCTTATTCCGCACGGCGACGACGTAATTCAGGCGGGCGACACGGTGGTAATCGTTACCAAACAGCTCGGTTTGCAAGACGTTCGTGACGTTTTGAGATAAGGGGTTGCGCTATGAATTATTCGATTATCAAACGAACGCTTGGCGCTCTGCTTATTTTTGAGGCGGTATTTCTTGCTTTGCCGCTCGTCACGGCAGCAATTTACTGGGAAGAAGCGTTCTTTTCATTTTTGATTTCTATCGCTCTTTGTTTGGGCGTGGGTAAATTATGTATGCTCGGTAAGCCAAAAAAACAAACGATTTATAACAAGGAAGGGTTTGTTATCGTTGCGCTCAGTTGGGTGGTATTAAGTCTTTTCGGCGCGTTACCCTTTTATTTTTCAGGGGTTACCGGCTCTTACGTGGACGCGCTGTTTGAAACGGTTTCAGGGTTTACGACAACGGGCGCAACCATATTCCCCGACGGCGCGACGATCGAAGCGTTGCCTAAATCCATCCTTCTTTGGCGTAGTTTTACGCACTGGGTAGGGGGGATGGGCGTACTCGTGTTTATCATGGCGTTCTTGCCGTTGAGCGGCGCGCAAAATTTGCACATGATGAAAGCAGAAAGCCCCGGGCCGCAAGTTGGAAAACTTGTGCCTAAGGTAAAGCAAACCGCGAAGATTCTATACCTTATTTATTCCGCGATGACTCTCGTGCAATTGGTGATTTTACTCTGTGGTGGTATGCCGGTTTTCGACGCAATAAATGCCGCTTTCGCCACGGCAGGTACGGGCGGATTTTCCATCAAGGCGGACGGCTTTGCTGGGTATTCGAACTTTTTGCAGGTCGTCGTGACCGTTTTCATGCTCCTGTTTTCGATCAATTTCAACTCTTATTACTTGATCAGTAAGGGCAAGTGGAAGGACGCTTTCACAACCGAAGTCAAGGCGTTTTTGGCCATCGTTTTCACGGCGATAGCGCTTATCACCGCCAATCTGCTTTTAAACGGTATAATTGATTACGGCTATTCCTTCGGCGAAGCGGTCAGACACACGGCGTTTGCGGTAGCTTCGATTATTTCTACGACGGGTTTTGTGACCGAAAACTTTGATCTTTGGCCTGCTTTTTCCAGAACCATACTTGTCGTACTGATGTTTATCGGCGCGTGCGCGGGCAGTACGGGCGGCGGAATGAAAGTTTCCCGTGTGATTATGCTTTCCAAGGAAGCAAGTCACGAAGTAGGCAGGATTTTACATCCCAAGCAAGTGAAAAAGATAACTATGGATAAGCGCGTGGTTGATCACGAAATCGTACGTTCCTTGAACGCGTATTTTACCGCTTACGTACTTATCTTCGTCGTGTCCTTACTTTTAATCTCGTTGGACGGGCACGATTTGGTTACGAATTTCACGTCGGTTGCTGCAACTATCAATAATGTCGGACCGGGGCTTGCGCTCGTTGGACCAGTCGGCTCTTTCTCATTTTTCTCGGATTTTTCAAAAATCGTCTATATTTTTGATATGCTCGCAGGAAGGCTTGAAATTTTCCCCATGCTCGTGCTGTTCTCCGTGAATACGTGGAAGAAATAAAGAAGAGAAAGCTTAGTAATGATGCAATAAAAAAAGATGTTTTGTGTTTGGCAAAACATCTTTTTATTATACAGAAATATTCCATTTAATTTTAGCTAAAATCAGAAGAAAAGGCTGTTATTTCGCTTCTTTTATGGTGTTTACCAAGCCAACCAAACCTTGCAATTCGCTGGGAATAACAATTTTCGTCGCTTGACCGTCGGACATTTTTTCAAGAGCTTCTAATTTCTTAATCGTTAAGTATCCTTCGTTGGGGTTCGCCTCGTTAATCAAACGAATGGATTCCGCGTGCGCGCTATTGATAGCCAAAATTGCTTGTCTTTCCGCTTCCGCTTTCAAGATAGCTGCTTGCTTTTCCGCTTCCGCTTTCAAAATAGCCGATTGTTTTTCCGCTTCCGCTTCCAAGATTTGACTTTCCTTTTTACCTTCCGCAACCAAAATACTGCTTGCTTTTTCACCTTCTGCGCGCAAAATAGCTTCACGGCGTTGGCGCTCTGCTTTCATTTGTTTTTCCATGGCGTCTTGGATTTCCGAAGGGGGCTTGATATTTTTCAATTCAACACGGTTAATTTTAATCCCCCAAGGATCTGTAGCATCGTCCAAAATGGAACGGATTTTTGCATTGATGGTATCGCGCGACGTAAGCGTATTGTCGAGTTCCATTTCACCAATGATATTACGAAGAGTAGTAGCCGTTAAATTTTCAATTGCCATAATAGGGGATTCTACGCCGTATGCATAGAGCTTTGCGTCCGTAATTTGATAAAATACAACGGTATCAATTTGCATGGTTACGTTGTCCTTTGTGATTACGGGTTGAGGTGCAAAATCAACAACTTGTTCTTTCAAGGAAACGATTTTTGCAATACGTTCCAAGATAGGTATACGGAAATGTAAACCTGTTTGCCAAGTTTCACGGTACGCGCCCAAGCGTTCGATAACGTACGCTTTCGATTGAGGTACTACTTTTACACCGCTGATAATCAACATTACAACGATGAATAAGAAAATAATAAGTGCGATAGCCCAAGGTTCCATATAATTTCTCCTTTATTCTTTATTTACAATAACTTTATTGCCGCGAATTTCTTTTACGATTACAAAAGCGTCTTTCTCAATTACGCTTCCGTCCTCCGAACGCGCAGTCCAAACCAAACCGTTGATACGCACGGCGCCTTGTTCGAAGTCGTTGATTTCTTCTACAACGAGGGCCCTATGTCCAATCACGAGCTCTAAATTTGTTTCGCCGTTCTTTTTTCTCAGTAATATTTTTTTGACCAACGGACGAGTGGCAAACAGCAACGCGATGGAAAGTAAGATAAAAATCGTAATTTGCCATCCGACGCTAAGAGTAGGCGCGGCGCCCGTAATTACTCCCATCACTAAAGCGGAAACAGCAAACCACGCGGCGACAAGATCGACGGTGCAACATTCAATTACGAGCAACGTAATTGCTACGCCGAACCAAATCCACATTGCTAACATTTCTTTCTCCTTTAAAATGCGACAATTTTCGCGAAAATTATGGCTATAATATATCATAATCTTACGATTTTGTCAATATATATTTTATTTTATTTTATAATGCGTTTAATTTTATTTAGAAACATTCTTTAAAATGTTCAAAATATAATCTATTCACTTCTTCTTTTAATCTTTCGGCAACTCCGTCGCGATTTAAGCCTTGGCGTAACAAATCTTGCACGTAAAGTGGATTACCAACCACGATTTTGTTTTTCTTTCTTCCGTAATACATAGGGAAAACGGGAAGATCTACGCCCGTCTTTTTATAGTACGTCGTCGAAAGCATAACGAATCCCGAATGGAAATGCGTCATTTCATCAAAATATCCTTCGGACGAATCTTCAGGATACAGAGAAATAGCCGCGCCGGACTCTAAAACCTGCATACTGTAGCGAATAGTTTTAAGGAATCTTCCGTCGGGATAGGTGGGAAGAACCTTAATGCCTTTATAAAAATAGATAGAGAAAATAGCCTCGAAACCTGCGCGCAAAGTCGCCTTAAACTTTTTAACGTTATTCTTTTGCATGTAGAACACGTCCCGAAGATATAAAAATCTATCTTTATAGCTGCCAAGCATAGGATACGCGCCCCAAGTTACGTGATGAACGGGCAAATTTATTTCGTACACCACAGGGCCTTTTTTGTTATTATGGTTGCTTACGATGATACAGGTATCAGGAAAGCGTTCGCCTTCAAATTCTACCGATTTGACTTTAACAAAGGGCTTGATGATTTTTCTTACAACTCTCCAAACGGGTTGTTTTCTTTTAGGTAATTTCCAGTTTTTGGGCATTTTGTCCTCATAAAAATAATATAATACTATGCGTTAGGTTAATCGCACACCATATATAGTATAACATAACGGGAACAAAAATGTCAATAATAAAGGGGTATTCAGCAACGAAAATACTCTTCACACGTACAATTTAGGGCGTTTTAAGCGCCTAAATGTGAAATTTTCAAAAAGAATTGTTAAAATGCTTGTCAAAATTATTAATTTTTGATAAAATGATATTACAAAGCGATAGGGGTAAACGAACTGCGTTTATGCCCCGCCAAAGCAACGGACAGTTGCTTTGTTACTAAGGAGAAAAAAATGTATCAATTATTTTGTGATTCAAATTGCGAGTTGTGGTACACTCGCGTTAAGGAGCTTGGCTTAAACGTAATCAGGATGCCTTATATCGTCGGAGACGACGAATACTTCTACGACATGGGCGAAAGAACGGATTTTAAAGAATTTTTTGAAAAAATGCGCGCAGGGGCAGTACCCAAGACGGCAGCTCTTAACGAGTATGCTTATACCGAGTATTTTGAACCCGTACTTGCCCGCGGTGAAGACATTTATTACGTAACCTTCTCGCATGAAATGAGCGGCACGTTCAACGCAATGAAGAACGTAATCGCGCAGCTTAAGGAAAAATATCCCGAACGCGAAATTCGCTTTAAGGACAGTAAGCTTATTTCTATGGGCAGCGGATTGGTTACCTATTACGCAGCTCTCAAATATAAGGACGGGGCTACCATGGACGAGATGGACGCTTATTTAGACGAGCTTATCCCGCACGTAGCAACCTATTTCGTCGTAGATGACCTCACGTATTTATACCGTGGCGGCAGAGTTTCCGGCGTATCGAAGGTTGTTGGGAATATGCTTGGCATCAAACCTATTTTATACTTCAACGAACAAGGTAAAATTATCAATATCACGAAAGCAAAAGGCTTCAAAAAAGCGCTTTCCACGTTAATGGATTACGTTTCCCAAAAGGGTACGGAGCTCGACAAATACAAGATGATCGTTATGCACGCGGACTGTGAAGAAGCTGCAAACAATTTCGTTGCCAGCCTCAAGGAAAAATTTGGCGATATCGACGTTGAATTGCAACCCGTTGGTCCCGTTATCGGTTCCCATTGCGGCCCGGGCACGATTGGTCTTGTTTTCCACGCAAAAGAAAAATAAGAAAAATCGCAGTAAAAACAAAGCAAAAAACGGCGAACTCTCGCCGTTTTTTATGTTTTTATAAATCTTTTTTTTCGATTAAATAATCAAGGAAAACGTCGTAAATTTCCGCAAGCTTAATGAAATTTTGAAGGGTAGGTACGGCAACGCCGATTTCATAAGCTTGGTAGGATTGATAGGCAACGCCAAGTTTTTCCGCCACTTCTTTTTGTGTGTAAGAATACAATTTCCGCAATTCCTTTAAGTTGTTTGCAAGAGTTTTAAATTTTCTCAAATTTTCCCTTTCCATACTTGACATTAAACAGGATTTGTGTTGCAATAGTCAAAAATACAGTCTCAAACCGTATATTTTTCCCAAAAAGGAGAACAAAATGAAGAAAAGATTTCGGCGTTCAATTCTTCTATAAGTGTAATGCGTTGAAGAACATTTACTTCGGCAAGAACTTAAATACTCTCGGCGGATATATCTTCTACAAGTGTACTGCGGCTTCTACCGTTAACATCCACTATCCCGGTACTGAAAAAGATTGGGATGATTTCATGTTGATCGATGATGGGGAAAAAGAAGGCGAAAAGAACGATGCTGCAGCCATCAAGGCGAGAGTTATCTTCAACTCCGCTTACGTAGCTCCTCAAGCATAAGCGAGGATAAATTGGTTCGCGATTAAAAACTAAAAATAGCGGCGACGGGTTTTTCGTCGCCGTTTGTGTTATTTTTTCACAAAAGAAAAAAAATAATTTTTTGATATTTTTGCGGAAAATTTTTAAAAACGCCCCTATAAAGACTTGATATTTTTTTGCATTTGTATTACAATATAGAATAACTAAACCAAAAAGTTGTTTATCGTGCGGGAAATATTCTTCACGGTAAGTTTTTTTGCAGTTTAAAAACCTTGAGAAGAAGGGAAACGAAAAACGCTTTTTTGTGCAGTTGGAACAAATCGGTTAATATTCTTAAATTTTGGAGGAAATAAAATATGGCTAAAAAGTATTGCTACCTCTTTAAAGAAGGTAATGCAAAAATGAGAGAGATTCTCGGCGGTAAGGGCGCAAACCTTGCGGAAATGACCAACATCGGTCTTCCCGTTCCCCACGGTTTCACCATTTCGACGGAAGCTTGTACGCAGTAATATGAAGACGGCAAGCAAATCAATGCTGACATTCAAGCTGAAATCATGGAATACATTGACAAGCTTGAAGATCTTGCTGGAATGAAATTCGGCGACAAGGAAAATCCTTTGCTTGTTTCCGTACGTTCGGGCGCAAGAGCTTCCATGCCCGGTATGATGGACACCATTTTGAACCTTGGTTTGAACGAAGAAGTTGTTAACACTTTGGCTGCAAAGTCGGGCAACCCTCGTTGGGCTTGGGACTGCTACCGTCGTTTCATTCAAATGTTCTCGGACGTTGTAATGGAAGTAGGTAAGAAATATTTTGAAAAGCTCATTGACGAAATGAAAGAAAAGAAGGGCGTTACGCAAGACGTTGATTTGACTGCTGACGACCTTAAAGAACTTGCTAATCAATTCAAGGCGGAATATAAGAACCAACTCGGCAAGGATTTCCCTTCCGATCCCAAAGAACAGCTCTTTGAAGCAGTTAAAGCGGTGTTCCGTTCTTGGGACAACCCCCGTGCAAACATCTACCGTATGGACCACGATATCCCTTACAGCTGGGGTACTGCGGTAAACGTACAAATGATGGCGTTCGGTAACATGGGCGAAACGTCGGGTACGGGTGTTGCGTTCACGCGTAATCCCGCAACTGGTGAAAAGGGACTTATGGGCGAATTCCTTACCAACGCACAAGGCGAAGACGTTGTTGCAGGTGTTCGTACGCCTACGCCTATCGCTGAAATGAAGGAAGTATTCCCCGAAGTTTACGCGCAATTCCTTGAAGTTTGCAAAACTCTTGAAAATCACTACCGTGATATGCAAGATATGGAATTCACCATTCAAGACAGAAAGCTTTACATGCTTCAAACCCGTAACGGTAAGAGAACGGCAGCAGCGGCTATCAAGATCGCTTGCGACCTTATCGATGAAGGCATGATCACTGAACAAGAAGCTCTTATGCAAATCGATGCAAAGAGTCTTGATATGCTTCTTCACCCTCAATTCGACGTGAAAGCGCTCAAGAACGCTGACAAGAACAACGTTGTTGGTACCGGTATTGCGGCATCTCCCGGCGCTGCTGCGGGTAAGATCGTATTCACGGCTGAAGACGCAGTTGTAGAAGGTAAGAAGGGCGAAAACGTTATCCTTGTTCGTTTGGAAACGTCCCCTGAAGATATTGAAGGTATGAAGTACGCACAAGGTATTCTTACCGTTCGTGGCGGTCAAACTTCTCACGCAGCCGTAGTTGCTCGTGGTATGGGTACTTGCTGTGTATCCGGTTGCGGCGACATCAAGATGCACGAAGAAGAAAAGTGGTTTGAGCTTGCAGGCAAGATCTTCCGCGAAGGAGACGTGCTTTCCCTTGACGGTTCCACCGGTAAGATTTACGACACGCTTATCGCAACCGTTCCTGCTGATCCTAACTCCGGTTACTTCGGACGCATTATGGAACTTGCAGACAAATATAAGGCAATGGGCGTAAGAACCAACGCTGATACTCCCGAAGACGCTAAACAAGCAGCGGCATTCGGCGCACAAGGTATCGGTCTTTGCCGTACGGAACACATGTTCTTCGATCCTGCAAGAATCGGCGCATTCCGCGAAATGATTTGTTCGGACACCGTTGAAGAAAGGGAAGCGGCTCTTGCTAAGATCGAGCCCATGCAACAAGCAGACTTCGAAGGTTTGTTTGAAGCGCTTGGCGGTTATCCCGTAACCATTCGTTTCCTCGATCCCCCTCTTCACGAATTTGTTCCCACCTCTGAAGAAGACATCAAGGCTTTGGCTGACGCACAAGGCAAGACGGTTGGTCAAATTAAAGACATTATCATGTCTCTCCACGAATTCAACCCCATGATGGGCCACCGTGGTTGCCGTTTGACTGTAACCTATCCTGAAATTGCAGTTATGCAAACGAAGGCAGTTATTAAAGCGGCTATCAACGTGAAGAAGAATCATCCCGACTGGGCAATCGTTCCCGAAATCATGATTCCTTTGACGGGTGAAACGAAAGAATTGAAGTTCGTTAAAGATATCGTTGTGAAGACGGCTGACGAAGTTATCGCGGCAGCAGGTGTTGAACTTAAATACGAAGTTGGTACGATGATCGAAATCCCCAGAGCTTGCTTGACGGCTGACGAAATCGCAAAAGAAGCAGACTTCTTCTGTTTCGGTACGAACGACCTTACGCAAATGACGTTTGGCTTCTCCCGTGACGACGCAGGTAAGTTCTTACCTGCATACTACACAAACAAGATTTACGAATTTGATCCTTTTGCAAGACTTGACACGACGGGTGTAGGCAAGCTTATGAATATGGCTGTAACGTTTGGTAAAGCGGCTCGTCCCGAAATGCATTTCGGTATCTGCGGCGAACACGGCGGCGATCCTTCTTCCATCGAATTTTGCCACAAGATCGGTTTGTCTTACGTATCCTGCTCGCCTTACCGCGTTCCCATTGCAAGACTTTCCGCTGCACAAGCTAATATCAAGAATCCCAGAAACTAAGTCTTGGGGTAAACTCAATAAAAACATCACGTATTGTGTTTTCGAGCCTGTATCAAAAAGATACAGGCTCGAGTTTTCTTCAACTTTTAGGCTGTGTTTATATAAATCAGGGGGATTTTACGTTTGGAAATTATATAAAACGTCTTGTCTCAATGTAGTATTTCCAACGAGAAGCGGTCATTTTTTCAATTCTTGCATAGTCGGAAGCCGTGTGCAGAATGTAGTCGTCGCCAAGATAAATAGCGACGTGCCCAACGCGTTCTATACCCGTTTTATACTGTCGGGTTTCGTTGGTAAAATAGATGCAATCCCCACGGCTAAGCTGGCTCTTGGGCACGTATTTGCCTTGAACGACTTGCGTTCTCGTCGTTACGTCTAATAATACCTTTGCACCTTCATAAAATGAGAATTGTACGAGCGACGAACAATCGAATTTGTTTACGGAAAATCCTTTCAAGAAATTCCCTTTGCCGTCGTGTAAGCGTACTGCACCATAAACGTAGGGGACTCCGATTAAACTATAAGCCTCGTTGATTACCTTTTCCACTTTGTCGTTTTCACTTTTTTTAATGGAAAACATAGTGGCGTATTCGTTGTACAAATAAGCGGTTTTATTTTTATATTTCACCTTATACCAGTTCCCGCTTTGTTCAATCACCGCGTACATGGTACCCTTCTCCGCTTGTCCTAAGACGGTATAACTCGTACCTGCCCCCGCCCTTAGATTTACGTTATTTGCAACACAACGTATGTATTTCTGTGTTTTCGGCGCTTGCGGTTGGGGTGTTTCTTCAGGCGCAGGCGTTTGCGTTGACTCGTTATTTTCAGGGGGAGTTTGCTCGGGGGATTGTTCGGGTGTTTCTTCGGGCAAAGGCGAGCTTTGCTCTCCGTCGGGGAGTGAAGGCGCGAGCGTGGAATTGTCGTTGCAGGCGTAGATAGGGAACGCCAAAAAAATTGCCAAAGCCGCGCAAAGTAAATTTTTTCTTGCTTTCATAATTTC
>JAFVRE010000026.1 GCA_017504465.1 Clostridia bacterium | reverse complement strand
GATTCAGTAACAACGATTGGCGATCTTGTATTTTCTCAGTGTAGTAGTTTAACGAGTATAGAAATACCTGATTCAGTAACAACGATTGGTTCATTTGCATTTTCTCAGTGTAGTAGTTTGACGAGTGTAGAAATTCCAAACTCCGTAATAAGAATAGGCGAAAGTGCTTTTCAAAGTTGTCGAAGTTTGACGAGTATAGAAATACCTGATTCAGTAACAACGATTGGAGATAGTGCGTTTTCTCAGTGTAGTAGTTTAACGAGCGTGAAAATGGGAGATTCAGTAACAACGATTGGAGATAGTGCGTTTTTTCAGTGTAGTCGTTTAACGAGTATAGAAATACCTGATTCAACCACAACGATCGGCGATCTTGCATTTTCTCAGTGTAGTAGTTTAACAAGAGTTACGATTGGCTGTTTGGTAACTACGATCGACTATAATGCATTTTATAATTGTTCCAACTTGAGAAGTATAGAAGTAAGTGAAAAGAATACGGCATATAAGGATATCGAAGGAAACTTATATAGTAAAGACGGAAGAGTTCTAGTTCAATATGCAATAGGAAAAAGAGCAACGAGATTTATCGTTCCCGATTCAGTAATTGAGATTGGAAAAGGTGCGTTTTGGAATTGTGAGACTTTGGTTGAGATGGAAATGCCCGATTCGGTAACTATGATTGAAGAAGGGGCGTTTAAATCTTGTAAAAATTTAAAGAAAGTTTACTATAAAGGAACGGCTGAAGCTTGGGGGCTTATTTTTATTAATGAGGATTCCCCCTCGGAGACTATGGATGCAGGTAGCGGAAATAGTTGTTTAACCAACGCAAAGAAATATTATTACAGTGAAACCGAGCCGACGACGGAAGGTAATTATTGGCGCTATGATACGGACGGTGTAACGCCTGTTGTTTGGAGTAAAGAAGAATAAGCCATTTCATGGCAAGACGGCTAGCGCCGTGGGGCGCAAGCAAAGCTTGCTTAATTGTGTCCGATAACGCAAAGTCTCTGCCTCTGCACTCCGCAAAGGAATAATTCCCTTGACCTTTAATTGAAAAGTGAAACGAGCGACGGGGGGTATCGTCGCTCGTTTTTTACCGCCTATTTTTCACGCTCATATTTATGCTCGTATATTTTCTCAAAGGACGTACTATCGCAAAAAATTTGGGCGTTTTACGGCTTTTTAGAAAAAATTATCAAAAAAGTGGCAAATAAGACTTGAAAAATATTTTTAAGTATGCTATAATAATGTAAATGGCTCTTTCCTTTTTTATAAAAAAAGGAAGCGATGAAATTAACACGGTTTGAGTTTGAATTTTAAATACGCAGTATTTAGCGTAAAAAAGGAGAAAGAAATGGCTGAAAGAGTAGAAGGCGAATACGGCGCCGAGCAGATTCAAGTTTTAGACGGTCTTGAACACATTAGAAAACGTCCTGGTATGTACATCTCTTCCACAGACGCGAAGGGGTTACACCATCTTGTACACGAAGTCGTGGATAACTCCATCGACGAAGCGCTTGCGGGATATTGTACGCATATCGAGGTCATCATCAATGGGGACGGTAGCTGTACCGTTCAGGATAACGGACGCGGTATTCCCACCGATATCCACCCCAAAGAAGGGATTTCTACTTTGGAGGTCGTATTTACGAAAGTCAACGCCGGAGGTAAGTTCGGCGGGGATTCCGGTTATAAAGTTTCGAGTGGTTTGCACGGCGTCGGCGTAAAGGCGGTAAACGCTTTGTCCGAATGGCTTGAGGCGGAAGTTTGTCAAAACGGTCACGTTTATAAGCAAGTTTATAACCGCGGTGTGCCTCAACGCAGCGTACAAATCGTCGGTGATACCGATAAAATGGGTACGAAAGTTACTTTCATGCCCGACGCGGAAATTTTTGAAACGACGCTCTTTAGCTACGACACCTTGAAGGGCAGACTTCGCGAACTCGCTTATTTGAACAAGGGCTTGCGCATTAGCTTAGAGGACACCCGCGCAGGTCAGGAA
This sequence comes from Clostridia bacterium, assembly GCA_017504465.1. GTDB lineage: Bacteria > Bacillota > Clostridia > Christensenellales > Borkfalkiaceae > Scatosoma. The sequence continues at coordinate 13,871 of JAFVRE010000026.1, read as the reverse complement.
AGAAAGGACTCTTTCTGCTACGAAGGCGGTATCATGTCCTTTGTCGAAGAACTCAATAAAAACCGTGACGAATTGCTTTTCCCTACTCCCGTATATTTTGAAGAAACGGAAGGAGATACCGTATGCGAAGTTGCAATTCAGTATAACGACGGTTATAACGAAGTTATTTACAGCTATGCAAATAACGTCAATACCATTGACGGCGGTACGCACGTAGAAGGCTTGAAGATGGCTCTTACCAAGGTCATCAACGACGCGGGCAGAAAGCTGAATATTTTAAAAGATAACGACAAACTTACTGGCGAAGACGTAAGAGAAGGTATTACGGCGGTCGTTTCCGTAAAACTCATCAACGCACAATTTGAATCGCAAACGAAAGATAAGCTCAATAACAGTACCATTCGTACGTTTGTAAACAGATGTGTTTCCGAATATATGAGCACCTTCCTTGAAGAAAATCCTTCGATTACGAGAGAGCTTGTGCTTCGTTGTATTACGGCGCAAAAGGCGCGTGACGCGGCGCGTAGCGCAAGAGAACTTACGAGAAGAAAGGGAGTTTTGGAAAGCACGACGCTTCCTGGTAAACTTGCGGACTGTTCGGATAAGCGCAGCGAGCTTTGCGAAATTTATATCGTAGAGGGCGATTCGGCAGGCGGTACGGCAAAGCAGGGCCGTGACAGACGTTTCCAAGCAATCCTGCCCCTTCGCGGTAAGATTTTGAACGTGGAAAAGGTAAGGCTCAACCGTGTGCTTGAAAACGAAGAAATTAAGTCCATGATTACGGCGTTCGGTTGCGGTATTTTGGACGATTTCGACGAAAGCAAGCTCCGTTATGACCGTATTATTTCCATGACCGATGCCGACGTTGACGGCGCGCATATCCGTATTTTGCTCTATACATTCCTGTTCCGTTTCATGAGACCGCTCATTGAACACGGTCACGTTTATGCAGCAAAACCCCCGCTTTACAAAGCGACGTATAAAGGCAACGTTGACTATTTGTATTCGGAAGAAGAAAAGATAGAATACGATAAAAACGCGCCCGGTAAGGTGGAATATCAACGCTATAAAGGTCTTGGTGAAATGAGTAAAGAACAGCTTTGGGACACGACGATGAACCCTGCAACGAGAACGCTTGTCCGCGTTACTATGCAGGACGCGGCCGAAGCAGATCAGATGTTTACGATGCTCATGGGTGAAAATCCTGAACTTCGCAGAAAGTTTATTGAAGAAAACGCTGCTTTGGCTACCGATTTAGACGTCTAACGATTTATATACTTCGCATTTCGACGTTGTCGTTCGGTTGCGTATCCCTTGTACGTTTCCTTGCTCCAACTTCAACTGCTTGTATCTAAAACATTAGATTGTGATAAAACAAAAAGAAAGATAGAAAATCTAGGTCAAGGGATTGTCCCTTGAAGGAGAAAATGAGAAATGGCTAAAAAAGAGACCAGTCCTGAATTAACTGAGGAATTTAAGAAAACACTTTCAATGACGAAAATGATCGACGTCGAGGTGGACGAAGAGTTAAAGCGTTCGTTCATAGCATACGCTATGGCGGTTAATAAATCGCGCGCTATCCCCGACGTTCGCGACGGCTTGAAGCCCGTTCACAGAAGAATTTTGTTCTCGATGCACGAAATGGGCTTATATAACGATAAGGCGTTTAGAAAATGCGCGCGTATTGTCGGTGACTGTATGGGTAAATATCACCCTCACGGCGATAGCTCCGTTTACGACGCCCTCGTAAGACTTGCGCAGGATTTCACAATCAGTTTCCCGCTTGTTGACGGACACGGTAACTTCGGTTCGGTTGACGGGGATCCTGCCGCGGCTATGCGTTACACGGAAGCAAGACTTACCAAACTCGCTGCGGAAATGCTCAAAGATCTCGACAAGGAAACGGTTGATTTTATCCCCAACTTCGACGGCAGCGAAGAAGAGCCTACCGTATTGCCTGCAAGATATCCCAACTTGCTTGTAAACGGCGCGGACGGTATCGCCGTCGGTATGGCAACGAATATTCCGCCTCATAACCTTGCGGAAGTAATCGACGGTACGATCGCAATGATCGACAACCCTGAAATTACCGTGGATGAACTTATGGAATATATCCCCGCTCCCGACTTCCCTACGGGCGGTATTTTGATGGGCAGAAGCGGGATTCGTAATGCGTACAGAACGGGGCAGGGTAGCCTTGTAATCCGTTCCAAGTGCGAAATTGAAGAGTACGGTTCGGGCGCAAACGTGCGTTCTCGTATCGTCGTAACGGAAATTCCCTATCAAGTGAATAAGGCGCTCCTTATCAAGACCATGGCGGACATGGTACGCGATAAACGCCTTGAAGGTATTTCCGATATTCGTGACGAGTCCGACCGCGACGGTATGAGAATTGTTATCGAATGTAAGAAAGACGCGAATGCGCAAGTCGTTTTGAACACGCTTTATAAAAAGACGAAGCTGCAAATTTCTGATGGTATTATTTTGCTTGCGCTGGTTGAGAACGGTACTGAACCCAAAACGCTCAATCTTCGCGATATCTTATATTACTATTTACAACACCAAAAAGAAGTTATCGTCAGAAGAACCCGTTTCGAGCTTAATAAGACGGAAGAACGCGCGCATATTATCGAAGGCTTGGTACTCGCGCTTTCTAATATCGACGAAGTCGTGCGGATTATTAAAGAGTCCAAGGATAAATACGCGGCGATTGCGGGCTTGACCGAAGCGTTCGTGCTCGACGAAAAGCAAGCGAATGCTATCCTTGAAATGAGATTGCAAAGATTGACGTCTTTGGAAGTAGAAAAGCTCCGCGACGAGTTGACTGCGCTCCATGCTACTATTCTCGATTTGAAGGATATTTTAGCGAACGAATGGCGTGTGTTTGAAATCATCAAAAACGACCTCACCGAGATCAAGAATCGCTACCCGTCCCCCCGCAAAACGGAAATTTCCGTGGATTACGGCAACATCGACGACGAAGATCTTATCGATCGCGAAGACGTGGTTATTTCCCTTACCCATTCGGGATATATCAAGCGTTTGCCCGTTGCTGAATACAAAGCGCAAGGTAGAGGCGGAAGGGGTATTACGGCGCATCGTCCCAAAGACGAGGACTACGTGGAAAAGATGTTCGTTTGTTCCACGCACGATCCCATTTTGCTTTTCTCTTCAAAGGGTAAGGTATATTCCGTTAAGGGCTATGAAATTCCCGAGGCAAACCGTACGGCAAGAGGCCGCGCCGTCGTCAATATCGTTCAGCTTGACGCAGGCGAAAAGATTCAAACGGTATTGCCGGTGAAAGAAGACGGAAACGGTTTCCTTGTTATGGCGACCAAGAAAGGTTTGATTAAGAAGACTTCTACGGACGAATTTAAGCGTATTCCCAAGAATGGTAAGATTGCGATTAAGCTTTTGGATGAAGACGATTTAATTTCCGTTCAATTTGCGACGGGCGAAGATGAAATTATCGTAGCGTCTAAGGAAGGTAAGTGTATTCGTTTCTCGGAAACGGACGTACGTCCCACCGGCAGAGGTACGCAGGGTGTTCGCGCGATCAACCTTTCCAAGGAAGATATCCTCGTGGATATGCTCGTTATCGATAAGACAAAGGATTTGTTTACGCTCACTTCTTGCGGTTACGGAAAACGCTCCAGCGTTGAAGATTACCGTTTACAAAACCGTGGCGGTAAGGGTATTAAAGCGGGCGTATTCAACGAAAAAACGGGCGAACTTGTCAATATGAAGCTCGTTTCAGACGAAGATGATATTATGATTATCACGACGGGCGGTACGATTATCCGTATGCACGCCGACACGATTAGCCGTATCGGTAGAACGACGCGCGGCGTACGCGTAATGAACGTTAAGGATAGCTTCGTTGCTACCGTTGACGTTACCGAACGCGACGATGAAGCAGAAACGCTTGTTCCCGAAGAAACGGCGGAGGATCTTTCGCCTGAAGAATTGAATGCTGTTGTTGAGGAAGAAATGGACGAAACCGTAGTTCTTGAGGAAGAAAATTCCCAAAAGACCGAGACGGAAAACGACGAATAATTTGCGTATAAGAAAAATAAAATAATAAAGACAAGCTACGCCCACGCGTAGCTTAGTTTTTTAATAGGCTCTGTGGCATAGCCTTTCAATAAACAATGGTATAGGATATGCCGTTAGGATTTTTAGGAGTGGAAAATAATGAAACCGACGATAGGGATTTTACCGAATATAAACGAGGACGGGATACTTTCTCTTGACCGCGCCTACGTTCAAGCAATTGCGCGGGCGGGCGGAATACCGATTATCGTGCCGTATGGAGATGATTTAGACGAACTCTATCATATGATTAATTGCCTTGACGGCGTTTTATTGACGGGGGGTGGGGATATTGCGCCCAGTTATTACGGCGAGCCGCCGCACCCCAAAACACAAAAACCTTGCGAGCTGCGCGATAAGCTGGACTTTGCTTGCTTTGAATATGCCTTCAAAAAGAAAAAGCCTATCCTTGCAATTTGCCGTGGGCTTCAGCTTGCAAACGCGGCGCTTGGCGGTACGTTGTATCAGGATTTGCCTGCACAGTTTAAGAGTGATATTTCGCATATTCAGCAGGAAGGAAAATTTGAAGCGTCACATCCCGTTTTTGTAAAAGAAGGAACGCCGCTTGTAAGAATTGCAAGACAACAAATTATGGCAAGCAATAGTTTTCATCATCAAGCGATTAAAGAGCTTGCGAACGGGCTTGCCGTTATGGGTACGGCTGAAGACGGTTTGATTGAGGCTGTTTACTGGACGGGCAAGCAATATTTCCGCGGTTATCAGTGGCATCCCGAGCGCTTGTGCGCTACCGACGTTGCAAACGAAAACGTTTTTGCGGAGTTTATTACTTTTGCTTCTATGTCAAAAGGGTAGGGGCAGGTACGAGATGAAAATATTTTTGCCACAGTAATATGCGTTGAAGAATTGAGTGGTTTTAACGTTAACCATTTTATTTTAGGAATTTTCTTAAATTTTGATGACTTTTTTATTTCTTTGTGATATAATAAACCAGTAGAAAGAAATCTTCTCAAGGAGAAAGGCTTTATGAGTAAGCAAGCCAAGCAAATTTTAGGCGACGTACTTTGCGCAGTTGGGGCAGGGTTTATTGTTTCAATTGCTTATTATTTTTTCCAAAACAGTAACGGGTTTGCTCCCGGCGGCATCGGCGGTCTTGCGACGATGACCTACCACTTGTGCGGAAGGCTTGGGCATGATGTCAGCTGGGCGCTGTTAATGATTTTATTTAATATCCCTATCTTTATTCTGGTGAGCATATTCGTTAACAAAAGGCTAGGATTGATTTTGATTTTATATATGACAGTACAGTCTTTGGGTACGGAATTGCTCGGTGCGTTGAAGCTGCAGCCTTATTGCGAGGCGAACAGCTCACAGGATTACCAAGTTACGTTCGCGTGTATTGCGACAGGTTTGATTTCGGGCGTCGGGTTTTCTATGATGCTCAGACGGTTTGGGGCAAGCGGCGGTACTTACGCCATTTCCGCGTTGATTAAAAAAATGAAGCCGGAAACAAACCTCGCTTATCTTTCTTTTTGGTTGGACGCAAGCGTAGTGTCGATTGCCTTTTTCGTGTACGGAATGCAGATTACCCCTGTAATTTGCACCCTTTTGAATTTATTTGTTGCAAACGTCGTAGTGGATAACGTATTATCCGGTGGTAAGAACGGTTATAAGTTTGAGATTATTACAAGCACTCCTGAAGAGCTTTCCGCGGAGCTTATTGAAAAGCTTAAACATGGCGTTACGGAAATTCACGTACAAGGTATGTACACGCACCAAGAAAAATATATGATCGTTTGTATTATTCGTAAAAAGCAAATTGGGGAAATGATGAAAATTATTAAAAAATATCCCGGCTCGTTTGCGAGCTTTTCCAAGGTCAACGAAGTGTTTGGGAGATTTAAACCGTAAAATTAAAAGGCAAGCAGCTAAAAATAACAAAAGAGGAAAAGTATGTTAGAGATTAAGCAAGTAAAAACCCGTAAAGAAGCGAAAGAGTTTGTTAATTTCCCTTTGAGACTTTATAAAGGGAATCCCTATTTCGTACCACCGCTTTACGGCGACGAAATGGCGCTTTTCAAAAAGAAAACCGTCTATGACGATCAGGCGGAATCCATATTCTACATAGCGAAAAGGGACGGTAAGGTAGTCGGTCGTATTCACGGAATTTTACAGCATGCGAGTAATAAAAAGTGGAACCAAAAACGAGTTCGTTTTACACGTTTTGACTGTATTGACGATCAAGAAGTGGCGAACGCGCTGTTTAAAAAAGTGGAAAATTGGGCGAGGGAGAAAGGAATGGATACCGTCGTTGGCCCGCTCGGGTTTTCCGACCTTGACAGAGAGGGGTTGCTTATTGAAGGCTTTGAAGAGTTGGCTACCTTTGAAGAGCAGTATAACTATCCGTACTATCAACGTTTGATTGAAAATCTTGGATACGTTAAGGAAGTGGATTGGGAAGAGAGAAAACTCTACGCTCCCAAAGAGGTTGACGAGCGTCTTTTGCGCGTTTCCTCAAAAATGATGGAGAAATACGGCTTGCGGTTTGGTGAGGCGAAAAATACTCGCGAGTTCTTGAAAAAGTACGCCGATAAATTTTTCGATATTCTTGATGAAACCTACGTAGATATTTATCAATCCGTACCCTTTACCGATAAGATGAAGAAGTCGCTTATTTCCAGCTTTAAGCTTATCGTGAACGTCAATAACGTTTCCGTTATTTTGGATAAGGACGATAACGTGGTGTGTTTCGGGCTGTGCTTCCCGTCGATTGCAAAAGCTGTGCAAAAGAGCGGGGGTAGGCTTACGCCCTGCGCGCTTGTGAAATGCTTGCGCGCTATCAAAAATCCGAAAGTGATAGACCTTGCGCTCATCGGGGTACTTCCCGAATATAGAAGAAAAGGGGTTGCCTCGGTATTTATCGGCAGACTTCACGAATTGTTGAGAAGGGGCGATATCGAGTATGCAGAAACCAACCTTAACCTTGAAACAAATCACGCGATTATAAATCAATGGAAATCGTTTGACTGTGTTCAGCATAAGCGTCGTAGGGCTTACGTTAAGAGTCTTTGAGCGTACTAAACGAAATTTATATAATTGGAAACGGAAAATTAGCATTTGCTTTATCAAGGAGATTTTATGAAAGATTTTGCTAAATACGTAGATTGTTTTTATGGAAACGGAGAAACGGACAGATTTTTTGATAGTGGATTAGCGTCCAAGTGGTTTTACATAAAAGCTCAATGCGGAAATACGATACCCCACGCGACTTTGCCGTTTGGTAAAATGTCGGTAGGGCCGTATAGCGGTGGCTATCCTGCCGGGTACGGTACGCATTATCCGAATAGTTGCGGCGGTATTCAAAAACTTGGCGACGAAATGACGGTGCGCGGGTTCTCGCATTTGCATCACTCGGGAGTAGGCGGAATAGGCTACTATTATAATTATGCTATCGTAACGCCTTTTGAAAGAGATTTGAGCGAAATTTATAACTATACGGGGATAGCAAACGAAAAAGCTCGTCCTGGCTATTACGCTTGTGAGTTTAAGGGGATAAACTGCGAGTTTACCGTCTCTAAAGGAGTAGCGTATCATAAATATGCTTTCAAAAATAAAGGCGGTCAAATTGCCGTAGATTTTTCCAACAACGGGTTGAGCAAGGTGTTTAAAAACCGTTCCGGAAGCGTTGATCGTCCAAAGTTGACTATCGTTAGCGATAATTTAGCAGTTTTCACTTGTAGTATTTACGACGTTGAGCTGTATTTTGCGGTAAAAGTTGAAGGCGTAAACGTTATGAACAAGTTGTTCGTTGACGATAAATATAGTCAAGCCAAGAGTGAGGTTATTGCGAATTTTGAAAAGGGTTACGGCGTGGCGTTTTCGTTTGACGGCGTAGAGGCAACCTTAAAATTGGCCTATTCAACGGTTAGCGTTGAAAGGGCGATCAACGAAATCAACGCGTGCGATTGTACCTTTGACGAAGCAAAAGAAAATGCGTACGGGGTTTGGAACGACGCGTTAAGTAAAATTGAAATTGAAACGGACAACGACGAATTGAAAACGAAATTTTACTCAAACTTATATCATACCATGGTCAAGCCCATGCTTTTAGCGGACGAATCCGTTTTAGGAGTTAAGGGTAGGATTGTAACGGATATTTCAACGTTTTGGGATACGTATAAGACGGTATTCCCCCTTCAAATGTTGCTGTATAAAGATTTAGGCGAAGCGCTTGTGGAAACTATTCAAAAAACAAGCAAAACGTTCGGGAAAGTACCGTGTAGTTTGGCTTTGGCAAACATATATAAATGTGAACAACAAGCAAAAGCGCTGTCCGTTTACACCTTGCTTGACGCCTACCATTACGGCGTGGAGAACGCTACGATTGACGTGGTGGAAGACGTATTTAAGCGCGAGCTTCAACGCGACGATTATTTAAGTTTTATAAACACGGGATACTTTGAAAGATATACCCATATTTTAGACGTCACCGACGTATGTTTTAATATTGCCGAAGTGACGAACGATTCAAGCCTTAAAAATACCGCGGAGGCGTTGGCGAAAAACTGGAAAAACGCTTACGATGCGGACGGGTTAATGTCGGTGAACTCTCCCTATTACGAAGGGGATAGATATACTTATTCTTTCCGTTTGCAAAAAAATATCGGCGAGCGTATGGATTTGGTCGGCGGCAAAAAGGGGTACGAAGAGTTGCTCGATTCCTTCTTTGGTTTCAACAAAGAAAGCGTTAGCCAAGTGAGAGAAATTGAAGCTTTCGACGAAATTGAAAGCAAGAAATATCATAGATTCCAAGGCTTTAACAACGAGTGCGATATGGAAACGGCGTATTCCTATATTTACGTGGATAATCACGATAAACTTTGCGACGTAGTTTACGAGTGCGTAAATAGATCGTTTGGGGTAGGAAAGAGCGGTTTGCCTGGGAATAACGATTCGGGCGGTTTGACGTCGTGCTTTGTTTGGAATGCGATCGGCTTATTCCCCGTGACTGGCAGTGGTAAATTCTTAATCGGCGCGCCGTCCTTTAAAAAGGTAACGTTCAAACTCTTCAATGGGAAGGAGTTGACGGTAGAGGCTGAAAATTTAACGAAACCGTACGGTTACGTAGAAAGCGTATATTTTAACGGCGAAGAAATTGTCGGATATGAAATCGACGCTGAAAAAATTGTAAACGGCGGAACTTTAAAAATTAAAATGAGATAATGAAAACGCGAATCGCGTAAAAAGGCGTAGTGATAAATTCCTATCACTACGCCTTTTATTTTAGAATAAAAATAGCCCACCATACTTCAAAGGTAAAATACGGTGGGTTTTCTTATCGAAAGATTAAGTTGTTATAGCGAGTTCCGCTTAAATTATCTGTTGTTGATGAGCTTGGTAAGTTCAACGGGATCAACGATTTCGTTGCCTTTATAAACACGCATATTGCCGGATGCAATTTCGTCGATAAGGATAACTTCGCCGTTGTTGTAACCAAATTCAAATTTGATATCCCAAAGGTCAAGACCGATAGATTTCAAATCGTCAGCAACGATTTTCGTGATTTTGAGCGTTTGTTCTTTCATGCTATTGAACATTTCCGTGGACATAACGCCAAGTGCGGCAAGACCTTCGCTAGTTACAAGGGGATCGCCCTTTTCGTCGTTTTTGAAAGTACATTCTACGTAGCCGCCTTCAAGACGGGTACCGTTTGCGATATATTCGCCGTATCTTCTAATGAAGCTGCCCGTTGCTACCAAACGGCAAATAACTTCTAAGCCGTGACCGAATACGGTTGCGGGGAGAACTTCCATCGTAGCATTTTCGATATTTGCGGAAACGTAGTGGGTTTTAATTCCCGCCTTTTTGAGCATTTCGAAATAGTAAACGGACGTTTCAAGGTTTGCTTTACCGATTCCTTCAATCGTCAAGCCTACGCTGTTTTCACCCGGATCGAACACGCCGTCTTTACCGGTGCAGTCGTCCTTGAATTTGAGCATAACGTTGCCGTTGTCGAGTTGGTAAACGTCTTTGGTTTTTCCTGCGTAAAGTTTTTTCATATAAATGCCTCTCTTAAAAATAGTTCAGTTTTGGGGCAGAGCGTTTAAGAATGTTTCTTAAACGTTACTACGCCTATTATTATAACAAATTTTCTTCACTTTTTACAAGGATATGAAGCAAGTTTTTTTAACTTTTTTTAAAAAAATATTTATTTTTTAGAAGAAAGTGGAAAGGTTCCTGCTTTTTATTGCTTTCTTGATACAAAAATCCCCTGCAAACAAAGCAGGGGAATAAAAATTAGGATTTGTTTTCAAGCAAACTCTTAACGTCGTAGTTTTGTTTGTAAATGAGATAGGTTGTCATTGGCGGAACGTCAAAACCTTTTAAAGTTACCGTTTCAAGTTCGCCCTTTTCTATCTCTTCGCGGACCAAACCATAGGGTAAGAAACTGTAACCCATGCCCGCTTTTAAGTAGGGTATAAGCTTGGACGTATTATCTACTTCAAGCTTAAAGATATGATTTTCAGGGAAGAGTGAACGAATATATTTCCCCGCGTCGCTCAAAGTAATGTCGCACATAAGATAGGGGGTTTTAGCAAACTGTTCCTTGGTAATTCCCTTTGGATATTCATTCTTGTTCGCCGCGCAAACGAGTACCAACGGTTCGGTTGCGTAAACGTCGTTGCAATACCCCGCCTTTTTAAAGGGTACGGCAGAGAAAACTGAGCCTAAAACGTTATCTTGCAGGGCGCGGATAAGATCAAAGGAGTGCCCAAGCATGATTTTTACCGAGGTTTCGTTATTGTTGCTTAAACATTTATCTACGAGTTTTTTTACGTACAACTCGTAGGTTGCGTTGATTGCGCCGATACAGTAAGTTCTACGGTGTGCGGAAACTGCGTTCATTTCTTCGATGGAAGTTTCTTGCAGTTCAAGGATGCGTTCTGCATAGCGTAAGAAAATTTCGCCTTCTTCGGTGAGTTTTACCGTCTTGGAAACACGTAAGAAAAGCTGTTTTCCGACTTCTTTTTCAAGTTCGCTGATACGGTTCGTTACCGTCGATTGAGCAATTTTTAGCTGTTCGGCGGCGAGTGTAAAGTTCTTTACTTTTGACAAAAATATAAATGTCTTAAGTTCTTCAGTACTCATAGATATGTATTAACCCCTTAACATATATATTGTACCTATATTATAACACAACTAAAAATGAAAAGCAAGTGAAAATCCAAAAAAAACAAAAAACTTACAAGGCTTTAAAGAGCATTGACAAAGCATACAAAAAGGTGTATAATGAGAAAGTAAATAAAAAAATCAAAGGGGTAGGTATGGACATTACGCGTCGAATCAACGCTTTGAAAGAAGAGCTGAAAGATAAGAATCCGTTCGGGGAAAAGGTCTCGATCGTGCTTGCCACGAAGATGCGTACGGCGGAAGAAATCAACGAGGCGATTCGTGCTGGGATAGACGCGGTTGCCGAAAATAAGGTTCAGGAGTTTCGCGAAAAAACACATTTGCTTTTGCCCTGCGAACAGCATTTCATCGGGCATTTACAGACGAATAAGGTGAAATATCTCGTGGATAAAATTTCACTTTTTCATTCTTGCGACCGAGACAAACTTGCCTATGCCATTGCGGAGATTTCTCGAAAGAAAGGGATTGTTTCCGACGTGTTGATGCAAGTCAATATCGGGAGTGAGGAGAATAAGGGCGGCTATGAGTTTGATGAGGCGAAAGACGCATTTTTACGGCTTTTGGACATACCAGGGTTGAGAGTACGCGGGGTTATGGCTATGCTCCCCGATTCTCAAAATAAAAAATATTTATCCGAACTTGCCGATAAAATGCGGTCGCTTTTCGAGTGGTGTAAAAGTCAAGCGGAAAACGTAGATTATTTATCAATGGGAATGAGCGGAGATTACGCGCTGTGTGTAGAGCACGGCAGTAATATGATACGCGTGGGCTCAACGGTGTTTGGCGCGCGGGATTATTCAAAGTGAGAGTAAGAGGAGTATGAAAAGAAAAACAAAACGTACGTTGACTGTGCTTTTGAGCGTAGCGCTAACGCTTTGCGCACTCTTCACGGGGCTGGAAATTTCCTTTACAAACTGGAAAAAGAAAGGCGTGTGGTCGCCCGATTATCAAAAGGTGGAGCTTTCTGAACTTTTGAAGAAAACGCAGTTTACCGACGAAGAGTACGAACTATTATATAGTCAAACTGGGTTAACGAAGCTTGGCGTGGACGGGTTGATTCAAAAGGAGCGCGCGGATAAAATTTTAGAGATACAAACACGGTATTTTTCTAAACGAAACATACGTTATAGCTCGATTTTGCCCTATATTGCGGTAGGATATTTAGACGGCTACGGCGTTTTATGCGCGTTAGAAGACGGGGATATTATCGTTTCGGCTTCGACAAGCGTGGCAGGGATTAAAGTGGGGCACGCAGCGTTGGTGGTGGACGGCGAACAAGAAATCGTTTTGGAATCCTTGCAGATCGGATATGATTCGAGTTTTGCAAGCGCGGACACGGAAACGGAAATGACTACGTATATGGTCCTGCGTCCGACGGGAATTCCGCTGGAAACAAGAAAGGAAGTCGTGCAGTATGCAAAAAGCGAACTCGTCGGTGTGCCGTATAATCAAATCGTCGGGCTGATTCCAAAAAAATATACCGAAGAACTTAAATCTACGCAATGTTCCCATCTTTGTTGGTATGCGTATAAAAAATTCGGTTATGATCTTGATTCAAACGGCGGAATATTCGTAGCGCCGAGAGATATCGCAAATTCTTCCTATTTAGAAGTTGTGCAAACGTTTGGGTTTGATCCCGAAAAATTGTGGAAATAAACAAGGCAGGTATGAGATGAACGCATTTAATTTAATCACAGGCGCTACCGGTGGGCTCGGCGGTGAGTTTGCAACATTGCTCGCGGAAAAGGGAGAACCGTTGATTTTAACGGGGCGCAGCGAAGAAAAACTACTCGCGCTTAAAGAGAGACTTTTAACTGTTCGCGATGGGCTGGTTATTGAAACGATTGCTTGCGATTTGTGCGACAGCGCCGATCGCATGGCATTACTTCAAAAGGTAAAGAACCTTTGTGCGACGTATAGTTTGCCGCTGTATCGTCTCGTCAACGTAGCGGGCGCGGACATTCAAAAAGCGCTTATGAAATACACGGAAGAAAAGATTTGTTTTCAATGCCGAGTAAACTTTGAAAGCGCGGTATCTCTTTCTCGCGGTGCGATTGAGCTCGGGGCAAAAGAAATACTCAACGTTTCTTCGGTTTCCGGGATTTATCCCATGCCGTATTTTGCAATTTATAGCGCGACAAAGGGCGCGTTAACCTCTTTTTCGCTTTCGCTTCGAGAAGAAATGCGTGGGGCAGGTGTGAGAGTAACCGCTATTTTGCCCGGTGCAATTCCTACCCGTGAAGACGTCAAAGAGCAAATCAAAGGACAAGGTCTTTGGGGGAAAATTGCCGCAAAATCTCCGCGCTTTGTTGCTGAAAAGGCATTAAAAGCAGTTGCAAAAAATAAAGGCAAAACCGTAATAGGCTTTGCCAACAAATGTATGAATATATCGACGAAACTTATTCCGTTACCGTTAATGCTGAAATTTATAGCGTGGAGGTGGGGGCGTATTTCCAAAGACGCTTTTTAATGAAGTCGCGTTGTATATACTTCGCAAAACTTCGTTGTCGCTCGGTCACGTACTACTTGTACGTTCCCTTGCTCCGCCTTGCCTTGCTCGTATCTCCAACGCTCCATAGGCTTGACGTTTTTCTTTCTTGGTTCTAAATTGAGCTTACTTCGTTGTCGCT
>JAFVRE010000025.1 GCA_017504465.1 Clostridia bacterium | reverse complement strand
CCTCTTCCTCTTCCTCTTCTTCCTCTTCGTCAAATTCGCTATCGGGAATACCAAGGTCGAGATCTTCGTCTTCTTCGTCGTCGAGGTAAGTTCTCCATGCGTCCGTCTTATCGGGGTCGTTGTTTTCTTCTTCCTCGCTCACGTCGTCTTCATATTCGGACTTGGATTTGCAGTTCTCGCACATCTTTTCCCCGTAACGCATATAGCCTTCGCCGCAAATCGGGCAAAGCTCCATTTCATCTACACCGTCCTCATCTTCAAAAGTGTCCACGAAATTCTTTGCGCCGCTTAACTCCTTAATACATACTTCGCAATATTCTTGCTCGTCTGCGTCAATGAAGTTTAATTCACATCTCGGACATAAAATATAATTTGCCATAAATTCCCCTTACTGCCCCTTTTCGTACCCTTTGGGCCTCTTCATATATTTTGCTATATTATATTAAGAATTATCAATTTTGTAAACTGTTTTTGACGGGTTTTTAGCACTTTTCATAAAATTTTTTTATTTTTTTAAAAAAAGCGGACGATTTTTCAAAATCATCCGCTTTTTGTTGCTTATTCTTCTTTTTCAGCTTCTTCGCTTTCCGTGGTTTCTACCTTTTCAGTAACTTCTTCCACTACTTCTTCTTGCTCCGTAGTTTCTACCTCTTCGGTAAGTTCTTCCACTACTTCTTGCTTTTCTTCAGCGTTTTCTTCAACCTTCTCTTCGGTCTTTTCTTCTTCGTCGCTGTAAACGTCAACCGTCTTATCGTCGGTTACGTCGATCGTCTTCTTGTACGCGTTTACGATTTCGTTTGCGCGAGCGGTTTCTTCTTCTTTCTTCTTTGCTTTAAGAACGAAGTATGCAACTGCGCCTGCGATACCTGCTAATACGAATACGCTTGCTACTACGATAAGAGCGATTTGCCAGCCTGCAAGGCCTTCTTCCTCTTCTTCGTCGTCCGCGTCAACGTCGGGCGTGATGGATTCTACCCAGTTTTCTTCGATTGCATCGAAGTCGTCTGCTTTATACGCGCCGATCATGGAAACGAAATAGCTTTGTCTGTAAGATGCCGTCGTGTCTTCCACAAAGGATGCGATCTTTGCTCTTTGATCGTCGTCGAAGTATTCTTCGTTGTCTTTGATTGCTTCGTATTTATCTACCTTGCCAGTACGGAATACGTATTTAAGCACTGCTTCTACGTCGCTGTCCGTCTTTGCGATTTCGCTAATCTTTTCGTTTGCCGCTTCGTATTCTTCGTTGACTGCGTTAAGTTCTTGCGCGGTCATCAATCCGTTTGCGCCGTTCATATTGAACGCCCATACGTAGTTGTAAGAAACCGTACCGAAGGATTCTGCGTTCGAGAACAAGAGCATATTATCGATCATTTCAGGCTTATACCAAGCGCTGTTGAAATCTACGAATACGAACTTGCTCGTGAAGTATTCTTCGCTACCCCAAGTGAGATTGTAGTCATTCTTTGCACCGTTTACGTTGATGCGGAGCAAGGTGTCGCCGTTCGTACCAGCCATGGTGTAGTAAAGATATCCGTTTTCCACTTTCCAAAGCGTAGCGCCCGAAGCGGATTCTTCCATGGTTACCGTTTCTTCGCCGATTGCGCGTACAATCTTGTTGTCTGCAACGTAGATATAAGCGAGCGCGCCGTCTGCCGTCTTATAGTAAACAGCTTTGTTTGAAGCGTTGGTCGTATCTTCGGTTATGAACGTTACGCTTGCGTTGCCCGATACCGATTTCCAAGTAGCTTCAACTACTGCCGTATTCGCTACGTAGTAAAGCTTGGTTTGACCGAAGGTATTGTTCTTTCTCGTGAAATACAAACCGTCGTTTTCATAGCCTTGGATGGTATAGGTGTAGCCGTAAGGCTCGTCCGTGTTCACGCCTGCGTCAACGTCGTTGTACTGCGTTTGCTTGTTGAGCTCTTCCGCACTGCCTCTGCCGTCGAGTACGAGCGTACCAAGGTTTACGTAAGGCATGGTCGCGTAGTCCTTGAAATCGTAAGGAGCATCCGTGTCAGCCTTCTTCGCCTCTTGGTTCTTTTCTTCCATATACTCTTTGTCGAAAGAGTACGTTCTATACGCGGTCTTGCTTTCGTCGCCGTCGGGATATACGCTGTAGGTAATCTTCCCGTCAGCTTCGCCAACTTTCGCGGTTGCCGCTGCGTTTACAGAGTAGATTTGATTATAGTCGAACGTCGTCGAGTTGTCGGAGTCGATATTGCTCGTAACGTCCATTAAATAGTAAACGTTTGCGTTTTCAGCGTCCGATTCGTCGAAGTAGTAGGTGCTTGCGCCAACTACGAGCGTTTGCGTTTCACGGCTTTGCGTATTGAAGGAATACAAGTTTCCGCCGTCAACGTATAAGCAATATACTACTCCGTTTTCTTGTACAAAGCGATATTGTACCGCGTTGTTTTCAAGACGGAAATAGTTGCTCTTCATCGCGGAAGAACCGTCGAGTTTCGCGCTCTTGAAGTCGATCCAGTCGTTCGCTACGTTACCGTCAAGGTCTTTGTCGGTCGTAGGGGTAGCGTAATAAACGCTGTCGCCGTAAAGGTAAATACCTGCGTCAAAGTTTTGCGCCGAGAAAAGCATAGGTACAACCGTTTGTGCCTTATCGTAGTTGCCGCTCGTTAAGTCGCTGGACTTAATACGCATAAGCGCGCCTTTGGTTACTTCGCCGTATTTGTTTTCAGCCTTGTAGTCTTCTTGGCCGTTGACGAAATATACGTAGTCGCCTTTCTTAACGGCAAAACCGCCGTTGCTCGTAACGGTTGCCGCAGCGTCAAAGCCGTCCAACTTCGTACCTTTATAGTTCTTGTCGCCACAGGCGGACAATGCCACCGTAGCAAACGCCATCGTGCCGGCAATTGCGACACTTGTCAGTTTTTTAAATTTATCCCGCATATTATTAGGACTCCCTTAAAAGTTTCATAAATTCGTAAAATCGGAAAAGAGTACATTTTCCGAGAATATTAACGCATATTCTATTATAGCTCAATTTGTCAATTAAAGCAACCAAAAACGGCTTGTTTTCTCGGCTATTTTGCGTGAAATTTGTGAAAATGGAGATTTTTTTATTATGGAAAGTTTTGGTTTGTTCGATTTATTAAAATCTATGCTGCTTTTTAAAGGCGATAATCAATCTTCTTCTGTGGATCCCCCCCACCCCCCTTCGAGCGAGAATACCGCCGAGACTTTTTCAAATAAACTTTCTCCACAATCTAAGGCGGTTGATAGTTCTCCGCCGCCCAACCTCAATCAATCCAACGCCTGCGTAGAGTTTTTGCAACGCCACGACGAACGCGCAAAAAGACATAGAAAGTGAACGAGGGACTATTTTTATCCTCTACACTTATTTAAAAGCATTGAAAAACCGCACCCAAAGGCGCGGTTAATTTCGTTTATTAAAGTTCGCTTAAGCGTTTCTTCGCATAGTCGCTGCCTTGATCGGCGGCTTTTTTGTACCATTCTTTTGCTTTTGAAATATTCTTTAAAACACCCTTGCCGTTCGCGTAGCAATAGCCCATCCATTCCATTCCGTTCCTATTGCCTTGCGAGGCAGATTTTGAGAACAAACCGAACGCCTTGTTATAATCCAAAGCGACGCCCCTGCCTTCATAATAACAAACGCCGAGGTTGGTTTGCGCCGTTAAATTGCCTGCATTTGCGGCTTTTTCATACCAATAAACCGCTTTATTATAATTTTGCGCAACTCCGTTGCCCTTCTCGTATGCATAGCCCAAAGCGCTTTGCGCGCTTGCATATCCGCCTTCAGCGCCTTTCGTAAACCATTCCGCAGCCTTTTTATCGTCTTTCGTTACGCCTATGCTGTCACGGTAGCAGAAGCCTAAATTGCCCTGCGCCGTCGCATAGCCTTGCGCCGCAGCTTTTTCATACCAGTAGAACGCCTTCTTATGGTCTTGCGTTATGCCTCTGCCTTTCTCGTACGCATAGCCAAGCGCATTTTGTGCGTTTGCGTATCCGCCTTCAGCACCTTTCGTAAACCATTCCACAGCCTTCTTATGGTCTTGCGTTACGCCCTTGCCGTCGCGATAACAGAAACCTAAATTACCCTGCGCCGTCACGTTTCCCTGCGCAGCTGCTTTTTCGTACCAATATATAGCTTTCTTATAATCTTGTGCAAGACCATTTCCTTTCTCGTATGCATAGCCGAGCGCACACTGCGCGCTTGCATATCCGCCTTCAGCGCCTTTGGTAAACCATTCCGCAGCCTTTTTATCGTCTTTCGTTACGCCTATGCTGTCACGGTAGCAGAAGCCTAAATTGCCCTGCGCCGTCGCATAGCCTTGCGCTGCCGATTTCTCGTACCAGTAAAACGCTTTATTGTAGTCTTTCGTTATACCTCTGCCCTTTTCGTATGAGTAACCGAGCGCACACTGTGCATTTGCGTCACCGCCTTCAGAAGCTTTTATAAACCACTCCACCGCTTTCTTGTAATCTTGCGTTACCCCCTTAGCGTCGCGGTAGCAGAAGCCTAAATGGCTTTGCGCTTTCACCTGTCCGGTTTCAGCCGCTTTCGTGAACAATTCCACAGCCTTTTTATAGTTTTGCGTCACGCCCTTGCCGTCTCGGTATAAAACGCCGAGATTGCTTTGCGCCGTGTTGTGATTTTGGTCAGCCGCCTTGCCGTACCAATACGCCGCCATCGCGTAGTCCTGCTTGACGCCGTTGCCTTTTTCGTAACAAACCCCGAAATTGTTTTGCGCGTAAGCATAGCCGTTTTCAGCCGCGTATGAGTAATATTTCACCGCGTTAGCATAATCCTTCTTTTGCGCGTAGTCGTAGCCCTTACTAAAAGCGTCTTTGGGTGTGATATTTTCTTGAAGTTGCGGAATGATATCGTGGTTTTGTTGCGTGGGCGAAGAGACCGTTCGCGCCGCCGCCGCGTTTTGTTCACGTTGCTTTTCAAGTTCCGCTTTTTTGAGCTCAAATTCTTGTTTTTGACGCTCTAACTCCGCTTTTAATTGCTCGTAGCTTGCGCGCTCTTTCGCAAGTCTTTCCTCTTCCAATTTCGCTTTTTGACGTTCAAGCTCCGCTTTTTGAGCTTCAACGCTTGCGCGTTCTTTCGCAAGCCTTTCTTCTTCTAACTGCGCTTTTTGGCGTTCGAGTTCCGCCCTTTGCGCTTCAAAACTCGCGCGCTCCTTCGCAAGCTTTTCTTCTTCGGATTCTCCAAATCCTGCGTTTTCGATATAATCGAATACAATATCCGAAACGGCGTTCATATCCGTGCACCACGTTAAACCGCCAAAGAATTTCTTGACTTCTTGCTCGTAACGGGACATACCGTATTCTTCTACCAAATACTCAATTCTCTTCTTGCATCTTCTACGGTTTTTCTCTAAGTACAGTTCATAATGCGCGCTTGCATAGTCGTAATCGGGAGCGCGGGAAATATCCTTTTCTTTGACGTAGCGCATTTCGATATTGTACGCGTCGCAATCTCTCGAACGAGAATTCTTTGACGATACTAAAACGAATACTTGACAGTTGTCAATCGCCTTTTTTAAACGGGTGTTATATTGAAGTTCCGCATCCACGCCCTTGGCTAAGTTTCTCATTGCGATAAAGCAGGTAAATCCGTTCTCTTCCAAAAATTCCACAAGCTCGTAAGCTTGTTCCTTGTCCTTGCTCGAATACGCGACAAATACGTCACGTTGTAATTCTACGTCAAAAATACCGCTCTCTTCGTTTGCAGCTGCGTCGTTTATCTTTTTGTGACAAGCGGCAAATTCCGGAGAGTTTGCATTGAACGCGCGTCCGATTAAATCATTCAACGATAAAACGCATTTCTCCACAAACTGCCCACTCGTTAAATAGTCAACGAATCCCTCGACGAGATGCGCGGTTTCGCGGCCGTTGAGATTTTGCATGAATTTATTCAGCTCGTTCCAACGCTTTTTCGCCGCTAATTTATAGAAAATTGCTTGCACGTCGTCAGGCGCAAGTTTTAAAATTTCTTCCGCCCATTTTTCCACTTCTTTGGAATCGACAAACTGCCCCGTTCTTGCCTTATACAAAGCTTGACGGCAAGCGGAAAGCTGTTCCACTTTTTTGTTTAAAAGCTCTTCGGTAATAACACCCTGCATGGTGCCTTGTATGTTGTGGTACACACGCTCGTAAGCCTTTTCAAGACTATCGTCGCGATAAACGCGCCTACAATACATGCAGTTATAGGTATTGTTTTCGCCTTTGGTCAGTTCTGAGCCGCAATTTTCGCATTTGAAATATTTCATCTCTTTTTCTCCAGTAAAAACACTTATCTTAACTATTATACCACTTTCTTTTTGTTTTTGCAAGGAAATACGCCGGAAAAGTCTTTAGACTTTGTGCGCATTGTAATAAAAAAAGACTGTCGAAAATTTTTCGTTAGTCTTTTTTTATTCCGCAAAACAACAGCCGCAGCTGGATAAATTAGCGATTTATTTTAATTTACCCAACTTTGCCGTATTTGCAATCACGATCAGCGTGGTTTCCGCATCAAGCGCCTGCTCGGGATTGATATTTACGTTAACCTTTTCGCCTTTTTTAATTGCGACAATATTGAAACCGTATTTTTTACGGAGATTTAATTCGACTAAGTTCTTCCCGCACCATTCATCCTTCACATCAATCTCCACTATAGACACGTCACGCGACAGAGAAATCATATCTATAAAACCGGAGCTTAAAAGGTTTTTGGCAAGGCGTATACCCGACTCGTTTTCGGGAAAAACCACTTGATCAGCGCCGACACGAAGCAATATCTTTTGTTGCATCTCGTTTGCGCATTTTGCGATAACGGTCTTTACGCCCGCTTCCTTGCAAAGCGTAACCGCCATTACACTCCCTTCAAGATTGCTCGCCATACAAACGATAACAGTATCAATATTACCGATACCAAGACGGGAAATGACTTCCGCATCAGTCACGTCAGCGCACTTACAAACAGGCAGATATGCAGCTACGTCATTGACAATTTTTTCTTCGGTGTCTACGGCAATAACCTCCATACCGTTCTTTACAAGCTCTTTTGCTACGGCTGTGCCGTATCTTCCAAGTCCGAAGACTGCATATGTTTTCTTTGCTTTCATAATCTTCTCCTTCATCCTATACTGATATTTTCCGTCGGTTCTAAAATCACATTCTGACTTTGGTCCTTATTGCCAAGCGCCACCGCAAGCGAAATGGGACCGACTCTGCCGAAATACATCGTCACGATTATAATTAACTTACCGAACACGTTAAGTGTTGCCGTTAAGTTTCTTGACAATCCAACGGTTGCAGTTGCGCTAACCGTTTCATAAACCGCATCAAGGGCTGTTGCATTGCTCGTTGCCATCAATAGTAAGGTTGATGCGGCGCATATTGTCAAAAAGGTTACCGCTACGCCAACCGCCTTTTTTAACGAGTCTTCGGAAATTCTGCGTCCGAATAGAGCTGCGCTGTTCTTGTTTCTAATCGTTGCTAACGCCGAGCAAAGAAGGACGGTAATAGTCACGGTTTTCATACCGCCTGCCGTTCCCACAGGTGAACCGCCTATTAGCATTAAAATAATAGATACAGCAGCAGAGGCGTTTGTTAGATTTTCTTGCGGAATCGTAGCAAAGCCTGCTGTTCTTGTGGTGACCGATTGAAAAAATGACACTTGAATTTTATCAAACAAGCACATTTCCCCGATGGTCAACGGATTGCTATATTCAAAAATAAAAATGAGAATTGCGCCGATAACAATAAGACCTGCAGTAAAAGTAATTGCAATCTTTGAATGCAAGGTCAAATGCCTGAATATCTTGCGGTTATTTTTCGAACGGCTCTTGATCACACGAAGTACGTCCCACCATACGATATACCCAAGACCGCCGAGAATGATGAGAGCTTCAGTTACGCCGTTAATCAAGGGATTCGTAGCGTAATTGCAAAGGCTGTTTTCAGCGATAATATCAATACCGGCATTACAGAAGGCGGATACAGAAGTGAATACCGATATCCAAGCTCCCTTTGCGCCAAACTCGGGGATAAAGACGAGCATATACAAAACAGCTCCGATTCCTTCGACAATAAGCGTACCGAACAGTACGTTCTTAACGAACTTGGCAAGCCCCGACATCGTATTGAGATTGAAGGCATCCTGAATGAGCAATCGATCGCCTATCCCCATTTTTCTGTTCAAAAGAAGCATCACCCCCGACATAATGGTGATAATACCAAGCCCTCCAACCTGTATCAGAAGTAATATAACGATTTGTCCGAACAGACTCCAAGTAGAAATCGTGGGAAGCGTGACGAGTCCCGTCACGCAGGTGGATGTTGTTGCCGTGAAAAGAGCGTCAAGGTACGGCACGGCTTCACCGTTGGCAGAGCTAATCGGCAATGCCAAAAGTGCACTTCCGATAAGAATGGTCACGAGGAAGCTGAGCAATATGATCTGCGTGGTTGAAAGCGAAAATTTCTTTTTCCTAACCATAAAATTCCCTCTAAAAAAGCATAAAGAACCAATCTCCTCTACAGTCAGCTGGTTCCATTTATAATTATTTATTTTTATAATTATATCACATTTTGCCGTTTATGTCAATATTTTTTGGTCGCATATTACCATTCTTATTTATTTACATATTTATTATACCATGAAATTAATTTTATTTCAATCTTTTTTACATAAACAAAAAACTTGACTTTCCTTTTTGGAACCCCTTTTTCCTTAAAGCTCGTCGCGTCCTCAAATGAATAAAAAAAGAACGCACCACAGGGGTACGTTCTCTTTTTCATTATCTCTTGGAGAATTGAGGAGCACGTCGTCGGAGCTAACGTCGTTTTGCACGATTTTCCTGTCCGTAAAATCGTTGCTTTTCTTGCGTTGCTCCTCCTCTTCCCCAAAAAATACTCCGTCTTTTTTCGGGAAACCCTTTTTCCTTAAAGCTCGTCGCGTCCTCAAATGAATAAAAAAAGAACGCACCACAGGGGTACGTTCTGTTTTTCATTATCTCTTGGAGAATTGAGGAGCACGACGAGCTTTCTTCAAACCGTACTTCTTTCTTTCCTTTGCACGAGGGTCTCTCGTCAAGAAACCTGCTTTCTTTAATGCAGGACGGCTGTTTTCTTCAGCTTCCAACAACGCGCGAGCTACACCCAAACGGATTGCGCCTGCTTGACCGGTGTAACCACCGCCAGCTACGTTTACGAAAATATCGTACTTTCCGTCAACGTCAAGCAACGCGATAGGTTGCTTTACAATGTATTGAAGGGTGCCTTGAGGGAAATATTCCTCGAAAGCGCGATCGTTAATAACAATCGTTCCGTTTCCGCCGGGAATAAGACGTACACGTGCGATTGCTTTTTTTCTTCTGCCAGTTCCCCAGAATTGAAGTTTCTTTTTCAAATTCGATTTTGCCATAATTCAATCCTCTCCTTAGTCAACTTTGAGCGTTTCGGGTTTTTGTGCAACGTGATTGTGCTCAGCGCCTTTGTAAACGCGAAGCTTCTTGATCATTGCTCTGCCAAGGCTGTTTTTGGGCAACATACCCTTAACTGCTTCATAAACAGCAAGGTCGCTCTTTTCTGCCATCATCTTTTTGTAAGGGATTTCTTTAAGTCCGCCGATGTATCCGGTGTGGTATCTATAGAACTTGTTTTCCAATTTCTTACCCGTCAAAACTACCTTATCGGTGTTGATGATGATTACGAAATCACCGGTATCAACGTTGGGAGTGTAGTTGGGTTTGTTCTTTCCGCGAAGAACGGATGCAACTTTGGATGCAAGACGGCCGAGGGTAACGCCTTCAGCGTCAACAACGTACCATTTTCTTTCAACCGTTTCGGCTTTTGCCATATAGGTTTTCATATCTTGTTACTCCTTATGTTCGTAAATATTTTTCTTTTCGTTGTGCCTGCATAAGCGGGATTTTAAAAGGGAAAAAACGTCTATGTTAACGGGGAAAAACGTTTTTTCATTCGCCCTTTCTTAAGCTTGCCTAATAATTGTATTATGAAACGAAAATTTAGTCAAGCTGTTTTGCCTCGGTTTTTTCATTTTTTTTTATTTTTTTTAGATTTTTTTATTTTTTTCGGTTTTTCCTTTATTTTCAAAGGATTTTTACAAGAAACT
>JAFVRE010000024.1 GCA_017504465.1 Clostridia bacterium | reverse complement strand
ATTTCTGCGCACGGCTCGTGCCGATGGCGCCGCCGCTACCGCCGGTATCCGCGTCGTAACCGGAAAGAAACTGCAGCACCTTCGGGGAAAAGGCATCGAAGGTGACGTCGTTTTCGGTGACTGTAAGATCGGTGGGATTTGGATTCCCTTCACCCACCATATCGTTTGCGCCGACTAAAATATTTAAAACGTCAGGTTTTTCATTCCATACGTCAAGTTGAATACGAGCGTATAACTGAGGAAGTCTGTCCCCACCGATACCACGGTTTAAGATTTGATAATACTGGGGTTTTTCATAGAAAAGTTGCGCTGCCGTTAAGAATACGTAACCGTTACCGTAAGTGTTCGGTTCTATACTATACGTTTCGGGAATGCGCCCTGCTTCATTCGACGTACGGATTCTTTTAGAATCTGTAGCTGAATCACCAAAAAAGATAATTTTCATTTTACTACCTCTTTAATTTTTTATTATTTTGTTATTCAACGTCTTTCGTCTTAACCTTCATCAATCGCACGACTGCCGCACGTTCGTTTTCGTCAAGTTTATCCTTGATATATTTTATCGTTTCTTCTAATTGCGGGATCATAACGTATTCGAGCGCGTTTACGCGGCGTTTGTTTCTTTCGATTTCGTCCGCGAGCATACGCACCGTTTTTTCCGATTTCGCAAGCGCAACCATTTTCGGAAGCAACTTGCTTGCCTGCTCTACCGAGTAGTCCGCTTCCGCCGTAATTTCCGTGTAGGCATAAGGAAGCCCGTTGCCCTTTCTCTCTTCCAAAAGCTTGATTTTTGGTACGTCCACACCCATTACGCTTTCGGTTGCGCAGTCAACGACTACTGAATTTGTCGGCATGGAAAACGCCGTTTCCACTTCAAACGAAGGCGTAACGCTACGCGCGACGGTGAATTGCTTTAATACTTCCGCAAGAGCCTTTTCCGTTTCTTCGCGGAGAGTTTTTGTTTCGCGCAAAATCACTGTGAAACGACGAATCATCTCGTCCGACTTATCTTTTAGCAGTTTGTGTCCCCGAACCGCCGTAGCATGACGAGCTTTTAGCTTTTTCAGCTCCATACGGGTAGGGTTTACGTTCAACCTTGCCATATTAGTCCTCTTTATTAAGATACTTTTCGATATATTCCGTGCGGATACGTTTCAACTCGCTCTTAGGCAAAATCTTCAAGAGTTTCCAGCCCAAGTCAAGCGTTTCTTCGATGCTTCTATCCTTATTAAAACCTTGAGAAACGTATTCCTTTTCAAATGCTTCCGCGAATTTCGCGTACAGTTTATCAACGTCCGAAAGCGCCGCTTCGCCTAAAATTGCGGAAAGCTCTTTTGCTTCTTTACCTCGCGCGTACGCTGCGAACAATTGGTTCATAGTATCCGCGTGGTCTTCTCTCGTTTTGCCTTTACCCGTACCTTTATCCTTCAAACGAGAAAGCGAAGGCAATACGTCCACGGGGGGATTGATACCGCGTTTATACAAATCACGTGACAAAATAATTTGTCCTTCCGTAATGTAGCCCGTTAAGTCGGGAATAGGATGCGTCTTATCGTCTTCAGGCATAGTGAGGATAGGGATTTGCGTAATCGAGCCTTCTTTGCCACGGATACGACCTGCGCGTTCGTATAAACTTGCAAGGTCGGTGTACAAATAACCGGGATAGCCACGTCTGCCGGGAACTTCACGTCTTGCGGCGGAAACTTCACGCAATGCTTCTGCGTAGTTAGTAATGTCCGTCATAATAACTAGTACGTGCATCCCCTTTTCAAACGCCAAATATTCCGCGCAGGTAAGCGCCATACGAGGCGTGGAAATACGTTCAACTGCGGGATCGTTTGCAAGGTTTGTGAAGAGTACCGTTCTTTCAATTGCGCCCGTGCGCTTGAAGTCTTCAATGAAGTATTGTGTTTCTTCGAACGTGATACCGATTGCCGCAAAAACTACTGCGAATTTACAGTCCCCGCTTCTTACCTTTGCTTGACGGGCGATTTGCGCCGCAAGTTCTGCGTGGGGTAAACCGCTCATGGAGAATACGGGTAATTTTTGACCGCGGACAAGGGTGTTCAAGCCGTCGATTGCGGAAATACCCGTTTGAATGAATTCGTTGGGATAGTCGCGCGCGGCGGGATTGATGGGCTCGCCGTTGATATCTAATTTCTTTTCAGGGATAATGGGTTCGCCGCCGTCGCGGGGATTGCCCATACCGTCAAAGACTCTACCAAGCATATCTTCGGAAACGGCAAGTTCTTGGCTATGGCCTAAAAATCTTGCCTTTGCGCCCGAAATTTGCAAGCCTTGCGAGCTTTCAAAGAGCTGCACGACCGCTTTGTCGCGATTGATTTCCAAAACTTTACCGCGGCGGATTTCGCCGTTGGAGTTTACGATATCGACAAGCTCGTTATACTTGACGCCTTCAACGCCTTCGACGACCATCAAAGGCCCTACCACTTCTCGAATGGTTTTGTATTCCTTAAACATCGTCGTTTCATCCTTGCGCTAACGCCTTGAGTTCGGCGTTCATGGTTTTGAAAATCTCGTCGAAATCGGAAAGATTTTCTTCGGTAATATATTTTGCTCTGCCGATTTTTTCCTTGCACGAGCATTTCAAAATTTCCGAAAGATCGGCGTAATTTTCAATTGCGTTCATTGCAAGGTCGTAGAAATCGTGGATAAGTTTGAGCATTAAGAATTGCTTTTGCAAAGACGTGAAGGTATCTACTTCGTGGAAAGCGTTTTGATGCAAGTAGTCTTCACGTACAATCTTCGCTGTTTCCATCGTCAATCTATCTTTTGAGGACAAGGCGTCCATACCGACAAGTCTTACAATTTCATCGAGTTCTGCTTCCTCTTGCAAAATCGTCATTACAAATTGACGGTAGTTCAGGAAATCCTCGCCAACCGTGCCGTCGTACCATTCCTTCATCTTGTCCGCATACAACGAGTAGCTGATAAGCCAGTCGATTGCAGGGAAGTGACGCTTATATGCAAGGCTTGCGCTCAAGCCCCAAAAAACTTTAACGATACGAAGGGTTGCTTGTGCAACCGGTTCGCTCAAGTCGCCGCCCGGAGGAGATACCGCACCGATTGCCGTAACCGAGCCGATTTTTTCTTCCGTGCCAAGCGTTTTTACGATACCTGCACGTTCGTAGAATTCTGCAAGTCGCGAGGAAAGGTATGCGGGATAGCCTTCATCGCCGGGCATTTCTTCAAGTCGGCCGCTCATTTCACGGAGCGCTTCCGCCCAACGAGACGTGGAGTCCGCCATGATGGCTACGTTGTAGCCCATATCTCTGAAATATTCTGCGATTGTAATACCCGTGTAGATAGACGCTTCACGCGCAGCAACGGGCATGTCCGAAGTGTTGGCTATCAAAACCGTACGTTTCATAAGCGGTTCGCCTGTTTTCGGGTCTTTAAGTTCAGGGAATTCGTTGAGAACGTCCGTCATTTCGTTGCCGCGTTCGCCGCAGCCAACGTACACGATAATATCCGCGTCCGCCCATTTTGCGAGCTGGTGTTGAACGACCGTTTTTCCGCTGCCGAAAGGACCGGGAACTGCCGCTACACCGCCTTTTGCGATCGGGAAAAGAGTGTCGATAACTCTCTGTCCTGTGACCATAGGCATAGCAGGGTTGAGTTTTTGCGAATACGGACGGCCTTTACGAACGGGCCATTTGCGAAGCATTGCAACCTTTTTAACCCCGTCCTTCGTTGCGATTTCCGCAATCGGTTCTTCGATTGTGTATTCGCCTTCTTCAATAGATAAAAGCTTGCCTTCGTAGCCAAAAGGCACCATAATTCTATGTTCGACAATCTCCGTTTCGTTGACAATACCGAGAACGTCGCCTGCCTTTACGGTATCCCCTGCCTTTGCTTTGGGAATAAATTTCCATTTACGTTCTCTATCTAAGTTGTTGACGGATACGCCACGAGAAATTCTCTCGCCATATTTGAAATATAACGTCGTAAGAGGGCGTTGTATGCCGTCGAAAATGCCCGTGATAAGACCGGGCGCAAGTTCCGCCGAAAGCGGTTCGCCTGTCGAGTACACGTCCTCGCCCGGCCCTAAGCCAGACGTTTCTTCATAGACTTGAATGGAGGCTTTGTCGCCACGTAATTCGATGATTTCCCCGACGAGTCCTTTGTCGGAAACGCGTACGACGTCGTACAGCTTCGCGTCGGACATTCCCTCCGCTATAATCAAAGGTCCGGATATTTTCGTTGTCTTTCCTGCCATTTCTATTCCTCTCTTTTTCCTTTACCGTTTAGTCGTTGTGGAATAAAATATCCACACCTAACGCCTTTTCCATGGCGTTTTTAAGAACTTCCATACCGTAACCGCTTTCGCCGCCGCCCGCAGGCACGCTTACAATTACGGGGTAAGGTTGTTCGTCAAATCTCTTTAAAAAATCCTTTAACGGACGAGCGAGGTCTTCAGTGAGAAATATCACCTGATAGTCCTTTGCGATTCTTCGCAAAATCTCTCTTGCACGCTTTTCGTCTTCAGCGGGAAAGGTTGTTACGCCTGCCGCTTTAAAGACCATAATTCCGTCGCCGTTTCCGACGATTGCCGTCTTTCCTATCACCTTTTATCCTCCGTTAAAAACTTCTTAACCGCGCTTTTATTGCGTTTTCGCCTAAGCCTGCGTTCAGGCATACGAATGCAATACGCACGTTTAAAATTTCCGTTTTCTTTCTATATACGAAATATAAAAAGGGTTCGCTTTTTTGAAGCTCGTATTTACGCCGAGCAAAATATTCCACTTCTCGCAAATCGCGTATTTTTTCGCCTTCACTCAAAGGCAATCCCTTTTCTTGCGCCGTAAGACAAACGGAAACAAACTCCCCGAATTCTGTTTTCAAGAAGTGTTTTTTCGTCTTTTCTTTATCCGTCTCAAACAGTTTTTCAAGCTCTTCATTCGTGAGCTTGCCATGGGGCAGGTACGAGTTTTCCGCACTTTCCGCATCTTTAGAGCGAAGGGCTGTAATCACGTTCGTGACATCCGCCTTTTCTCTTAAAAGCCCTCGCAAAAAGCTCTTGCCTTTTAACGCTGACCATAACTGTTCAAAAAGCGCCTTATCGAAAATTTGTCCAACTTTCGCGCCGTCTTTCTCTTCCTTTAAAAGCTCGTCAACCTCTTCACAAGCCTTTTTAAAATGCGGGAAGTCCGCAAGCGCGGTAAAATCCCCTTCCTGCACGCAATCGGATAAGGTTTTTACCGAAATTAAGCCCTCGCTTGCGAGCATATTATCCGCTGAAACGCCAAGCGATTTCGCTTTCAAAAACGCCTTTGCGTTATGGAAATCGTTGGGCAAAAGCAAATATTCCAGTTCGGCTTTGGAAGGAGCGTATTCGCGAATGAAGGAATACAGCCGAGCTTCTTCTATCGCTACGAGCTTTTCAAAGTCATGAACGCCGTTCACGCCCTCTGCGCCTGTGCCAAAGCCGCTGTCTAAAAGAAAGCGAAAGGCGTCCTCGGGTTGCATTTCGCAAATCCGAAGCAGCTTTTCACCGAGAAAATTTTTCTCGCGGACGGCAATTACGCCGTTTGTATATTGCACGTCATAGACAGCCATGCCTTTACTCCTTTAATGAAACAATTTCCTTGCAAGTTCCGCTTGGTTGCGTTCCTTATCCGCCGCAAGCAACGCGGTAAACGAAAGCTCTTTATCGGCAAGTTTGCCTACAAGACGCATTCCGCCTTCGATATCAATGCGATCTTTGGATACCGTAAGACCACGTTTTTCAATGACGGGTAATACGCGAAATTCCTGCTCGTACGCAAAGTTTTTCGCCAAAAACACCTCGTCGTTGGGTTCTGCGTACTTTTCAAGCAACGCCGAGTACAGAGCAAGACAATCTTCCTTTTCAAGCGAAAGTAAGCGCTGTAAAGCGAGCGCGTAAACGGAATCCACCACTTTGCGCTTTTCCTTGAGCATAATTTTACTGCTTTCCAAACGAGCGTCCGCAAGACGTTTTTCGAGCGTGGATTTTGCGTACCCTTCCGCGTTCGTCTGCGCCTGTAACTGTCTTTCAAGCGCTACGACGTTGGCTTTGGACAAAATTTCGTCACGGCGTTTTTCCGCGTTTGAAATAATGCCCTGCGCCTCGATTTGCGCGTCGGAAAGTATTTTTTTTACGATGTTTTGCGTAGCCATAATGATACCGTAATTATACGATCAACGCGCCTACGTTACCAACGAGCATAATAGAAATAATCAAGCCCAAAATTGCGTAGAATTCGATCATACCGGGATATACGATAAGCTTACCCGACAAAGATTCTTGCTTGCCTACTGCATAAATACAGTTAACTGCCGATTTTCCTTGGAAGTAAGCGGAAACAAGACCGGAAATGGCCATGGGAATCGTGGCGCCAACCATTGCCCAACCGAGTTCAACGGACATAGTAGCAGCCAAAGAACCGGATGCGATGATGCCGATAATAAAGCCGTAAATACCCTGCGTTGCAGGAAGCAACACGAGGACCATAACTTTACCGAACTTCTTGGGATCTTCTCCCAAAACGCCGGCAGCCGCCGTACTCGTCTTGTAAAGACCAAGACATGAACCGATACCACAAAGCAATACGCAAAGTGCAATACCTACCAAAGCTATAGTATAACCCATAATAAAAATCCTCCGATTTTATTTATTTTTTAATTCAATTTATTATAATTTACTGTTTTTGTAGCGTTAGCCACGCAATACCGAAACGTATTTTTGCGAAGAACCGAGCGGTTTGAAAAGTTCGCCCTCCCCTTCAAAGAATCGACTGTAAAATTCAACGTACTGTAATCTTGCGTCGTGAATATACGCGCCGAGTAAGTTCATTACGAGATTGAAACCATGGCCGACAACAAGCAGCACCACCGCAAGAAGTATAAGCCCCACGTTTCCGCTTATAAGAAACTGCGTACTGTAATTGCCGATAATTTGCGCGATAACCGCACCCGAAAGCATTAAACCGTACAGACGCGCGTAACTCAAAATATCCGAAACGTAATTGATAATCCCGTACGCCGCGCCAAAGCCTTTGGTGAATTTTCCAAAGAATTTTTCCTTTCTGCCTGCCGTAATAATAGCAAGCAACAAAGACGCCCCTGCTATCACTGCGCCGACCGTCGCAAGCGCACTCATATTAAATTCTTCCACGAACCCGACGATTACCAACGCGACTCCGACTGAGAAAATCGCCCAAAGCACGCCGTCGCAAATACCGTCGCCGATATTGCCCCTGCGCCATTCCTGCACCGCTTTGCAGATATATCCGACGAAAAGCTGACCTACGCCAAGCAACATCGCGATAATGAGTACACTGGGAACGGAAATTCCTGCAAGCAACCATTGATCTTTTTGCGGATCGGGCATAACCGTGTTTCCAGCGCCAAGCGCCGCAATCCCGAATGCTGAATTGAACAACAGCCCCCAAATGATAGCGAAAAATCCGCCGACCGCAAAAGCGCCTGCAAGCCTTGACATACCCGTAGGTTTCGCGCGGTTTTTATAGCAAAGCCAACCGCCTATAAGAAGCATTAATAAGCCGTATCCCGCGTCGCCGATAATGAAGCCCATAAATAAACTATAAAAAAAGGACATTACCGCGTTGGGATCAAATTCCCGATAGTTCGGCGGGGAATAGCTGTTTGTAATCGACTCAAAATTAGAAACAATGCCGTTATTTTTAAGAAGCGTGGGGGGATTGTCCTCTTCCGTAGGCTCGGAAAACTCCATAAAGCACGTGCCGATTGACTTGGAAATTTCTTCGCGTACTCGCGTTTCTGCGTCTTCAGGCAGGTATGCTTGCAAGAAAAACGTCGTTTGCGTTTCGCGCAATTTCCCTGACGTTTCTTCCTTTTCTAAAAGGAAAGAAAGGTAATCCGAATACGTTTTAAGCGGGCGGATATACGCTTTCAACTCGTACATGGTTGCCACGTTTGCAAGAATGCTTTCTTCAAGCTCGTTGTATTCAGCGCGTAATTCTTGTTGCATTTGCTTACCGCTCTTTTCGCCTGAATATGGACAATCAGCAAAGGCAAAACTTGAAAGCACGGAATCTAATCTAAGCGAAACTGTTTTATGACTCACAGCCAAAATCACGCTGAGTGAACCGAACTCTCTAAGAGTTTTTATTTCTATAAGTTCTTCCTGTTCAAGTTCCTTTTGAAGTCCACCTAAATTCGTAGTGGGAAGTGCGCCTAATCTGAAATGCGTGCGCGCCGTATCTTTAAACGAGTCAAAGGGCTCGTCCAAAAATGCGTACGTCGAAACGATTTCATATTGTCTTTTCAGCTTGGTTAAATTCGCTTTTGCAAGATTTCTCTCGTCCGTAAGCGAGTTTATTTTGAAAACAACTTCTTCAAGCTCGGATTTTTTCTCGTAAATGCGCATAAATTCAGCATATTCGACCTCGAATCCGTCGCGTAAAGCGTCCGTTTTTATATCGTGTTCCTTTTCGTAGTTTTCTACTTCCTTAGAAAGCGTAGCGAGCGCCGTTTCGACACGCAAAAACTCCCCCCTTAATTCCATGGAATCGGAAGGATTGACGTTTGCATATTCCGTATCGTCGCGAACGGCTACCTCTACAGCGCCCGTGCGTTGCAGGGCGTTTAAAAGCTCGTCCTTTTCGTAGGACATAGCGACGAGGTCAAGTTTTTTCATCTTAACAATCGCCACTTACTATCCTCCTTACAATCTCGGAAACAAGATTTTCGGAATTTTTAAGCGTTTCGGCACAATATTCCTTTGCTTCTTTCGTTTTGGAAAGGATTGTCTCCTCGTATTGCTTTTGCGCGACGGATTTCGCCGCGGCCTGCTCGGCTTCTAAAAACGCCTTACAGGCGTTCAAGCTTTTTTGCTCTATCTTTTGCGCGGTAGTTTCGGCCTCGGCAAGAATCCCCTCAGCTTGTTGCGTTGCGCGCGTTTTCTCGGCGTTCGCCTGAGCTTCCGCCGAAAGAATAGATTGTAATATTTCTTCTGTCATAAAGCTGACCTCTTCGAAAAATTATTCCAAGAATAGTATATCATAATTGCACGTTTTTTGCAAGCTTTCTATTAAAAAAAGTTTATAAATAAGTTCTTATTCTTTATAAATAATTTCACTTATTTGTTTTGTTTCTCGCCAAATATAAAAAGGCGGCTGTTAAACGCTTTGGTTCACAGTCGTCTTTTTTTCTTCTATTATCCTTTTACTGCACCACCCGTAATTCCTTCCACGTAATAACTTTGCAAGCTCATGAATAACGTCACGATGATCGCTCCGACAATACTTGCC
Source organism: Clostridia bacterium (assembly GCA_017504465.1). Classification (GTDB taxonomy): domain Bacteria; phylum Bacillota; class Clostridia; order Christensenellales; family Borkfalkiaceae; genus Scatosoma. Next base: position 57,589 of record JAFVRE010000024.1, on the reverse strand, counting down.
CCTGCGCAAAAAACGGTAAAGTTTTCGTTAAATCCGCTTTTTTCCGTATTAATGAGTTTATAAAGTCCAAGAGAAACGGTGTATTTATCGCGTTCGCTTATGATCGTATTGACAAATATAAAATCACACCACGGCGAAATGAAAGAGGTTAATATAGTATAGACGATAATCGGCTTTGCAAGCGGCAAAATCACCCTTAAAAAGACTATGGGTTGGCTTGCACCTTCTAAAATGGCAGCTTCTTCCATTGCTCTTGGAATGGTATCGAAAAAGCCCTTGCAGATATAATAGGACAACGCTGCGCTGCCCGAATATACCAAAATCAACGCCAAAAGGGAGTTTGTCAAACCCATTGCTTTTAAGATGAAATATACCGCTATCATACTCATGAACCCCGGAAACATTCCGAGTACGAGAAGGATATTGATAACCGATTTTCTAAACCGAAAACGAAGCCTTGAAATTGCGTAGCTTACCATTAAAACGAAAGCCGTTGTAATCGCGCAGGAGCTAAAGGAAACTATCAGCGTATTTTTCAGCCATACGGCAAAATCCGTGTCCCTAAAAAGACGGACGAAGTTGCCTATTCCAAGCTCTAAATCTTCAGGGATCAGCGTATTGATAATGCCTGTGGACGGCGTTACGCGAAAGGCGGTGTATAAAAGGTATGCAATCGGTAATACCCACGCTACGCCAAGAATACTAAGCAGGGTGTAAATGGTAAAATCCATAACCCGTGTACGAGTCTTTTGCGTAATTCTCATCATTGAAACTCCTCCTCGTTCCTTGCCGACGCCGAGCGGTTGTACGTGATTATACTCATGAATGAGCATATTACGAAAATAACGATACCTATAACCGAAGCGACGTTGTATTTAGGATTGACGTCCGTCGTTAGACGATATAGCCACGTCACGAGAAGGTCCGTCGATTGCGCTTGCGTTCCGCCGCCGTAATAGATATTATCCACCGGTCCGCCCTTGGTCAAAAGCCAAATGACATTGAAGTTATTGATGTTCCCGACGAACTGCGTAATAAGATATGGCGTCGTTACGTGCAGCGTGTACGGTAAGGTGATTTTAAAAAAGATTTTGATAGGAGACGCGCCGTCTATTCGCGCCGCTTCAAAGTAATCGGACGGAATATTCATTAAGATCCCCGAACACATTAAAAGCGTGTACGGAACACCTATCCAGACGTTGACTAAAATAATCATTATTCTTGGCAAAATCGAAAAATTTCGCTGGTCGGTAAGCCAAAGTATATTCGTGCCTAACAGTTTATTCAAAATCCCGTCCGTATCGAGAATTTTTTGCATTAAAAGCAAGGTTACAAATTGCGGTATGGCAATTGCGATAACGAACAGCGTTCGCCATAATTTTTTTAGTTTGATTCCTCTTCGATTGATCATAAGCGCAATCAGCATACCTAAAAAATAATTGCTAAAGGTCGCGAAAAACGCCCAAACGAACGTCCATAACAACACGCGTAAGAACACAATAGCGAAAGACGACGAGCCGCCTGAAAGGGAAAAGAGCGCCCTAAAATTTTCAAACCCTACCCAGTCGAAAAGTTTGCCCGGCGGCATGTGCTGGTAATCGTAATTAGTAAACGCAATCAATACCATAAAAATAAGCGGCATGACGGTAAATACGATTAGCCCTAAAAAAGGCGGAAATAAGAGCGGAATATGGAATTTTTTATTGAGAAAAATCCCCAAATCCTGACGAAAACTCGATACCTGCCCCCCTGATTTTAAGATTTCATCATTTTTTGCCGAAGTAAGAACGTTAGTTGTCCACAGCCATGCGTAAACGATGACTACTACAATGGTAACTACGCCGTATAAAAGTATTAAAAAACTGTTATCTCCACGCACCTTTTCAAAGATTTGCAGCTCTTCGTTCCATACTTCGCCCGAAATGACCGTGCCTAAATCCCCTGAAAAAAGATGCGCCAAGAACTTCCCGCCCGACGACAGCATATACGCGATAAACGCTATCGTTAAAAGCGCGTACAAAGCCCCTTTCAGAAACTGTTTGCGAAGCAACAGCCCCGCTCCGGGCAAAAAGAAAGAGAGCCGCGTCTGCCAGCTTCCATCTTTAAAAACGTTTATCAATTTTTTAATCGGATTTTCCGCGCAGACTTTTGCTTGCATAGGCTCTCCTTTGTCTATTATTTTTTAATTGCGGAAACGCAGGCTTGAAGCTGTTGCTTTACGTTAAAATTTCCGCTCGCTACGCCCGTGATCATGGCGTTCCCAAGCCCTTCCATAGGAACCCATAACGTAGAAGGCACGTTTTTTTGTTCTTTACTGTGCGCAAGTTGCGCCGCTATCGCTCTCGCGCAGGCATCCGATTGTACTCGCTCATTCTCTCTTGCATCCTCGTCGGTTGGAAGATAGCCGCGAAGATCAAAGCGTTTGATTTGACTTTCCTCTTCCACACAAAATTTTGCAAATTTAACAGCTTCCGATTTTTGTTTGGAATAATTATTCACGCCGAGCAATTTATACCCCGCAAACGAGACGAGCTGGACTTGCTCTTCATTGTCCGTACCCTTTGCATAGGTGTACGTCGGGAGCTTTGCGACCGCAAAATTGTCGCCGAGATAATTTTTAATTGCCGTTTTATTCCAAATCCCCGTAGTTGCCGCAACAATACTGCCATCGTTGAAGCCTGCGGTGATTTTCGAATCGTTGGCGTCGGCTTTTACGCGTTGGTCCTGCGCTAATTGCCACATAGCCTGCGTGACTTGTTCCCCGATTTCGCTATCAAAATCACATTCTATTTTTGTTTCTGCAAAATTCGCGTCGTAGGTTACGTTATATCCCAAGCCTTTTCCAAAATAGAAAGCACTGGAATACCATCCGTCGTTAAAAGGCATCGCGAATTGTTTTTGCACCGTGCATTTTGATAAAATTCCGTCAAGGGAACGCACGTCTTCCTCGGTTAAAACCGATTTATCGTAATACAAAAAGAAGGTATTGTCCGTGTACGGCAAACCGTAAACTTGGTCTAACCCGTCCTTTTTAATGGTTGCAGAATCCATCGCTTTTTCATCTAAATCCTCCAAAGCGTCCTCTAAAACCTCTCCGCCCAGTCTTGATAACGCGTCGCCGTTTACAAGTTTCGCGATTTGGTCGTTCGGGAAGGAAAAGACGTCCGCCGCATTTTCTACGTCGTTTAAAATACGCGTTGCTATATCGTTTTCCCCCTGATAATCAATAACGAAATTGTATTTCTTGTTCGGGTTTTCACGCTTAAATTCTTCCTGCGCCCATTTCATAAATTCAGCGTCGCCTTCCGCCGTCCAAACTGTGATCGTTATCGCGTCCGAATTTTCGCCGGTAGTGCGACAAGCGGTCAACGCCCCAACCTGTCCGACCGCGTAACAGACGGCAAGACCAACAATTCCACTTTTTAGTATTCTTTTCATTCTTTCCTCCATAGGCAAAACGCCTTTTCACTTATTTTTGCTCTTGCTTGCTCTTTTTATACCGAATAAAGTAAATTAAACGCGCAAAAAAACCTCCAAGCTTTTGCATGAAGGTTTATCGTTTTTATTATATTTTATTTATCTCTCGTATTTCTTTGCTAGCGCGAGAAGTTTCTTTGCAAGGTCGGTTGTGAAAGTCTCTTTCGTGAAACGAAAGCTCCAATTTTCGTCCGAAACAATTGAAGGACTGTTTATTCTGCTTTCCGCACCAAGCGCTAATACGTCTTGCAAAGGCACTATTGCAACGCAAGCTTGGGACGCAAAAGCTTGCTCTAAAATATTATCGCAAAGTTCGTCTACCGAAAGTTCACTCGCCTCGGACATGGGTATCCCTAACCGCGTATTTTCAACGTCCATTTCGATATTGAATGCCTTTCTTTGTTGTTCGTCCATCGACGTCAGCCATTCCTTGATCGGCGCGTTGTCGTGCGTGCCCGTATAGGCGTAAACGTTTTGTTTGTGATTACTCGACTTATGCTCGTTGTCAAACTTTCCGTCGAATCCAAACGAAAGCACTTTCATGCCCGGATAGCCCGTTTCATTCATCATTTTACGCACGCCGTCGTCAATGATGCCAAGATCCTCGGCAACGATCGCCTTGTCTTTAAACTCTAAAAATAATTTCGCGCCCGGGCCTTTTTTCCAAGCGCCGTCCTTGGCTGTTTCCGCATCCTTTTCCACTGCGTAAAAGCGGTCAAAGCCTCTAAAATGGTCGATTCTTACGATATCGAAAAGACTAAATGCATATTCTATGCGCTGTTTCCACCAAAGATAATCGTTTGCTTCCATCTTATCCCAGTTATAGACGGGATTTCCCCAAAGCTGACCGTCTTCTGAAAACGCGTCGGGCGGTACGCCTGCCCGAAGATCAGGATTCCCTTCTTCGTCAAGCATAAATAATTGCTCGCGGTATTTCCAAGTTTCTACGCTATCGTAAGCGACGTAGATAGGCATATCGCCCATAATAAGCACCTCTTTTGCGTTGGCGTATGATTTTAACGCGCGCCATTGTTTTAAAAACAGGTATTGCGTGAATTGCCAAAACTCGATTTCATCCTTGTGCGCCAAACGGAAATTTTCCATCGTTTCTGCGCTGGCTTGTCTGTACGGCTCAGGCCATTCGCTCCACGTTGCGTAGGCAAACTTTTCCTTAAGCGCCATAAACGTTGCATAGTCGCAATACTTCCCTTCCGATAAAAATGCTTGCCACTCAATAGAATTTTTATCAAAGCGAGTGAATGCAAGCCGCAAAATTCTCGCTTTGTATTCATAGAGTTTTTGGTAATCTATTCGCCGCTTCTCACCCCAGTCTATCCCTTTGATTTCTTCTTCAAAAAGCAATCCGTCTTTTACAAGAACGTCTAAATCGATAAAGTAGTGATTGAGCGCATCCGAAGCACAGGACTGATAAGGACTGTCCCCATAGCTTGTCGGCAAAAGAGGTAAAACCTGCCAAACTCGCATACCTGCCCCCGCCAAAAAGTCTACGAAGTCGTACGCGCATTTGCCAAGCGTTCCTATCCCTTCTGAGCTCGGTAAAGAAAATACAGGCAATAAAATTCCCGCTTTTCTTTCTAATTTATCCCTTTTAATTGTTTGTCCGTTCATAATCGTTCTCTTTTTTCAGTGTGTGTAAGTCGTCGAAATTTATTCTGCCAAGCAGACTTTCTTCGAGTTTTTTCTCGCCGTAGATTTCCATATTTTCAAGCAATGAAAGCCCGCTTTGTTTCAAAATCTCCGCATCTTCTTGGCGGTTTGCGCAAAAAGCTACGGTAGCGAGTATCCGTTTTGCAGTCGGGGTATCCCCTTTCAAAAATTCTTCGCAATATTTACTGCAAGCGTTTGCGGCATCGAAATTTCCGCTTAAAGCATGTAGATAGGTGAGCTCCGCAGCAAACTTTTCTCGCTCTGCCGCCGTGAAATAGCTCTCCGCCTGAGACATTCGTTTCATGCAAGCCGCCGCTTTTTCCAAATCCCATTCGTCGAGCGCGCGACGGTATTTTAAGTCCCAACCGATTAAGAACATCGGCTCGTCTTCAGCTAAAACGGGGAAGTTAAAAAGTTCTTCCGAAATTTCCGAGTATCGAGTATCCTCGAATAATCTGCCTTGTATTTCCATAAACGAAAGCATTGTTTTTGCCCTTTCGTCTCCCCTTTTAAGCCCTGAATATACCGCACAATCGGTTTTTCCGTCGGCATATTCAAAAGGCGCGGCGTTTAAGAAAAACAAATAGGCTGAATAGGGTATCATACCAAGCGTCAAGGCGTTCTCGATTTGCAAGACTGAAAATACAATCGTGCATACAGCAAGCAAAAGCACAAGTATTCCGCTAAACACCAAACCACCGACCGTGTATTTTTCCGCACGTTTTTGCATATTTCCGCCACACGTGGGTATAACCTGCGTTTGATCGGCAAGGAAGGGATTGATAAGCGTCAACGCATACTTGCCCCCTACTCTTTGAGTAGAAAAACAAAAAAACTTAACGTATTGGATTTGCATTTTTGCCAATTTTGCGAATACAACGTGTCCCGCCTCGTGCGCCATGGGGGCAACAATAAAGGCAAGCAATACCCCGACGAGCACAAGCACTGCGCCCGTTGTCGTAGCGCCTTTCGACGCAAGAATAGCGATTTGCCCAAACACAAACGCAACGGTTATCGCTATCGTATAAATTTTTGAAAGGATACTTTTTCTCATCGTCAATCCCCTTTGTCTATTCTCTTTCGTTTACGAATGCAACATTCCCCTTGAAATTGCGTAACCCTCAAGATTATCGCCGTCGCTGACGTGGATTTCATCCACGTTCAAATATTCCAAAATCGCGTACAGCCATTCCACGCCGCCCGCTAAAACGTCGGCGCGGAGCGCGTCAACGCAAGGGTGCGAAGATATTTCTTCAACTGTTTTTGAGAATAATTCGTCGGCTAACGCGCGGACTTGCGCGCGAGTTACCACCGTTTTTGAAACCGCTTCCCTATCGTACTTGTCGAGATTTAAAAGCAGCGCCGCAATCGTCGTTGCCGTACCGCCGATGGCGTAAGCTTTTCCATAAAGTTGCGGCTCGCCGTATTCCTTTACCGTATCAACAGACAACGTTCTTGTTTTAGGTTGCGAACGCTGACAAATATCCCGAATACGCACTACGCCGATGTCCAAGCTTTTTCGGTAAGTGATTTCACCGTTCTTTTGCACGATAAGCTCCGTGCTTGCGCCGCCGATATCAATAATCGAGCCGTCGTTTTTGCCGAGCGCGCCAAGGATTCCGATTTGCGCTTCTTCTTCGCCGGAAATGATTTCTATTTTTAAGCCGATTTCATTTTCTACAAACCGAGCAAATTCAAAGCCGTTTTTAGCCGAGCGCATCGCCGCGGTTGCAAACGCTACTATTTTTTTCGCGCCTTCCGATTTTGCTTGATTTACAAATGCTGTGAGCGCTTCTAAGGTGCGCGTTTTCGCCGCCTCGCAAAGCTCGCAAGAAAACGCCAAACCTTCGCCAAGACGGGTAGTCTTTATTGTCTTATATAAAACTTTTCCGCCCGCTATCATCATCAAGCGAACGGAATTAGAGCCGATATCAATTACGGCAAATTTATTCATATTTATTTCCCCTGTCCTAAAACAAATCCGTGTTCCATGGCGAGCCAAAACTTACCAAGCTCGGAACTGTAATATTCCAAATCCCCTTCTTTGTTCTCAATGGATTCTTCGAGAGCGGCGTTTTCTTGTTCGATTTTCTCGATACGTTTATTATACACCGCAATCGTCGCAATCTGATAAATGAGCACGGAAAGAAGGATGACAAATAACGTCGTACCTGCGACTACAGCCGCGGTAACTACTCTTCTTAATTTTTCCTGTGTCATATAATTTCACCTCTTTTTTGAGAGTTTTTCCGTTTGCAAATTTTCTTTGTGGTTACATTATAGCATACTTTTTTAAAAAATGCAAGTATTATTCGCAAATTTTTAGAATATAACCAAAATCCAACAAAAATTCCTGCATACATATAGCCCCGAGGGTCAGGAAACCCAAAAAGTGACTGTATCGCTACGAACGCTATCCCAAAGGACGCGAAAAAGCTTACTTCGTACACAAGCCAAGCCCGTGATTCCCATTTCTCGTTTTTCATCGGCGTAACACAACCGCTAAAAAGCTCGTGAAATACGCCGCTTATAAAACCGCTAAACACGCACAAAAGGAATATTTTTAGTTGCTCAGACCAAACCATTTCTTATTTGAATAGCTTAGCGCCAAATTTTCCGCTGTACGTCGCTCCCGTGACCGTACCCACCGCCTCGAAATCCCCAAGATCTTTGGAAAAGGCTGTAATTTTTAAATCGGTACCGTTGACGCATAACCGTCCGCCATCCGATAAGTTTAACGCTATTCGCGAAGATGAAAACGCCACTACGCTTTCGATGCCCGTTGCTTTTACCGTCTTTTTCTGGTCGATTGTTAAAGTATGTATTTTTTCTTTTTTTACATTTTGTTCTTGCATATTTTACTCTATGCAAGGTTTTTTGTGATTATGTCAATCTTTTTCTTCAAACCGTTCAAGGAATGAATGCTTTTTCCCGTCCTGCTTATATTCTGCGAGCGTATCGAGCTGTACGTTATGAATGCTTTGAAAAATACAATGCTCTACGTTCTCGTGCTCCTTTTTAAGCTCGGCAATTAACTGCTTTACACGTTTGCGGGCCGAAAACGCGGGTAAAACTTCTTCGCTTTCTACGTTTTTAACAAATCGGCAGGCGCATGCGATAAATTCAAGCCCGTTGTGGTTTTGCCAACGCACGATATCTTCTTCGAGTACGCAAAACATCGGACGGATCAGCTCCATACCTTCAAAATTCGTGCTCTTAATTCTCGGTAACATGCCTTGAATCTGACCGCCGTACAAGATTCCCATCAGCGTCGTTTCCAAAACGTCGCTCTTATGGTGTCCTAAAGCAATTTTATTGCAACCAAGCTCTTTTGCCTTAGCGTACAAGTGTCCGCGCCTCATTCTTGCGCAAAGATAACAGGGCGATTGCTCGGAAATTGTGTCACTAACTGCAAATACGTCGCTTTCAAATACCGTAATAGGCACGTTGAGCAAACGAGCATTTTCCTCGATCTTCTTCCGATTTGCCTCGTTATAACCAGGGTCCATCACCAAAAACACGAGCTCGAACGGAACTTCGCTATGCCGCTGGAGCTCCTGCATAAGCTTGGCGAGCAACATACTGTCCTTTCCGCCTGAAATGCAAACGGCAATTTTATCGTCCTTTTGAATGAGTTTATATTTTTTCACCGCAAGCACGAACGGCGACCATATCGTCTTGCGATAGGTCGTTATAATCGAGCGTTCTATTTCTTGGTGTTTTTCAAGCTGTTTTGCCATAAAACTCGTACCTGCCCCTTATTAACGCTAAAATTATAACAAAATTATAAGTAGTTCGTCAAGTATTTTTTCTCTAGAATAAGCAATTTGTTTAACGCACGATTAAAAGCTTTTCTTTTGCGCGCGTGATTGCCGTATATAACCATTTATCCCGCTCGTCATGAAACGCCCAAGATTCGTCGAAAACGATTACAAAATCAAACTCCGAGCCCTGCGCCTTGTGACAGGTAATTGCATACGCGAACTCGAAACGGTCTATCACTTCGTCTAAAGTCGCTTTTTTACGGAAAAGCCTTGCGTAGTCGTCCTCATGCACAACACTTCCGTCAGAAAGCGTAACTGCCCGATCTCCATAGTTATGCGCGTATCGACCGTCCGTAAAAATTCCCGTATCGAACGCGGAACGTATGCTCCCATCTAAGAAGTCTGCGCGAAAATCCATAATCGCAATTTTGTCGTAGCCTTCGCAAACGTTTTCAGCATAACCGATAATCCCATTAACAAGGAAGAAGTTTTCCTCTTCATCAAGAGGTTTTTCCCAGTCGTTTAAGGTACAAATAAGCTTTTCTCCCTCGGTCGGTAAAAGCGCGTCCGCATCAATGCCGCGATAACGGCGAATTTCCGCGTTTAATGCGTTTCGAGTACGGTTGAGCCCGCAAATAACTTGGTCCGCCTTTAAAAAGACGTTTTTGCGCTCTTCACCGCGCAGGCTATTGCGCGGAATAACGCAAACTTTATCGTCGTAATTTCCATAGGGGATAATTTTCCCCTCTCGCGCAAGCGTCGCAAGCTTTACGATAGGATTGTCAGCTGCTTGACGGACAATTTCCGTAAGCGTATAGTCGATCAATTGCATTAACGGACAAATCCCGTTTACAGGCGGAAGCTGCGCGCCGTCACCACTAAAAAGGCATTTTACGCCAAAACTCAAAAGATCACGAAGTACGTCCGCGGCAATCATGGACGCTTCGTCCACGACAATAAGCTTGATTTTTTCGTCTATTTTTTCCCGCTTAATAAAAGAAAGACGTTGCGTTTGAATGATTTCTCCGTTCTCGTCAACGTCAAAATCGTCTTCGTCGCGCACGTAAATTAAACTATGTAAGGTACACGCGGGCGTACCGCGTTTCACGAGAATGGACGCGGCTTTGCCTGTAGGGCTGACAAATACCACTTCTTCCCCTATTTTTAACTTTATCTCGTGTCTGACAACGTAATCAATCAGGAAAGTCTTTCCCGTACCTGCGTAACCGGACAGTACAAAAAACTGGTCGTCGCTGTTAAAGTACCATTCCTTAATTAAATTTTTCGCAGTCTCTTGATCTGCCGTCAATACCTTTTCCATGCTTACCATTATACCACCTATTTTTTAAAATAGCAAGCATTTTTCAAACATTCGTTCGTGATTTATTTTATTTTCTTAAAAATTTTACGTTGACAAGTTTCCCAAACAAATTTGTTACGACGTTGAGCTCTCCCTTTTCAAGCGGAAACTTTCTATCTATTTTCAAAAGCATCCATTGACCGAAAACCCGTATCTGTTTTTCTTCATAATCATACTCGAAGGAGAGGGGCACTTTGCCCTTCTCACCCTTTTTTAATTTATAGGTTACTAACAGTTCGCCTTTCGTTTTGAGTTCTACGCGTAAATATTCAAACTCCTTTTTCTTATCCTCTCCGCCAAAATACAGCCATTTACACTCATATACACCCAAATAAGGTTTTGCTATCTCTTTAAGCGAATCTCCCGATTTTAAAGGAACGTCGATCCCCTTTGCAAAAACTGTAATTTGAGTGGGGCAGGTATGGGATTTTGCTTGTTTGGGGGAAGATATTGCCACCGTTTTCGTAAATGGAATTACACATAAAAACAACGATAAAATTATACCTTTTTTTAAGAAATTTAATTTCATTTTTCTCTCCTTAACGCTGAAAATATTTTCGGTAATCAAAATGTTTTCCGTTTGTAAGATAGTAAGCTGTATTGTATAAAAAATCCGCGAGCAGCGCCGTCCATAAAATAGCCGTCAAGCCACGCTTTATTCGGCTTGGGATTGCGATTAACTTTTTTTCCAACCATGGCAACGGGAATTGGGCAAAAAAAGTCATCAGCACTCCCCAGCCTAAAGAAATGGGCAGACAAATCACGCCCTTATAACAAAACCGCATGCCACTATACGACCATAGCGAAAGTCCTGCATTCTCAAAAATCAAGCCTACCACAAGTTCAAATAACGTCGCTAAAAATGCCGACGTGAAAAAGTATAGAAAAACAGACAGAGCGCTTAGCAGGATTTTTGATATGGCTCGTACCTGCTCCCTACCGTTTTGGATTTTTTCGAGAAAATATTTATAAAAACGTCCGTTGCTCGGTTTTCCCAAAAGCAAAAAAATAATACAAACAGGCGTGCCGTAAATGGGACAAAAAGGAAGCGTTAAAAAACCTCTATCGCAAAAATGCCCGCTTTGAACGGCGCAAAGGGCGGTCTCAAAAAGCCAACCGATAAAGGAAACGCTGAAAAATAATAGAGATGCTGATTGAAAATCCCTTTTCTCACGATTAACGCCTTTCGCCATATACGAATTCTCCTCTTTTTCAGCCTTTGCATTTCAAGAAAAAATATTCAAATAAACAACTTTTATTATTTCCTTTTTGCATTTTATTTTATAAAGTAAAAAACAACGAACGCAAAAGCGTTCGTTGTCCTTTCGTTTAGCCGTGTGAAACCGTGCTTTTCCCTATCAATCGTTCGTGGTATAGCCGTTAAAGGTCGTGTTACCATAATAGCCGCAACCGCCGCCTGAGTATAATCCGTATTGACGAGCGTAGTACGCGTCACCGTCGATAACAGCCGCGGAAGTGTTGGTCGTACAGAGATTGCGACGGCAGCCGTAGTTGAAACCGCAACCGTTCGTCCAACCACCCGTGTTTCCGCAATTAATCGTGGTCGTGCGTCTTACACAACACGATCTATTCGAAATCGGGAAGAAAATTCCATACACGCCGTTGACGAACGTATTACCGCCACCGTTCGTGGTGTTCGTTGTGTTCGTATAACCGCAACAGCTACCATTCGTGGTGTTCGTTGTGTTCGTGCAACCGCAGCCGCAGCCACCATTCGTGGTATTTACAGTGTTCGTACAGCCGCAACCGCCTGAGCGTTGCCAAACGTTTCTCGAAGAATTACAACAAGTATATAACATAAAAACCTCTTGTGTATCATATTAGAAGAACAAAACTCTTCTAATGCAATATATTCAAGAGGTCTATATAATTGTGAATTTTTAGTTGTTAAAAGGTCGCTTTTGACTTCACAAAAGCTTGTTCTTGGGACAAACTTTGATACAAACTCCGCAAACACTGCCCCTGCCGACGTCTTGGAAATGTTCTTTCATATATTTCGAGCATTTTTCAGGGTCGTAATTGCGTTCCCCGTCCGTAGTGGGCAACGTGCCAAAAATTGCGCCTGACGGGCAGGCTTTTACGCATAAATCGCAATTACCGCAAGCGTTTTCTATAACCCCTTTTTCGTTGATAAGGGGCATATCCGTCAAAACGGTAGCAAGCCTTACTTTGCTGCCATAGTCTTTCGTCAAAAATAAACCGCTCTTTCCTACGTAACCAAGCCCGCAATTCACAGCAACCGTCTTATGCGCGACGACGCCTCGATAGGGATTGTTTTTGCCAAGGCTTTGACTTGCCGCAATCGGATAGGCATTATAGCCGCATTGTTCCAAGCGTTGAGAAAGCTTAAAGGCGATCGTATCGAGCAAGGAATTTGCCGCACGATAATGCTGGAAATAGGAAAACGAAGGCCCGTTGTCTATCGTTTTTAAAATACTGTCCGAAAGCTTAACCGCAAACGAAAAGGCGTATTTCAAGTTTTCTTGACCTGTAATCGGCGAAGCTTTTAGCTCGCAACCGCCGACGAGTACGGCACCTTGTTCCGCGATGTATTTTTCTAATTCTTCTTGCGTGATATTACTTTTCAAATTTGAAATCCTGCCACTTTCCGCCTGTTAAACGGTGTATTTCTTCGGTAGCCAAGAACCATTTTTCTACCGTTTCGTTCTCGGGATAAAATTCCATAAATTCGCCCTTATAGAAGGTGTAAAATCTCGAAACGTCCGTACACATACCATAGGTCGGAAGCTCGGCGGGCGTTAAATGGAAAGAGAACGGCTTGCCCTTTCTTGTACCGTCGTACGTGAATCCGTTACGGTTTAACGTGATTGTACCTTCCCCGACTATTTCCGACGTTTTAAGGTCTTTTAAATTCTCATAATCGGGCAAATTACCGAGTTTTACTTTTTCCACAAGCGTGAAGGTTTCGTCTAAAATTTCCGATTTTACCTGTTCGCGCTGCATATTGAACCAAGCCGTTTGCGTTTCGGGAATGACGCAAGTATCGTCAAAAGGAGTCATGGCGTAGGTGTTGCAAATCGTCGCGCCGTTTCCGCACTCCAAGCAGCGAATGGTGTTCCCTTCGCCTTTCATGGAAAATTCCTTGCCGCATTTAGGGCAACGGTACAAAAGGGTATGAAGTCCGTCCGCGATATCACCGTTGTTCTTATATTCATAGCCCTTTTCTTTGTTCCACGCGTAATCGTCGTGATAAAGGAGCTCGTTCATTCTATCTTCAATTTGCTCGGGTGTGAGTGATTTCAGCTCTTCGGGCGTAAACATGCGGTCGAATACCACTTCAACCTTACCGAATCTATCGTTTAAATTATATTTTGGCGTAGTGAGGTATCCGCCCTTGATTACGGAATAATAAACTTGCACGCCGAAATGTTTGATGAACTTACCAGTACCTACCGCTACGGGTTGGTTTGCGCCTGAAATGGAGCTCATTCCTTCAGGGAAAAGAACTACTCTTCCGCCGCTTTGGAGTACGCGGCTTACCTGTTTAATTGTGTAAACGTCGGGTACGAAATTCTTTTTGGGAATGACTTGTAAAAGCTTAAAAACAAACGCTAAATGCGAACGGTGAAACTCGTTATAACCTGCTACGTAGTTGCAGCAGTTGGGCAACATAGGCACGCCCGTGAATATGTAATCCGCGCGTGAGGCGTGGTTGCTGACAAGGATATACGAGCCTTTGTCCTTTCTAATATCTACGTTATACGTGACCTTTACGCCGTATTTTTTCATAAACAGCATTTTCCAGATTTGTGCAAGGATACGGTAAATGACCGTAGGCGGTTTTTTGATCTTTCGAGCGTGAATTTTTTGCGCTACCGTTAATTTTTCTTTCATAAATCTTTCCCCTTTTTCATTCGTTGCGAGTACGCGCTTTTTATCTTGGCGCGCTTCGCTTTATTCGTCTTGTTTGTAAATTTTAGCAAGTCCGCCTTCCGACGTTTCTCTATAACGCTTAGACATATCCTTGCCTGTTTCGTACATTGTTTTAACGACCATATCAAAAGATATTTTTCTGCTGTCCGAAAGGAAGTTCGCAAGGGATACCGCATTGATCGCGCGCATTGCCGCAACCGCGTTTCTCTCGATGCAAGGAATTTGCACAAGCCCTGCAATAGGATCGCAAGTGAGCCCTAAATGGTGTTCCATTGCGATTTCCGCGGCATATTCAAGCTTGGACAAATCCAGCTTGAAAAGGTATGCAATCGCTGCCGCAGCCATACAGCAAGCACTGCCGATTTCCGCTTGACAACCGCACTCTGCTCCGGAAATGGACGCGTTGGTCTTTATGAGATTGCCTATCACGCCCGCAGCCGCAAGCGCACGAATAATCTCGTCGTCTGAGTAGCCGTGTTTTTGCGATTCATAGATAAGCACTGCGGGCAATACGCCGCATGCACCGCAAGTGGGCGCGGTAACAATTCTTCCGCCGCCTGCATTTTCTTCGCTGACCGCAAACGCATAAGCGCAAACAAGCCTGTTTTCCCGATCTTCCGGTCTTTCATTTTCAATTTTTTGTTCGTATAAAATACGCGCTTTCCGTTGTACTTGTAAGCCGCCGGGGAGTACGCCTTCCGCTTTTACGCCTGCCTTGAAAGAGTTCCTCATCGTTTGCCAAACTTCCGCAAGATACTCTTTAATCTCTTCGCCTTCACATTCAAAAACGTAATCGGCAAGGTCCATGCCGCGCTCTTGGCAATATTCCTTGATTGCCGCAAAGCTTTCAAGAGAATACACTTCCGGGCAAAGATTTTCCCTGCCCTCTATCTCAATCGCGCCGCCACCAACACTGTAAACGCGTACCTGCCCTATGCGTTCGCAATTTCTATACGCTTCCAAATCCATTGTGTTAGGATGGCGGAAAAGCGTTTCCGTTTCATCATTTATAATTTCGACGTTTGGTAAAAGCGTACGAATAATTTCTTCCGTGCCATGTCCCGTGCCCGTCTTTGCGAGCGAGCCGTATAAAATAGCTTTAAAGGCGTCGGCTTGCGGATTTTCAGCTAAAAACAGTTTGCAAGCCCGTTCCGGTCCGATCGTGTGAGAAGAGGACGGACCTTTGCCCATGCGGTAAAGTTCTTTTAATGACTGCATAATTTCAGTTCCTTTGTCGTTGATAAGTCTATTATAGCACAACCGTTTCAATTTGTAAAATGAACAAAGGGTTTTTTTTGTTTTTAAATGACTTTTTCAAAGAAAAAACAACAGAATTATCGCAAGCGACAAATACCCTGCGCCGATGATTAGCGCAGAGTAATCGATATTTTTTGTTTTTTTCCGTCTTTGCTGCTGATAATCGGAATAATCCAAAATCCCCTTGTTTGAAAAGGGCAAGAATAGACTTTTTATGCGCGCTCCGATATAGAAAACTCCCTCGAACGCGTTTTGGGCGTTTAAAAATTCTAACCCTGCGTAGCTTAAAAGTAATATACCCGCAAAAGAAAAACCGTCGCAAAGCAAAGCGAGCGTCCACTCGCCTCGAAGTATGGGCAATCCAAAAACGACCACCACTCCAAAAAGAAAGCAAGGCAATACTTTATTTTTTTGCATGTTTATTTTTTAATTGCTCCTTATACTCTTGTGCCTCGGCTTCCGTTGCGTACACAAACCGCGACTTTTTAATTTCACGTAAATCCGGCTGTTCACCATCGCTCAGGTATTCTTTGGGCTCATAGAAGGTATGCGTTCTGCCTTTTTCATAATCAGGATCGGGATAAGGTATGGCTGAAAGCAAAGACTTTGTGTATGGATGAAGCGGGTTTGCAAACAGCTCTTTCGACTGTGCAACTTCTAAAATTTTGCCAGCGTTCATTACTGCAATTCTATCGCAAAAATACCTGACGAGCGCGAGGTCGTGCGCAATGAATAACACCGTTAAGCCCAAACGTTTTTTTAAGTCAATGAGCAAATTGATCACCTGCGCTTGAATGGATACGTCAAGGGCGGAAACGGGCTCGTCCGCGATAATCATTTCAGGCTCCATGACAAGAGCACGAGCTATTCCTATGCGTTGGCGTTGTCCGCCTGAAAATTCGTGGGGATAACGGGAAATATGATCCTGGGAAAGTCCTACGGCTATCAGGCTCGCGCAGACCTTTTCCTTGATTTTTTCAGCGTTGTTTTCCCCCGAAACGATTAAGCCTTCGCCTACGATTTCCCCCACCGTCATTCTTGGATTGAGCGACGCGACGGGGTCTTGGAAGATCATTTGGATAGGCCTTGATTTGCTAAAATTTTGACGCGCTTTTTTCATTTCAGCCTTATCACCCGACGCGATTAACTCACCGTTGAAGTATATCTTTCCTGACGTGATTGGGTAAAGCCCGATTATCGAACGCCCCGTCGTTGTTTTGCCCGAACCCGACTCTCCTACAAGCCCAAACGCCTCGCCTTTTTGAACGCTGAAACTAATCCCGTCCACTGCCTTAAAAACACGTTTCCCTTTTTTAAAATGCTGGCTCAAATTTTCAACGCGCAACAGCTCCGTTGGGGGCAGGGTTGAGGTTTCGAATGTTTTTTCATTTTCCGTGCTTGGATTTTTCTTGTTCAACTTTCAACTCCTTCCTTTTGATTCTATTCATACGTCTTTTAATGGCTTGGGGCGGATTGACCTTCGGCGCGTCTTTGTGCAAAAGCCAGCTCGCGCAATAATGAGTATCGCTTACCTTAAAAAAGGGCGGTTGTTTTTCATAATCAATTTTGAGCGCATAGGGATTACGCGGCGCAAACGCGTCGCCTATGGGCGGATTGGTCATATCAGGCGGAGATCCCTCTATTCCTTCCAAACGCTCCTTACCGTCGGGATCGGGCATGGAAGTTAAAAGCGACCACGTATATGGGTGTGTTGCCTTATAAAAAATTTCTTCCACCGTACCGTATTCAATTATTTTCCCAGCGTACATGACGGCTACTCTATCCGCCATTCTCGCTACTACACCCATATCGTGCGTAATAAATAATACCGTTAATTTTCGCTCGCTTTTTAGACGATTGATAAGCTCGAGGATTTGCGCCTGAATGGTTACGTCAAGAGCGGTCGTCGGCTCGTCGCAAATGAGCAGATCGGGATTTGAAGAAAGCGCGATTGCTATAACGATACGTTGTCGCATACCGCCTGAAAGCTCGAACGGGTATTGACGAAAACGAAGTTCAGGCTCGGAAATCCCCACTTCTTTCATCAACTCGATTGCGCGCGCTTTGGCCTCTCCATAGCTTTTTCGTTTATCCCCCTGTTTGTGATTTAAAAGTATCGTTTCCGTGATTTGTTTGCCTATCCGCATAATCGGGTTCAACGACGACATAGGGTCTTGGAAGATCATTGAAATATTCCTGCCCCTGATTTTCGTCATTTCACGCTCGCTGAGTTTTAAAAGGTCTTGACCGCGATAGAGTATCTCGCCTGAATCTATTTTAGCTGAATTTGGTAAAATTCCCATTATCGACTTGGACGTAACCGATTTTCCAGACCCCGACTCCCCGACGATTGCAAGCGTTTCCCCTTCGTTTAAAGAAAAGGATATCGAACGAACGGCTTGAAGATTTCCGTTGGGAACGCGGAACGTTACCGCGAGATTGTTTACTTGTAAAATTTCTTCCATTTTACTCCTTTTCGCCGCGCAAAGTCGGATTGAATGCGTCGCGAAGTCCGTTTCCAAATAAATTAAAGCTCAACATCAATAGACAAATAAACAGCGCGGGAAACAAAATCATATACGGATAGGTGGTGAGATAGGGTTGGGCGTTGGACAATAGCGTGCCTACGCTCGTCATGCTGCCCGTATTAAGATTGATAATCCCAAGATAACTTAAGCTTGATTCGGAAAAAATGGTGGCGGGAATAGAAAGCACCGAGCCGGTGATTATCGTGCCGATTGCGTTTGGTAAAACGTGCTTACGCATAATTCTTCCGTCCGTCGCGCCAAGTGTTTTCGCCGAAAGCACGTACTCGCGGTTTTTATATCTATAAAATTGCATTCTCACCCGTTTCGCCATGGAAATCCAACCCGTTAGGAAAAAGGCTACGAATAATATCAAAAGCTGGCTAGTCGAGCCGAAATGCATTTTCAAAAGCGTAATGACAATCATAAACGGTACGGCGCTTAAAATATCGGAAATACGTTCCATTACAAGATCCGCCCCTCCGCCGTAATAGCCTTCAATTGCGCCGTATATGCCGCCTACGCACATATTGACAAAGGAAATACTCAGCGCCAGCAGAAAGCTCAGTCTCGCGCCGCTGCCAAGGCAAGTAAATAAATCCTTTCCCGCCTGCGTCGTACCAAATAGAAAGTTCGGGGTTTCAATCCCGTTCTTCAAAACTTCACAATTATAGTACCGATAATACTCGGCGTATTTCACTCGAACTTCGTATCCCGTTTGATTTGCGATTGCATAATCATAGAGTTTTTCCTGACCCTCAAGACGCAAACTGCGATAGCCGTCTAAGCCCGTATAGGAAGCATAAATATTGATAAATTCTCCGTTCGTCTCGAACACGGGTACAGCAATTTTTTGTTTTAAGGGAAAACCCTGCTCGTCCTTGCCTGACACCAACTGCGTTTTATACCAGTAATTCGCGTCCGTAAAAAGCTGCGGTGCTTCCCGCTCGCTCGGACGCGCGCTCGGGTTTGTGGTCGGGTAAATTACCTGCCTTCCTGTGCGGTCTTGATAGTCTTGCAAGGAAGCGTACTCAGCTTTCGTTAGTGATAAAAACACGCAACCGACCGCATTAACACTATTCATTCGGAAGGAATAATAGCTGCCGTTTTTTCTTAGCTCGGATTTATATTTCCCATTTTTTATAGGATTTTCACCCGTTTCCGTGCCGATTGCACGGTAATATTGAAAAGTATGCTCAGGAAGAATCTTCTTCTCACAGCCGTCCCAAAAATTCAAGCCAAGCGAAACGCAGAGTTTGTTTTCAGGCGGACAAAATTTGTAACGGTCGTCCTGATAGGAAACGGTGTACGGACTTATAACGGGCGCAATCAAGGAAAACAATAATAAAAACCCGATAATTGCCGTAGCGACAAGCGAGGATTTATTTTTGCAAAACCGTCTCCATGCGTCTTTAAAATACCCAACCGACTCCCCTGATATATTTTCACTATTTTCAAGTCCGCTTCGCTTCGCAAATTCAAATTTACTCTTTGGAATTTGTGTTTCTAAGCGTTTATTTTCTTCATTCAACGCGTACCTGCCCCCTTTATTTGATAATTTCTTATTTTTCGCCTACTCGAATACGAGGATCGATAAATCCGTAGCTGATATCCACCACAATCCCTGCCGCCAAGCCGATGAAGGTGTAAAATGCCGATAGCATCATAAAGAAATCGTAGTCTAGCGAGGTGATTGCCGTTAGATATAATTTCCCTACGCCGGGCACAGAAAAAATTTTCTCTATAATCAACGAACCGGACATTACGGCAATAAACTCGGCTATGATGGAAGGAAATATCGGCGTCATAGCGTTACGAAGCGCGTGTCGGGCAACGCATTGTGAGCGCGTTAATCCTTTCGCTCTTGCAAGCAATAAATATTCGCCGGTCAAGACTTCAGAGAGCTCCGCGCGGGTAAATCTTGCGTACCCTGCAATTGATCCAAAAGACAACGAGAACACCGCAGGAAGCATGGAACGGAAGGTTTGCCAAGTGAAGTAGTCTTGACCTGCGCTCATGGTAAGCGGTAACCAACCCAGCTTAAAACATAAAAGATACTGCACTAAAAACGCCGTAACGTACGAAGGCACGGAAACGAGCGCCATTACGAGCACGCTAATCGTATGATCTTGCCACGAGTTCTTTTTTAGTGCGGCGTACACGCCGAGCAATATTCCAATAGGAACGGCAAACAGGCTACTATATAAATTTATCAATATCGTCGGGGGGAGTTTTTCTACGAATACCCCCCAAACCGGTTGCCCAACGTATTCGGGCATATTTACCCCTACGCCCCAGTCCCAGTCGACAATAATTCTACGGATATAGGCAAAATACTGTTTTAAAACAGGATCGCGATATCCTCTCGCAACAATTTGCGCCTCCGCGATTTCAGCGTCCTGACCAAGACTTGCGTTTACCACAAGCGGCAGCATTTTCACAAGGAAAAAGCAAACGGTCATAATGATAACAAACGAAAGCAGCATAAGTCCTATTCTTTTTAAAACGTAGCGTATCATTGCCTCTCCTCCATCAAGGCGTTACTTATAATCAAGCGTACCGCCTTGTTTTGCAACGTAATTTTTCCATTCCAGGTCATCATAACGATATTTCGCGTAGCGCAAACCACCATATTCCATAAACGTATTATATTCGTACGTCGTGTAATCCAGCTTATAAGACATCAGGGACGCAGAATAGTTATTCGTGATTGGCACGGTGTAATATTGCGCCAAAATTTCCTTTTCCATCGCCGCGATTAAGGATAAGCGGAACTGTTCTTCAAGCGTACCTACCCCCCACTTACCGTTTAAATCATCGTACCATTCCATCAAGCTTTTGGTTGCGCTATAAGCGTCCGTAGGTGAGTTCGTGACTTCGCCGCGCCCGTTCACGCCTTTGACTGTCGCTGTGAGCATGTGTTCATCCGTTTTCCAAGCCGCCGAGTAGGCATAGTTTGGATCAAGATACGCGAGTAAGAAATATCCCGGATCCCAGGGCGCACCTCGCCAACCCGCCTGACAAATATCATACGCGCCCGAACGGAAAGAAGTCGCCCATTCGTCGCCGTAGCTTGCGTCGAAAACCAATTCAAATCTATTTTCAAGCGGCGTGGTTTTCAGCATTGTTTGCCATTGTGACGTTAAATTCTCATAGTACCGTCTTGTTACTTCGTTATCTACCGCACTTCCGTACACCAAACGCACTTTGTCGGTGTCCGATATTTCGCCTGCTTCCTTGGCTTTTTGATAAGCGGAAGCGACAAGCGCTCTCGCGCGTTCGAGATCATAACCGGTAATGGCGTTTACCGCCTCGTCTAAACTTGCATAATCGTTTACGTCAATATCATAGATTTCGCAAAGTACGCGTTTCCCTTCGTCCGTTTCACGATATACGCCGCCGTTTTCTACGTCATAGTAATGCATTGAATTGAAGAGCCCGAAGCCTGCGCGCGAACTCGTCGTACACGCCGTATTGTACGCAGCGCGGTCAAGCCCTAACGACAACGCTTTTCTAAAGTCAGCTTGAGCTAAAATTTCTTTATCGTAACCCGCTGTTTCACGATTTTTAAGCGCGCTTTTGGAAGATTGAAGCTGTAAAGAGCCCACAAAATCGTCAGGAGTAAAAAACGCTTGCTCACTGTTCTTGTAATCGGTTGCAATCGATACGTCTATACCGATTTTGTCAATTTCGCCTTTTTGGAATTTCATCCAAGCGGTATTATATTCCGCAAGCGTTTCGCAGGAAATTCTATCCGTTTGGTACTGGCCTTCGTATTTTTTATCTTTCCAACCGTACCAATGCTCGTTTTTTTCAAGCACGTATAATTTCCCCGACTGGAAGTAAGTCAGCTTGTACGGACCGTAGCTGAGCGTCGTTTTCTTGGAAGAATTGTAGTCCGTCGTCCAAAGCTTACTGCCTACGATCGGTCTTTGTTTGCAACGCTCGTACAATTCTCGATGAACAAGCGGGAACTCACCGAAATTGTACGCCGCTTTATAGCTGAGCGTACCGTCTTCCTTTAAAAGACTTAACGGCTGCTCAAGAATAACGACAAACGACGTGTCGTCAAGTGAGAAAAATCCAACCTTGCTGAAATCCTTTTCACTGCCGTTAAAATAATTTTTCGCGCCGCTAATGACAATCGCGCCTTGATAAAAACTGTCGGCTCGGAAATTTTTAAAATCGGGATTTAACTGTTCACGCATTGAATATACAAAATCGTTCGCCGTAATACTGCTCCCGTCTTCCCATTTTAAGTCGCTGCGCAGTGTTATTTTCCATGCGCGATTTTTTTCACCCTCGGAAATTCCCCAGCCACCCGAGAGATAGTTTTCCGAAACGTCCTCAAGCTTGACCGCCATGCCGTAATCGACCACCTGTCCTTTCACGTCAATTTCCCCTTCCGACGTTTTCGAGAAATCGTATTCAAACAGCGACGAGGAAATATAATCCATAATTTGCTTGTCGTTGTTGTCGCGATAGGTAAGCGCGTTCCAATTAGACGGTGACACCGCCGTATAGGTATTATAGGAATATACACCTGCAGTAGGCTCGTACCTGCCCCCTTCATTTCCGTTTTTACAGCCTGAAAAAGCCATCGAAAACGTCGCCGTGAGCGCAAGTAATACCAGCGTTGCTTTTTTAATTTTTTCCATTTTTATCACTCCTTAAAGTTTCGTTTAAGGTTATTATTGTCAATTTTCATCTTTTTATGAGCAAAAAAAATCGATAGCGTTTGCCATCGATTTAAAAAGCTTAAAGTATATTAAATTTATTGTAAAGATCCGATAAAAAATTACTTTTGGGCTATAAGATCCTTTACAACTTCGGATGCAATAATCAAACCTGCGACGGAAGGCACGAAAGAGATGCTTGCAGGAGCAAGCTTACCGCTCTCCCCGTCCGTTACTCCAAAGCTTTTTCTTTCTTCTTTGGAATATACGACTTTAAGATTTTCTATTCCGCGTTTTTTGAGTTCTCTGCGCATTACTTTTGCAAGCGGACAAACACTCGTTTTAGAAATATCCGCCACTTCAAACGCCGTAGGATCAAGCTTATTTCCTGCGCCCATTGCGGAAATTACGGGCACGCCTGCTTTTTTCGCTTTTTCAATAATCGAAATCTTTGCAGCGACGGTATCAACGGCGTCTATAACGTAGTCGTAGTTTGAAAAATCAAACTGATTTTCCGTTTCCGGAAGGTAAAAGAGATTAAAAACGTTGACCTTCGCCGTTGGATTTATATCCAAAACGCGCGCTTTCATTACTTCCGTTTTGTATTGTCCGACCGTAGAAGAGAGAGCGATTATTTGACGGTTGATGTTTGACGTAGAGACTTTGTCCGCGTCCACAAGATCAACCCAGCTAATACCGCAACGGGCAAGCGCTTCCACGACGTAACCGCCAACTCCGCCGATCCCAAACACGATAACGCGGGTGTTTTTCAGTTTTTCAAGCGCGGTTTCACCGATCAAAGCTTGTGTTCTTGAAAGCTTTTCTTTCATACCTGCCCCCTACCTTTACGATAATTTTACAATTTTTCTTTGCAAGTTTGCAACATTTATAAAAAATACAACGTCCTTTATAAGTGGAAACTTCGCCGTCGAAAATACGACGGCGAAGTAATTTTTAGCGTTTCGCTTGTAATTAAGCCATGGATTCGTGGATCGTTCTAGAAATAACGTCGTCCTGTTGTTCCTTGGTAAGCTTAATGAAGTTTACTGCATATCCCGAAACACGAATGGTGAGTTGGGGATATTTTTCAGGATGCGCTTGCGCGTCCAAAAGGGTTTCACGATTGAAAACGTTTACGTTGAGATGGAAACCGCCGTCGTCAACGTAGGTATCAAGCATTTGTACTAAGTTATCTACTCTGTTCGACATAATTTTTTTTCTCCTTTTTTATTTTATTCTTTTCGTTCGAGTTTGGTGAAGAATTAGTCGTCTTTACCAAGCGAACCGGGGGTGATCGAGAAGGTGTTGGAAATACCATCTCTCGAATATTCGTAAGGCAATTTTGCTACCGATTCAAGTGATGCCAACGCACCGTTGCAATCTCTGCCGTGCATGGGGTTTGCACCGGGAGCAAGAGGGGTACCTGCTTTACGTCCGTCAGGGGTGTTACCAGTCTTCTTACCATATACGACGTTAGACGTGATCGTAAGAATAGAGGTCGTAGGAATACTTCCGCGATAGGTGTAGTGTTTCTTAACTTCTCTCATGAACGTCTTCAAGAGCCATACTGCAAGTTCGTCTGCTCTATCGTCGTTGTTACCGTATTTAGGGAATTCGCCTTCAATTCTGAAGTCAACTACGATACCGTCTTCGTTACGGATCGGGTAAACCTTAGCGTATTTGATTGCGGACAACGAGTCTGCTGCACAGGAAAGACCTGCGATACCCGTAGCGAAGAAACGGCCTACTTTCGTATCGTGCAATGCCATTTCAAGCGCTTCGTAGCAGTACTTATCGTGCATGTAGTGAATTACGTTAAGCGTGTTCACGTACAATTCAGCAAGCCACTTCATCATGTTTTCAAACTTCGCGGTTACTTCGTTGAAGTCAAGCGCGTCGTTGCTGGTGATAGGCACGAATTCGGGGGAAACTTGCATGGGTTTGCCCGTCTTCTTGTCTTTCATCATTTCGTCTTTACCGCCGTTGATTGCATAAAGCAAGCACTTCGCAAGGTTTGCTCTTGCACCGAAGAATTGCATATCTTTACCGACTTTCATACAGCTTACGCAGCAAGCGATTGCGTAGTCGTCGCCCATTTGTGCGCGCATCAATTCATCGCTTTCGTATTGAATGGAAGAGGTACGAATGGAAAGGTCTGCACAGAATCTCTTGAATGCTACGGGCAATCTCTTCGACCAAAGAACGGTAAGGTTGGGTTCGGGAGCAGGACCGAGGTTGTCAAGGGTGTGGAGAATACGGAATGCAGTCTTGGTAACAAGAGTTCTTCCGTCAACGCCCATACCGCCGATAGATTCGGTTACCCACGTAGGATCGCCAGAGAACAATTCGTTGTATTCTTTCGTTCTCATGAACTTAACGATACGAAGTTTCATAACGAAATGATCGATAAATTCTTGAGCTTGTTCTTCGGTGATTACGCCGTTTTTAAGGTCACGTTCGATATAAATATCAAGGAAGGTAGAGTTTCTACCGATAGACATTGCAGCGCCGTTTTGATCCTTGATTGCGCCAAGGTAACCAAAGTACAATGCTTGGATAGCTTCTTGCGCCGTCGTTGCGGGTTTAGAAATGTCGCAACCGTAGCTTGCAGCCATTGCTTTGAGAGCTTTAAGAGCCTTGATTTGTTCGGAAACTTCTTCTCTGTCACGAACCTTATCGGGCGTCATTTCACCGCTCATCAAGAGCTTATCTTCTTCTTTCTTTTGTACGAGATAATCAATACCGTAAAGGGCAACACGACGATAGTCGCCGATAATTCTGCCACGGCCGTAACCATCGGGAAGACCAGTCAAAATGTGTGCAGAACGAGCTGCTCTCATTTCAGGGGTATAAGCATCAAATACGCCTTCGTTGTGCGTCTTTCTGTATTTCGTGAAGATTTCTTTTACTTCGCTGTCAATTTCATAGCCATAGATTTGAAGCGCGCTTTCGGAAATACGGATACCGCCGAAAGGTTGCAAAGAACGCTTGAAGGGCTCGTCAGTTTGAACGCCTACGATCTTTTCAAGGTCCTTATCAAGATAGCCTGCGCCGTGCGAAGTAAGCGTGGAGATAATCTTTGTATCTGCGTTAAGAACGCCGCCTGCTTCTCTTTCTTTCTTGGATAAATCGCAAACGATTTCCCAAAGTTTCTTCGTCGCATCCGTTGCAGGTGCGAGGAACGTAGCATCCCCTTCATAAGGTGTATAGTTGTGTTGAATGAAATCACGCACATCTACTTCGTCATTTGACCATTTACCGGGAACAAATCCTTCCCAACCTTTGTATTGCATCATAATATTACTCCTCTATTATTTTTTGCTTTGTTTATATTCACGCCATATTAGACGTTTTTTTCGTAATTATAATCCCTTTTGCGCTTTTCTTTCCTCGATTTTTGCGTCCAACCAAAGCTCTAAAATTTCTTCCGGCTGGTAGCCCGAGCACCGAGCGTAAATTTCTTCGCCGTCCGTTAATAAAATGGTAGGAACTTTGGTAATTTCCCATTCTTCCATCAGTTCAACCGTTGAAAAATCCGCTTCAACGTGTACGAGCGTTACGTCCGTTCTGCTATCCACAAGTTCTTTCAAAACGGGCATCAAGGTCAAACAGTTCGCGCAGGACTCCCCGCTGATTTCAACCACGCACAGCCCTTTTAAAAGACTTTTATAATCTTTTTTTGCAATCGTTTCACTCATTATTAACTCCTATAAACGCAAACTCGCTCCGTCTCCGCGCCTACTTATAACGGCTTGGATACGCCAAGGATTTGCTTTGCGTTTTGCACTCGCTCTTTCGTGGGCGGTTCAACACCTTTTAAGGGATAGTCGTACCCCAAGTTCTCATACTTAACCGCGCCCATTGTGTGATAAGGTAATACTTCCACCTTTTCGACGCAAGACAAACCGTCGATAAACGCTTTTAATCTTTCCAGTGCTTTATCGTCGTCCGTCCATTCGGGCACGAGTACGTGCCGTATCCAAATCGGACGATTGCGCTCGTTCAAAAACTTAGCGAAGGCAAGCGTGTTTTTGTTCGTCTTTCCCGTAAGCTCGATATGGCGCTCGTCGTCAACGTGCTTGACGTCCAAAAGGAATAAATCGGTTACCTTTACAAGCTCTTCGTGCTTTCGAACGCTGTCTAAGTTATCCGGATTGAACATATATCCCGAGGTATCTACGCAAGTATGCACGCCTTGCGCTTTCAAAAGCTTGAACAGCTCAATGACGAAATCAATCTGCAAGAGCGGTTCTCCACCCGTGACGGTTACCCCGCCTCTTTCGCCGAAATATTTACGGTATCGCAAAGCTAACGCGCAAACTTCTTCCGCCGTGTATTCCTTTCCGCCCGACTTCCAAGTGTCAGGGTTGTGGCAATACTTGCAACGCAACGGACAGCCTTGTAAAAATATTACGTACCGTATTCCCGGTCCGTCCACCGTCCCGAACGATTCAAAAGAATGTATGCGTCCCGTCATTTTGCCTCCAGTAATTTAGAACATCCCAAAAGAGCGATTCGCGCCCTGCGCGTCGCCCCTTTGCACTTCCGTTAATTATTATAACAAAACTATAAGCATTTGTCAAGCCTTTGAAGAAATTTTTTTTCTTATTTATTAAACTTTTAAAAGTTTAACAAAATATCCCTTTTTTTCGCTATTTTAGTAATTTTTCTTTCATTATGTTACCTTACTCTTTTACCCCTTTGTTTTTGTATAAACTTCAAAGCTCGGCAAATACTATGATTATGAAAAAAACTTTTTATCGGCGTATGCCTAAATTTTTGATTGCGTTGCTTTGTTTATCTTCAATGCTCTACGCTTGTAAAACACAACCGAACGTCAAGGTGCAAACATCAGAGCGAATAACCTACTACACACCGTCTGCGCGCAACGTTGAAATTGATGAAAACCTCATACCTGCCCCCACCTTATCGGAGTTTTGGTCGGTCGAAGACGTGGATGTTTCCGCCCGTGAGAATAAGAAAAAGCACGTCGCCTTTACCTTTGACGACGCGCCGACAAGACGCTTACCTGAACTCATGAGCGTCTTTTTAGAATTTAACGAAAATAACCCGGACTGTAAAGCTTCCGCGACTATTTTTTTCAATGGGGTAAATCTTAACGAATACACCTTGCCTTACGTTAAAAAAGCGTATGAAATTGGGTTGGAGCTGGGCAATCATACCTATTCGCACTGTGATTTGCGAAAACTTGCCACCTTTGAATTGGATAGAGAAATTTCACTCGTAGATGAGTTTTTACAAAAAATAGACGGGAACCCCTTACATCTTCTCCGCGCGCCTTACGGGGCGGTGGACGACAGCGTTCGCGCCGCCGCAAAAACACCTATTCTCGACTGGTCGGTGGATACTTTGGACTGGACGGGAATCAGTGCCGAAGAAATTTGTCAAAAGACCCTCGACGGATTAGAGCAAGGCGGAATCGTGCTTTTTCACGACGGAGCAAAAAATACCGTACAGGCGATTCGGATGCTTTTACCTATTCTAAAAGAGAAGAATTATCAGGCGGTAAGCATATCTCAGCTCTCAAAAATCCATACCTGCCCCCTTCGGATCGGCGGATTATACACGCGCGCAAGACCAAAAAAATAAAAGTAGCCCCGATTGTAATCGGGGCTTACATTTTCAAAAAAATTTAGAATTTTTCTTCGCAATACATACGGAAGAATTGCGCGCAATTTTCAGTCCATTGAGAAATACGTTCTGCATGTTCTGGCATATTCAGCACGACCTCATAGCTACCCGTACTTCTACCGTGTCCACCTTCAGGGTATATATGGAGTTCAAACGGAACGCCGTTTTTTGCAAGCGCGGTGGCGTACAATAAAGAATGTTGACAATCCACTACGTTGTCCTTTGCCGTAGCCCAAATGAAACTCGGTGGAGTTTGCTCGGAAACAGCCTCGTCTATGTAACGTACTGCCTTAAAGGATTCTCTTTCCCCCTCGGAATAGTCAGCGAGAAGAACGTTTTGTACGCGTTCACAACCCGCTTTTTCCGTGATAGCGGCATAGGAAAGACACACTGCCGTAGGCTTACAGTCAAGCGCAACGCCTGCTTTTTGTGATACGTTTTGGTGTTCAACTGCAAGAT
Organism: Clostridia bacterium; assembly: GCA_017504465.1. Classification (GTDB taxonomy): domain Bacteria; phylum Bacillota; class Clostridia; order Christensenellales; family Borkfalkiaceae; genus Scatosoma. Next base: position 28,836 of record JAFVRE010000024.1, on the reverse strand, counting down.
TTGCAGTAAGATGTCCGCCTGCGGAGAATCCGATTACGAAAACCTCGTTGGGATTCACCGAATACTCTTCAGCGTGTTTTTTTACGTAATCGACAGCGCTTGCAATTTCAATCAACTGCTCGGGATAACGTCCCGCAGGAGTGCAAAGGTAAGTTAAAATGAAGGCTTGAAATCCCTTTGCTAAGAACGCCAAAGCAATGGGATCACTTTCGCGTTTACTGATATGCGTATAGCCGCCGCCAGGCGCGATAATAACTGCTGGCCTTTTCCAGTTTTCGTGACCGTCAGACCAAGGTGTTTCCATTGCAATACATTTAAGCGTACCGCCTTTTACAGGGTAATATTGCTTTAATTCAATAACGTTTGTTTTCATAGCTATATCCAAAAAATACGATGTGTTTTTTAATAAAATAGTCTGGTCAGAATTTTTCTACGCAATAGGAACGGAAAAATGCAATGGCGTTTTCAATCCATTGAGAAAGTCGCGCTGAGCTTCCGGGCATTGCGTCGTTGACTTCAAAGCTGCCCGTGCTCTTGCCGTGTGAGCCGCTTGGATATACGTGAAGTTCGAAAGCAATTCCGTTTTTCGCAAGCGCCGTTGCGAACAATAACGAGTTTTCGCAAGGTACGAGTCCATCTTCCCTTGTCGTCCAAATAAACGTGGGCGGCGTGAGATTTGAAACGGCTTCGTCAAGGTTGAGCGTTTTTAAAAGTACTGCTTTTTCTTCTTCCGTATAGCCTTGTAAAAGATTATTATGAGTGCCTTGATAGGACGTTTTTTGAGAAATAACGGGGTAGGAAAGCGCAATTGCCGTGGGTTTACAGTCAAGCTCCACCCCCGCTTTTTGGGAAACGTTTTGATAATCCACCGCGAGATTGCCCGTCAGGTGTCCGCCAGCGGAAAAACCAATGACAAATATTTCATTGGGGTTCACCAAATATTCTTCGGCGTGTTTTTTGACGTAATCAACAGCCGACGAGAGCTCTATAAGCTGTTCGGGATAAGAAACGCCATCCGTACTGCAAAGATATTTTAAGATAAACGTTTGAAAGCCTTTGGCAAAAAATTCAGCAGCGACGGGCTCGCCTTCTCTGCCGCTTACGTTCTGATACGCTCCGCCCGGAACAACCACGACTGCCGGTCTTTTCCAGTTTTCGTGGCCGCTTGCCCAAGGGTTGTCCATTGCGATACATTTAAGCGTACCGCCCTTTACAGGATAAAATTCTTTTAATTCAATTACATCTACCTTCATGATTTCTCCTTTATGGTAAATCAATTAAAAAATTCGTGATAAATCGCGTTAATGCAAGCGCTATACTGACTCTTTTCCACGCCGACGATGATATTGAGCTCGCTTGAGCCTTGGTCAATCATTCGCACGTTGATACCCGCCTCGCTCAAAGCCTTAAACAACCGCGCCGCAATACCGACGTTTCTCGCCATACCGTGACCTACCGTTGCAATCAGTGCAATATCTTCCAAGACGTTGACTACATCGGGCTGAACCGCCTCTTTAATCTCTTTCACGAGCACGTCAACGATACCCTCTTTTAAATGCGAATTTTCAATGACCAAACACATTGTATCAATACCGGAAGGCAAATGCTCGAAGGAAATCTTATGCTTGTCAAGCACCGACAAAAGACGCATGGTGAAACCGACTTCAGAGTTCATCATGGACTTTTCAACGTTGATGACAGTGAAAGAAGTCTTACCTGCGATGCCCGTTACCGGTTGATCGGCGTCAGGCGCGACCACGCCGGGTAAAATATACGTACCCTCGTCTTCAGGCTTAAAAGTATTGCAAATACGAATGGGAATACCTGCCGTTCTGACAGGAAAAATAGCTTCGCTATGTAAAACGTTTGCGCCCATATACGAAAGCTCGCGCAGTTCTCGATAGGAGAGCTGAGAAATCCATTTTGGAGAATTGATAATTCTCGGATCGCAAGCATAAAAACCGCTTACGTCCGTCCAGTTTTCATAAAGCGACGCCTTTGCGCAACGCGCAACGATCGCGCCTGAAATGTCCCCGCCGCCACGGGAAAAGGTTTTGATTTTTCCGTCCAAGCCAAGCCCGTAAAAACCGGGGATAACTGCTTTGGGGTATTTCTTTAAAAGCTCCGCGCCGAGCGTAAAGGTTTCGTCGGACAACGCGCCGTTTTCGTCAAAACGAATAAACTCGGTCGCATCCACGAAGGGTATGCCGAGTATTCCCGCCATCACGTTTGCGGCAAGATATTCGCCACGGGAGACGCAATACTCTTCCCCCGCGCCGTTTTGGATATCCAATTTGATTTTAGCAAGCATTTCGCGCATACCAAAATTTTTGCCCGTTTCCGTTTCAATAGTTAAAAACCGCGCTGAAATTTTCCCAAAAACTTCTTCAAACGCAGCCCCGTCCTTATCACTAACCGCTTGCGCGCAACGGTATAAAAGATCGGTAACTTTAATATCCCCGCTAAAACGTTTCCCCGGGGCGGAAACGACCACGTAACGACGTTGCTCGTCAGACGTTACGATCTTCGCCGCAGTGAGCATTATGTTTCCGTCCGCCATGGACGTACCGCCGAATTTACATACTTTTACTGCCATATTTTACAAAACTCCTCGGCAAACGAAAAATACGCTCGTTCGCCTAAATAACTATTATCTATCTCGATTATATAGTATGCCCCAAAACCGTTTTCCGTGCGCTATGAAAAGTGCGCAACGCTTATACGTTGATGAGAATTACGATAAAAAGGGCAAGCAAAAGCGAAATTGCTTTTATCCAAAACTTAGAAATAAATACCGACTTCAAAAAATTAGTAAATTTGTTCATGCTTAGCCTCCTTATCTTTTCTTATCGGACAACGGTAATTCGTGCCAGTAATAATCTTTTAAAACCGCCTTAAGCATATCGTAATCGGCATAGCGCTGTACGTTGCCTTGCTTGATGACGGAAATAATACCCGTTTCTTCGGAAATCACAATAGAGATAACGTTCGCAACTTCGGTTATACCGATACCTGCCCTATGGCGAGTACCAAAATCCTTGGGATAATTCGTCTTTTGCGTGAGCGGTAAGAAGCAACCTGCGGCTTGAATTTTATGTCCGCGGATAATCATCGCGCCGTCGTGTAAAGGTGCTTTAGGGAAGAAAATCCCCTCGATCAATTGGCTTGAAATTTCCGCATCTACCATAACGCCGCTTTGAAGGACTTGGCGAGGCAAATTATTTCTCGATAAAACGACAAGCCCGCCAACGTTATTTTTAGACATATTTTGCAACGCTTTGATGATATCCGAAATACACTTTTCCACGTCTTCGTTGGAACGGCCTTCCATCAAACCGCCCGAAACGTTCTTTTCAGAAGCGTGAAGAGCGCTTGAACGCATATCGAGCAAGCTCTTTTTCACTTCTACGTTGAACATGACGAGAATAAACATAGACATCATAATCACGAAATAGAACAAGAAATTTTTTGTCACAAGCGGAAACGACTCTATCTCCGACATCACGCCAACCGCAAGAATGAGCACCCAGTATAATACCATTAAGCGCGTTGCGTCGTTATCACGCAAAATTTTTGAAACGTAAAAAATTAAACAAAACAAAATTAGAATTTCAAGCGCAAACGCAAACGAAAACGCCGAGAAAAATCCGCTGACACGTTCTATCAGCTCCACCATTTTATCTTCAAAGGTCAATAATCCGTTCATGCCGTCCTCCTTTAAACCTTAAATTTGCAATCAAAAATTAGAAAAATATTTTTGCTGTTACGAGCTGTAACGCAGAAGTTTGCGTAAGCTCACCGCATTTAAAACCGCTGATCGCGGAAAATACGCTTTGATATAAATACGTTATCCTTGCCCTGCCGAATTTTTTTGCCAATTCGCGATTTTTCTTGACCGCGTACTGATTCATGGACAACGCCGCAGCAACTTCGCTATCGCTGCCGCGCATACCCGAAACTTCGTATAAGCCTTTGAAATGCGCGCACAAGGTTGCTAATAACGCCGCTTCGTCGTAGCCTTTCGCCGAAAGCTCCTTGAGTATTTTTTGATAGCCGTTGAAATCCCTACGCGAAACCGCGTTCGAAAGCTCGAAAATTTTATATTCGGAATCGGGATAAACCACTTCATCCACGATCTCGTCCGTCAATTTGGTTAAATCTTTGGCTTTCAAATAAGTCAAAAGTTTTTCCGTTTCCATCGCGATTCGCGACATATTATTGACGCAATACGATGCGATTTTTCCGCATACAATCCCGTCCGCAAATACGCCTTCGCGTTTACAGGTCAAATAAATCCACCTTTTAATCGTTTCTTCGTCCGAACGGGCGCAGTCCACGTAAACGACGTTAGGTTTCTTTTGAAGAATTGCCTTTTTGCCTTTTTCCGCCGTCCTTCCGCTCTCCGTTTTCTTTTGTGAATTGACGATAAAGAGAATGGAGTATTGGGGTGGATTTTCAAAAAGCTCCTTTAAATATTTGTCGTATTCTTCTTCCGTAGGATAAAAATCCGTCACTTTGACAAACCGCTTTTCGCTCAAAAACGGAAAACAGTTTACCGCGGCAACCAACGAAGAAAGTTTCGGGCCCTTTAAGCTCCCGCCGTCAAAAGCGGCGTAATCGAGCGTAGCGTCCTGCAAAAATTTGCTTTTCAAGAAAAACTCCGCTTTATCGCGAAAATACGCCTCTTCCCCCTCGCAAAAATAGATGGGGCAAGCGCCGTTTTCTTCGATATGTTTTTTGAGTTCAACAAATTTCATTCAAACGCCTCCAAGTTTATTATAGCATGTTCTTATCAAAAAATCAAGAGTATGTACGCATTTTCAAGCGAAGTTTTAGAGTTTTTCTCTAAAAGAGAAGAAGTCCCAGTGCAAAACAAAGCGTAAACACCGAAAATGCCGCTACTTTTTTATCCCGGGTAAAATTAAATTTATCCGATAATACAAGCAACGCGCCGTAATAGCAGAGCGGCACGCCAAGGGGAATTGCTCCGCCCGTAATCACGAACGAAAAGTCGAGTACTTGGAAAATAAGCGCGATAAGCGACCATACGATATTCGGGAAAAATAAAATAATCTTACTAAGAACGGACGGCAACAGACACGCCGCCGCGCAAAAGGCCAACGTAATCGGAAAAATCACCCCGACGCACGGTACTAACAGACAGTTTAAAAGCAAGCCCCAGCCCGACAGATATCCGAACGCGGAATATTGCAAGGGAGCAGTTGCAAGTTGCGCTGAAAGAGTGACCGAGAAAAAGGAAAATATCTTCCCTCTTGTCCCGCGTAAATACCCTATCGAATATTTTTTTTCTTCCGCGCCAAGCTTATCCTTTGCTATACGTCTATAAATGCGTTCAAGCCATACCTGTATGGGCCGCGCGAGAAAAGCGATCCCAAAACACGCAAGAAACGAAAGCTGAAATCCTATGCAAAATAAGGATGCGGGATTGATGAGTAAAACAAATACTCCGGCAATGGAAAGCGTTTCGGTCATATCACGCTTTACGCCTAACGTTAGACAAATTTCTGCCGCGATACAGCCGACCAATGCCCTGACTACCGATTCTCTAAATCCGCAAACCGCGCTGTAAAAAAGGAGTATTGCCACTATCAATAGAATGCGCAAAAATTTATGTTCTTTCAAACCTTTTGTCTTTTGCGCGAGCATCGCGCAAACACCGTAAAGCGTACCGATATGTAACCCTGAAACTGCAAAGAGGTGCGCAATACCGCCCATTCGGACGTTCTCCAAAAGCGCTGATTCCATCTCTGACGCATCGCCTGTTAAAACGGCGAATACGAATGCCGCAACGTCCTCGTCCATGCTTGTATATAAACGATTGCGCAATTGTTCACGTATGGCGGCAAAAGGTGCAAAGCGTGAAAAAAGCACTTGCGCGCCCTTCTCTGAACGCAAGCCGTAACGGATATCCTCGGCAAATGAATTAGCGCCAAAATCGTTCTTTAAAGCGAGCTCCGTCCATATCTCTCCTTCGGTAAAAATAACGTCACCAACCTTGACGTTTTCCGCGTCCACCCCTACCATGTACGCAACGAGCTTGCCTTTATACGCCGCGCCGTCAATTTCTATATCCGTTAAAACAAGCTGCGTGTTCTCTGCGTAATAGCGCGCGGACACCACTTCACCGCTCACGCTAACTTCGCCGGAAACGACGGGCGAAGCAAGATAGACTTTGGCTTTATGAGAATAGGAAACTGCTCCGACTATAAAAGCGAGCGATAGAAAACAAATAGAAAGTAAAACGTTTTTCTGCTTTAAAATAAAATACGCAATTGCAAAGATAGGCAAAAGCAACAGCGTCCACCAAACAGACGCGTCGTAAGCCACCGAGCAAAACGCGTAAAAAATCCCTAAACAAAAGAAAAGAAAAACGAACAAGCAGGGACGGAAGTTAAATAATCTTCCGTCATAGTCCCACCATTCCGTTTTTCTTTCTTCGTTCTTCATTTGTAAATTGTTTAAATTTTATGCCAAAGTTATTCTATCCGAAACCGAACGCACGAACAGACCTTTATCTTCCCCAAGCGAAATGCAGTCGTTGATAAACAGCGCGAACTTTTCAGTAGGTTTGCTTAAACGCAAGATGCTTGCGCAAAGGGTTACGATCTCGTCAACGTAGAGCGCGACTTTGTCTTCCAACGCGCCGCGAATCATTGCCAAAATTTCGTAAGGCGTGAAATCCGTTTCCGTTTTCCTTAATACTTCTCCGTTTTCTACGCGATATTTATCGAGCGAGTTAAACTTATCCGTCTTACGATAATAGACCGTACCCAAAAGTTTTTCCGTCTTAAATCCGCAAAGGGCTACGAGCGCCTGCATACGCGCTTCTACTTTCGCACCGTATTTCAAAATACCTAAGCTCGTCAAGCATCTCTTCACAAGGAATGCATACGAAATGGGTTCTTCCGCTGCGACCAGTGCCTTTAATCTCGAAGTGATTTCCGCGTCGTTTTCGCCCGAAGTTACGAACGTTGCGTTCTCTACGCGCCCGTCGAGCTTCGCTACTTTATACGGACGCTTTGCACGAAGCAGGTTGTTTCCGCCCTTCTTATCCGCGCCCGTTAAACGATCGAGCAGATCTTTTATCCGCTTAATTTCACGTTTGGGATTGTTATAGTAATTGATCGCATACACCCGCGTAACGTTCCAGTTGTTGCGCTTGAGCGTTTGGATTTGTAATACGTTTCTATCTTTAATCGAGAAAGAAGTAGGCGTATCGCACATAATTGCGAGAATAAATCTATGCTTATTCTTAGGATCAACGACGGCAACGTCGATTTTGAAATCGGATACACCGACGTCATAACGGCAATCGTAGCCGTAAGAGGAAAGTTCTTCCGCAATATATTTCCCGATTCCAGCCTTTTTGTTGGTAAGATTTCCCGAAGGAATGGCGAGCGTCGTTCTGCCCTTTTGCGCAAATTCAAGGAATGCCTTTAATCCGGCAACACCCTTGGAATCCGTCTTGCTTAAATCAATCATAGCCGCCGTAATCGACGAAAATACGCACATTTCTTCTCTTGCGCGGGATACCGCAACGTTGAGTCTGCGCCAACCGCCCGCTTGGTTCAACGGACCGAAGTTCAACGACATTCTACCGTTCTTATCAGGGCCGTAGCAAACGGAGAAGAAGATAACGTCGCGTTCGTCGCCTTGCACGTTTTCAAGATTCTTGACAAACAACGGCTCCTCGCGGTCGTACGCCACGTCGTCTAAGTGCTTTTCGGCAATCGCCGCGGTTAATCTGCGTTCGATATAGTCCTTTTGTACGCTGCTGAACGTAACGATACCCATACTTGATTTGGAGCGCATAGGATCGGAAAGTCTTGCGATTACTTCCGCGATTAACGCGTCCGCTTCCGCTTTGTTATGCTTGGTGAAACCGCGGTCGTAAATACCGTCCACGAGATTAAACACAACCTTACTGCTAAGCGAATCGGGCGAAGGGAAGGTACAAAGCTTATTCCCATAGTACATTATATTCGAGAAAGCGATCAAGCTTTCATGCTTACTTCTATAGTGCCACGACAAATGGCGTTCGGGAACGCCGAGCGCAAGACAGTCGTCAAGTACGCTTTCCATATCTTCGTTTTCAAGATTGTCTTCGTCCACATAGTTCGCGTTAAAGAATGCCGTGGGCGGAAGTTGTTTAGGATCGCCAACGACGATTGCGCTCTTGGCTCTTGCGAGCGAGCCGATCGCCTCTGCGGTAGGCATTTGCGACGCTTCGTCGAAGATGACGAGATCAAAGAGTCCGTTCTCCGCTTTCAAATATTGCGCGACGGTGATCGGGCTCATAAGCATACAAGGCGCGATTACCTTGATAAGCTCGGGGATTTCTTCGAATAATTTTCTCAAACCCATACCGCGCAAATTCGTTTTTGCAAGCCGTTGGAAATTAATGAGTTCCAAGCTCAATGCGCCCTCTGTCGAGGGGGTAGGTATGCGAGAAATGAGTTTTGAACGGATTTTTTCACGCGTGAGACGAGCGAATTCGTCCATGGTTTTTCTAAGCGATTCCGTGTTCTCTTCCAAGAGCGTGGCTGAGAAATGTGACAATACGGGATCGAGCGGTACGTTGGTTTGTAAGAAGTTTTTATAGATGTTTTTCTCAAAACTATCCACCACGTTTTCACTCGTGATCGAACCGTCTTCAAGCGCGTCGGTAATGAACGTTAAGCCTTCTTTGTTCATCAGCATAGCGCGTTTTTTGTACATGCACCAGTTTGCGAGCATATCGATATTGTCAATTAACGAAGAGGCTTTTGTGTAATAGTAATCGAGTACTTCCTCGTCTAAAACTTTGCGCGCGTCGCCCTTGGTAATTTCAAGGAAGCTGCGTTCGGATGCTCTAAAGCTCTCAATCGAGCGGATTAAACCTTGCAATACTGGCGTAGTGTAACCGTTCGAGGCGCGAATACACATACTATTAAAGCTGTCGGGGTTATAATCCATAAACACGTCTGCGCAAAGCTCGTGAATCTTATAAAGGTCGGAAAGGAAGTTCTTTCTCGGCTCGAAGAAATCCACTCTGCCAAACGCCATTGTAAAGTACGACGACAAATCGGTATTTGAACGAATGACCTCCATCGCCTTATAAATTTCCGTCAGCGTTTCGATATCCTTGAGGATAATTTCAGGGCTCGCATCCTCCGTCAAAGCTTGCTTTGACAGACGTTTGGCCACACCATGTACGAGTTTAATTGAGGTGTAGTCCACGTTCCCATCTTCTAACCACTTGTTGAGTTCCTTGTATTCCTTGGATATGTCCACAAGCTTTTTATAGCGTTTGAAATAATTTTCAAAACATTTATCCAAACGTCTGTTGGCATTAAAGAACGCATAAAATTGCTCTTCGTTGGACTTGAAATATTTATTCAAGCCGCCGCTTGCAAGAATTTTCGCGATTTGATATAATCCGTCGAGTTTCTTTCTTGTAAGCGTACTAATGCGTTGTCTGTAAAGCTCTAAAAGCAATCCGATATAGCTCTTTAAATGCTTGATTTCCGCAATTACGACCTCGGAAGAACAGTACACACTATCGCGGACTTCAAGACTATATTCGGTAAGATTTACGTTCTCGAACGGGGAATTGCAAACACCGCCACATTCTTTTGCTGCAGCCGCCGCTTCGATCATCATGGTCTTATACGAAGAGATTTTTTCTTTGGTCAAACGGTCGTAAAAGGCGCTTTCGATATTCATAATCTCAGGCGCGGATTTATTCTTTAAGCAAATGAGCAACGCCTCGTACACAGATACGCCCAAACGGCGTTTTTTGTGCAACGCAACTACGGGATCATCGAGTTCCTTTTTCAGTCTCACGATTTCGTCCGACGTTTCCATAAGGCCCACACTTTCTTGCGCGTTGGCAAGCGCAACCGTAGAAGTAAGTTTTTGTAAAACGTCCGCTTTGCTCGTCTTATTCGCATGAAGTTCAAGACAAAAATCACCCAGTCCCAAGCCGTCTAAACGCTTTTTAACAACGGAAAGCGCAGCTTGTTTTTCAGCGACGAAAAGCACTCTTTTTCCGTCGTTGAGAGCGTTGGCGATGATGTTTGTAATCGTTTGGCTTTTCCCCGTTCCGGGCGGGCCGTGCAAAACAAACGTCTTTCCTGTTTGCGAGAGCGCAATCGCTTCCCATTGCGTTGTGTCCGCGGTGAGCGGCGCAAGCGTTGCCAAAGGTGAACAAGCGTCTTCACGAATATTCTCGTCACCCTGCTCTGAAAGTTCTGAACGGTTATGCAACAGCGAAGAAATCAGCGCGTTTTTGGAAAATTCTTCCATATTTTTGCGCAAATCCTGCCACATTTGATAGCGCGCGAACGAGAATGCCGACACGTAAACGTCATCGTAAACTTTCCAGTCCTTCATCTTCCCGACTTCAATACGGAAAATATTTAAAATTTCGGAAATCTTCATATCCTTCGCCGCCAAATCAAGCGCGCGAATGTCGATATTAAATTCCTGCTTTAAAAATTCAAGCAAGGTGAAGTTCACCGACAAATCGTCGTCGGTGACGCTGAACGCAAAATCCCCGCTTTTGCGCTTTTTCAAAGTGATCGGTTGTAAAACGAGCGGAGCATATTTTTCCTTGCCGTCTTCGCGGGAATACCACTTCAAAAATCCGATTGCAAGATATAAAATTTTTGCCCCGGATTCTTCGTCCGATTCTTTATTTTTTCTAATTAAACGCGTACATGCCTCGTTCAAATCTCCAAGTCGAGCAAAGGAACGCAATACGCCAGAGCCTTGTTCAAGCTCGATGAGCTGATTGAGTTTTCTAGTCTCACTGTCCGCGCCGTAATACATACGTTTGACGGTAACCGTTTCAAATTCCGTATTCACCGGCATAAGGGAAAATTCTTTACCTTCTTTAACCGTTTCATAGAACGCGTCAGGGGATACGGAAGCGACGTGCACGCAATTTTTATGAGGCTGGAAGTTCAGCAACGTGTTTTTCAAGGATAAATCGAGCAGTCTGCGCTCCCATTGTTTGTCCTTGGTCTGCTTGCCGAAAATGGCAAGATTTTTTTGTTCCGTCAATGTTTTAGGCGCGTTGTCGAGCGAAATATCCGCCTCGGACAGCACTTCGTAACGCTTTGCATTACCCGTACGGATAGGCAAAGGCGTAACGCGCGCAATACGCAATCTGCGCACGTCGATATAGCAATAGTATTTCCCTTCGTTAAGCTTTTGCAAGAAATGTTTTTCACTCGTTGCATATGCCGCATTTTTGTCGGAGAACAAGTCTTCAACGTCAAAACAACTCAAGCTGTTGATGCCTTCCGAAACGTATTTTTCAAGTCTATTCAAATCGTCGGACGTCGTATCCATGAAACAGCTATCGTGCAACCATACACCCACGCCAAGTTCCTTTTCGCCGATAGCAAGTACGGGATGCAAACCAAAGCTTTCCAGCGTAGAACACACAAATATCGCCATTTCAAGCGGACTTGCCTTGCGCTTTGTAAGGAATTTCGTGATTTCGATTTGAACGGGCGAAGCCATATCCACTTCTTCGCGTTCAACGCTTACTCGGCGCATAACGGCGTATAAGCCTGCTATCGTTCTTAAAATAGTGTTTTTATCCGCGCCTTCGTAGCCTTCAAGATCGCTAAAAACTTCCCATTTTCTAAGCTGAGCTTGCACGTCCGCGCGAAGTTTTGCGCAATCGGCGAGTTTGGGACGGATAAAGCCCGCCAAACGCTCTACGTTGCCGTTGACGCCTTCCCAAAAATCGAAGGGTAAAACGGTGAGCTTTACGGACGTCTTAATTATCAATTTTTTATCCTTGAAAAGCTCGATAAAAATTTCTTCTTCCTTTACTTCTTCAAGATTGACGAAATATAAGGGTGATATAATATTCGGCAACGCCACTGCAACCTTGCTTTCAAACGGAATTTCTTCCAACTGCTTAGAATGTGCGGTTACAAGCCCGTTGCCGTTAGAAACAGCGAGCGTCAAGCCTTCGATGGCAGCTATCGAAGAATTCTTGATTTGTAAAGACGTAAACAGCGGATTTTGCATATAGTAATCCGCGTAAGAAAGCACCTTAGGCGCTTCCACGTTCAGTTCAAGACATTCTTCAAGTTTTTTAGATTTTTGAGCCATAATCATACCTCTTTTTTTACTCTTTCCTTGGAAACTTACAAAAAAGTAAAACGTACTATTTCCATTATACTAAAAAGCGAACAAAAAATCAACTTTTAAAAACAACTTTTACAATTTTATTGTAAAAAAAATCTACGCGTTCAAATCGCATAGATTTTTAGAACTGCTTTTAAGCGTTTTTTTAATTTTCTCCATTCCATTCAGCAAGCAAAGCTTCCACAAAGTCTTCGGAAACTTCGTAGATTCCGTTGTACGGGATTTCATAATACCATTCGCTTGTCAGCCCGAAAAGATGTTCTACTTCGTAAAAATAACCGCGATACAAATACTCGTTCGTAGGGCCTTGTAACATAAAGAAAGTATACTCCTCTGCTCTTGGAGTATCGTTTACCGATTGTCGTTTGGTGGGGACTGCGCTCTGTAAGAACTCAATCGCTTTTTGTTTGATTTCCTCGTCTGTTCTTGTGCTTGAATTACCGATACGAACGCTCTCAATTTCACTAAGCGTTGGAATTACTATTGGATCCGCTACGTCACCTAAAACCAAAACGCCGGTTGAAGACAATATAAAAAGGATAATCGAAATCAAAATAGTTAACACTTTTACGCTCCTTAAAACAATTCTTACAGCCGTTCTATCGCCGAAGAATTATTTTTCTTTATTTTTCGTCATTTCCCCTTTTATTCAAATATTAATCGTCAAAATATCAATGAGAAAAGTTACGAGCCCGATTAAACGTTTTGACAACTTTCTCCCATAATATTCCTTTTTTCGTCAATTTATTTAATTATACTATATTTTCACATATTCGTCAAGTAAATAAGGACAAAAATATAAAACAGGGGGAAACCGCCCTGTCTTTCATCTTTTTTATAAATATTGATATACCGTGTACGAGAGTTTATCTAAAATTTCTTCAACGTCGCCAAACATCATACAGCCTGCAGCCCGTACATGCCCCCCTCCTCCGTAAACACCGGCGATTTGATTGACGTCTGCGTACGTCTTGGAACGAAGTGAAATTTTGTATTGTCCGCGCTTTACTTCCATAATCGAAGCGGAAACTTCTACCGCGTCCACGTTTAACGGGAAATCGACAAAACCTTCCGTCATTCCGTTATCCGCACCGCAACGCGCCATTACGTCTAACGTAATTACGATCGCCGCGAATTTATCGTCGTGGAAATACCGAATCTTACTCATGACTTCCCCGTGCAGTTTTGCACGCGCTTTGGGCTGTTTTTTAAACAGTTCGTAGTTTAAACCGCGAACGTCCGCGCCTGCGTTCACAAGCTTTGCGGCAAGGAAAAAACATTCGTCCGTAACGTCATCGTGGGAAAAAGCACCGCTGTCCGTTAATAGCCCCGTCAAAAGATAATCGGCAATTTGTTTTGAGAACGGTACGCCTAAAGCCTCTATCAACAGCGCAACGTTCATACAATTCGCTGAACAGTTCCGCACAAAATTATAACGCGCGTAGGAAGGATTAAAAACGTGATGATCGATATTTACCGTACTGAGCGTTTTTCTTCCAAACCTTTCAAACTCGGACGCAAACGCGCCGAGCCTGCTAATGTCCGCGCTGTCAAGCGCGATATAAAGATCGTATTCCTCTCTTTTGAGAGCACTTTGCACTCGCTCTAAGTTGGGTAAAAACAGCAAATTAGAGGGCATGGGCGATTCGTCGTAAATATCGTTTTGGATATTTAAAAAATCGAGCGCCAACGACAGCGCGAGCGAAGAGCCAAGCGCGTCGCCGTCGGGGCGTACGTGGGTAAAAATTGCCACGCGTTTTGCGCTTTTTATTCTTTCAGCTATCTGTTGAATACTCGATTTTTCTCTTATCATCTTTTGCCTCGGTTTGCGCTTTGGAAAGCCGCTAAGCTATCCGCAGCGATTAAAGGTTTTTCCCGTCGTCCGAAGACTTGGGGCTTTCATTGATTTTTTTGAACAATTCGTCCATTTTTGCGCCGTAGGTCATACTGCCGTCCCAAAGGAACGTAAGCGCGGGAACGGTACGCATTTTCATCACTTGCGAAAGCTCGTGGCGTATCTGCCCTGCGCATTCTTGCAAAGTCGCGAAAGAAATTTGCTTGTCTTCTTCGCTCTTCGTGTAAATACTTACGTACACTTTCGCCGTTTTTAAGTCAGGCGCGACGTCCATTTCCGTGACGGAAATAAGACCGCGTAAGTTCGGGTTTTTGTCCTTCAAACGACGAATAATTTCGCTAACTTCTTTTTGATATTCCCCGTTTAATCGGGAAGTTCTTGATACTTTCATTACGCTTTGATTTCCTCCGTAACGTAACATTCGATAATATCGCCGATTTGAATTGCGTCGAAGCCGTCGATCGAGCAACCGCATTCATAGCCGTAAGAAACTTCTTTTACGTCGTCCTTGAAGCGTTTGAGCTGTTTAACGCCACCTTCACAAATCATGATATCTTCGCGGTAAATACGCAATTTCCCGCCGCGGACAATCTTGCCGTCCGTAACGTAACAACCGGCGACCGTACCGACGCCCGTAATGTGGAAGGTTTGACGAACTTCACACTTACCCGTGAGAATTTCACGAAGCTTGGGCGCGAGCATACCCTTAAGAGCCGCTTCCATATCGTCTAACAATTCATAAATAATACGATACGAACGAACGTCAACCTTCGAAGTTTCCGCAAGCTTTTTCGCTTTGGTGTCAGGTCTAACGTTGAAACCGATAATAATCGCGTTTGCGCTGTCTGCAAGCATGACGTCGCTTTCGTTAATCGCGCCGGCAGCCGAGTGGATAACCTTAACTTTAACTTCTTCGTTGCTAAGCTTTTCAAGCGATTGCTTAACTGCTTCCACACTGCCTTGTACGTCGCCCTTGACGATAAGATTAAGGTTCTTCATCTTACCTTCTTCTACTTGCGCAAATACGTCGTCAAGCGTTACGCGGCTTTGCTCTTTGATCATGCTTTCACGAGCCTTGTTCTTACGTTCTTCTTGCACTTGTTTCATAAGCGCTTGGTCAACAGCCATTACGCTATCGCCTGCGTTGGGAACTTCTTCAAAGCCGAGTACGGATACCGCAACCGAAGGACCTGCAGCCTTCACTGCTCTGCCTTTGTCATCGAACATTGCTCTTACTCTGCCCATCGTCGTACCCGACAAGATATTGTCGCCCGTTCTTAACGTACCGCTTTGAACGATAATACTTGCAACAGGGCCTTTGCCTTTATCAAGTTTTGCTTCAATAATCGTACCTTTTGCTTGCCGGTCGGGATTTGCTTTGAGTTCTTGCATTTCCGCAACCAAATTGATCGAATCGAGCAAATCGTCGATACCCATACCCGTTTTCGCGGACACGGGTACGAGCATTGTGTCGCCGCCCCATTCTTCAGGAACGAGTTCGTGCTCGATAAGTTCTTGCTTAACACGGTCAGGATTGACCTCGTGCTTATCCATTTTATTCATTGCCACGATAATAGGCACGTTTGCCGATTTTGCGTGGTTGATCGCTTCTACCGTTTGAGGCATGATACCGTCGTCCGCCGCTACTACAAGAACGACTACGTCGGTAACTTGCGCGCCTCTTGCGCGCATTGCCGTGAACGCCGCGTGACCGGGCGTATCAATAAAGGTAATTTGTTTGCCTTTCGCCGTAACGGTGTAAGCACCGATGCTTTGCGTAATGCCGCCTGCTTCGCCGCTCGTTACAGACGTTGCTCTAATTCTATCCAAAAGCGACGTCTTACCATGGTCAACGTGACCCATAACGGTAACGACGGGCGCGCGGGGAACAAGCTTGCTTGCATCTTCTTCAACGATAGTATCTTGCAAAATGTCTTCCGCGGTCTTTTCAGGTTTATATTCAAGATCGATACCCATATCCGCCGCCATCAACGCTGCGTTATCGTAATCAATGGAATCGTTAATACCTTTCATGATGCCTTCTTTGAAAAGTCTTTTGGTAATTTCTACAGCAGAAACGCCAAGTTTTTCCGAAAGCACTTTCAAGGGAATTTCCTGCGTAGTAACGACTGCGTGTTCGATCTTGATCGTAGGAATTTCTTGTTTCTTTTGCTTCTTGGGAGAACGAACTTTTCTGTAACCGGACTTATCTTCGTCGAAATCTTCTATCGACATGCCCTGTTGCTTAATTAGCGTTCTCTTGGAAACAGGTTTCTTTTCAACGTACGTCTTTTCAAACGTCTTCTTCTTCGCAGGCGAAGAGAAAGACTTGCTGTCCTTTTGAACGATAGGAGCGGCGGGCGCGCTCATGCCTACGTTTACGCGAGGTCTTGAATTATTTTGCGAAGACGATCTATCCGTTCTTTGTTGATGCGTTCTTTCGCCTTGACCTTGACGAGGCGCTCTTTCGCCTTGCGCTTTAGGACGATAGGTATTCGTAACAGTTGCTTCCACGCCGGGTTTTGCAACGTAAACGCCTTGTTCTTGTCCGTTTCTGAAATATCTCGGAGCGCGGGGCGCTTTAGGCTGCGTGGGATTGGTTTCCGCTTTTGTCTCCGTTTTCTCTTCTTTTTTCTCTTCCGAAGCAGAAACGACGGGGGCAGGTACGGATTCTTCGGATTTTTCCTCGTCCGCTTTCTTCTTTTCAGCCGTTTTCTTTTGCTTGGGTTTTTCTTCCGTCACTTCGGGAGCAGCTTTCTTAGAAGCTTCTTCTGTTTTTGGCGCTTTTTCCTCTTGTATTGTTTCAGGTTCAGCCTTGCTTGCTTTTACTTCTTGCGCCTTGTTTTCCTTTTCGGCTTTTTCTTTCTCAGCCTGCGCCTTTTCCGCCTCTAACGCTTGTAAACGGAGTGCTTCCGCAGCGTCGCGTTCGGCTTTTTCGGCTTCTAATGCGGACAGCTTTCTCAAGATCTCAGAAAGACTTTTTTCCGTGGAGAAAATACGCTTTTGCAGCCCGCCAAGCTTTTTATCCTCCAACAATTCCGTTATCTTTTCCACATTTTCATAGTTCTTCTTCGCCATAAATTCAGTTTTGTCCTCCCGAATATAATTTAAATTGAGGCTTGCCTTCTATAGATTTTTCAATCGCCAAAGCAAGTTGTTCGTCTGTAATTGCAACCGCTTTTACCTGCGGTCTATGTAAAAGCTCGCCAAGCAAATTGTTTTGCGTCACGATAATCTTCGCCGAAAACTTTTCGCTTACTTTGAGCATAATTTTAAAGGAATTTTCCTTTAACTCCCCGTCTGCAAGGAGCAGGTACGCCTTTTTTTGCGTCTCGATACGGTCTATGCCGAATACGATCTTACCCGCGCGAATGCAAAATCCAAGGTATGAGGAAATTTTATTCATTTCCGCTAAATTCCTCCTCTACGCCTGCGTAAACTTCCGCGGATACTTCGGTAGAAAACGCTTTATTGAGCAGTTTTTTACCGTTCAATTTTTTCATACATTCTTCGCTACCGCAAATATACGCGCCCCTGCCTGCGAGCTTTCCCGTCGGATCTGCAAGGATTTCCCCAGCCGACGTCCGAACCACCCTTAACATCTCTTTCTTTGGCTTTACTTCACGACAGGCAATACAAGTACGCATAGGTATAGATTTCGTCTTTGCCATTATTCTTCAACCGTTTCCTCTTCTTCGCTTACGAGCAAGTTAAGTTTTTCCGCTGCGCTAACGCTCTTAACGTCAATTTTCCAACCGGTAAGTCTTGCAGCCAAACGCGCGTTTTGGCCGTCTCTGCCGATCGCGAGCGAAAGCTTTTCATCAGGCACAACCGCGATCGCGCTCTTTTCACCAACTTCGGTAACCGAAATAACCGTTGCGGGAGAAAGCGCTTTGGAAATAAATTCAAGGGGATTTTCGCTCCATACGATCAAGTCGATCTTTTCACCGCCAAGCTCTTCCACTACCGCGTTTACGCGCGAACCCTTGTTACCAACGCACGCGCCCACTGCATCTACTCTCGAATCGTTAGAATAGATAGCCATCTTGGTACGATGACCTGCTTCACGCGCGATTTCCTTAACTTCGACAAGTCCTTGTTCGATTTCAGGAACATGTTGTTCAAAGAGCTTCTTTACCAAGCCCTGAGCCGTTCTGGAAACGAGGATTTGAGAGTTTCTACCGCTGTTTTTAACGCGTTTTACGAAAACCTTGATCTTGTCGCCGATTGCATATTTTTCATTGGGCGTTCTGTCTTGAGGCAACATAACGCCTTCGATTTTCTTGTCGCCGAGCTCAACGTAAACGTTTCTTTCGTCCATTTTACGAATGGTACCTTCCATAAGTTCGCCTTCTTTATCAGAGAATGCCGAGAAGGTGTTATCACGTTCCGTTTCATGCAATTTTTGCAAAATAACCTGCTTTGCGGTTTGCGCAGCAATACGTCCGAAATCCTTGGGGATAAACGATTTTTCAATCGTATCGCCGACTTTAAGGTCGGGATTGATTACAAGCGCGTCTTCAAGCGAAATTTGCTTGTCCTTATCTTCTACTTCCTCTACAACGTAACGTACCGCCTTAAAGGAAATGGTACCCTTTTCGGGATCGAGGTCAACAAACACCTCTGCGCCGCCTTCAAATTGTTTTTTGTACGCAGAATTGAGCGCGTTTTTAAGCGTTTCAAGAAATACTTCTTCGCTGATACCCTTTTCTCTCACCAAATCTGCAAGTGCTGCAAAAAACTCCTTATTTTCCATTGTTTTTTCTCCTGTTGGATTTTTATTCCCTTAATTTATTTTTCTTTTTATTATTTACTAATTTTAAATGATTTTAATCGCCTAAGCCTTCAAAACTAATTGCTTGATTTATTTTCGCGATTTTGGAAAGCTCAAGCTTAAGCTCCCCGCTCTTGTCCTTGAGCATAACGCAATTTCCGTCGTAACCAACGAGCTCGGCTTCAAAGAATTTCTTGCCCATCATAGGCGCGAAAAGCTTTACTTCTACCTTTTTGCCCATACACTTTTCAAAATCACGCTTGGTTTTAAGCGGTCTATCTACGCCCGGGCTGGACACGTTGAGCGTGTATGGAGCTCCAAACGTAGGATCAAGCTCATCAAGCGTTTCGTCGATCGCGTGATGAAACTTCTCGCAAGTGTTAAGGTCAACACCGCCTTCTACGTCGATATAGACGGTAAGCGCAGGTTCACGGCCTTGCTTAAATTCAACGTCAACAATCTCAATGCAAAGCTCGTCTGCAATCGGCTGTAACGCCGCTTGAATTTCGTCAATCGATTTAACTTTCATATTTTTTACCCCTAATATAAGAAGATTGAGAGTGGCGGACCACTCTCAATATCCAATACTGAATTATTAAGTACTTGTAGTATAGCACTTTTTCTCAAAAAACGCAAGCGTTTTTACACGGTTTTATAAAATTTCCACAAGCAATTGTGTTTCTTTGCACGTTAGATTTTTTTTAATTTTCTATTATTTAATAAAAAGTTTGTTTCCACTTCTTTGATAATTTCATCTATCGAACATTTCTTTTGTTTTTCATCTTCAAGCTTTAAAGCATTAAACAGTCTTTTCTCACGCTTATTCATATCATGCTTTCTTTTTTCCATTATATAACTTAAAAGCTCTTCAGCATTTGCATAATTATTTCGATATTTAATTTCCATCAAAGCGAAACGGAATATCTCCTCGTTTTCGTATATATTTAAACTTTCCCTATCAATATTGATAAATTCATCCCAATAGCATTTATTATGAATAAGAAAATTCTCAAAAAACGGTAAAACGTTTTGCTCTAATTCTTGCTCGATTTCCGTAAGCTCTGTTTCGCTGAAATTATCTATTTCATAAAAACTTTTTATTGAACTATTCAAACCGCATTTTTGCAACTCGCTTAATTCGATATTATAGTGTTCTATTTTCTTCCCCTCGGCTAAATAAGGAGCGTAAAAAAAGCCTATACGAAATGTTGTTTTATGATCCAACTCTTCAAATACAAATCCTTGTAGCTGTTCCAATTCCATATGTTTATAAAATATCTTTTTGCCTTGTTTTTTATATCCAAATTTTTCAAATACTTTGTTAAATACGTTATAATCCATTATTGTTTTACCACCTTTATAAATTATTCTCATGGTCAAATTTAGATCCTTCTTCGCGGCACAATGTCGCAAGATCATCTTCATATTGCTTTAACGCCAAATCCCCTAATGATTGATACTGAGAGAGAATACGATATAGTTTTTTCTCTTTAGGCAGAAGTTAGCAATAATAAAAATCGCAAAAAATCTTTGTCCTACAATGCTTAGAACGCCGTTGCGGGAACGAAGAAATAAACAGCGAAAAGCAAGGATACGACAATGGAAACCACCGAAATATTCCAGCTCGGCTTATTTTCTTTCGTGATCGCGTAACGTACCAAACCAACCAAATATAAAACGCTGTTCATAATCGTGTAGGAAAGCATACCAATACCGATACCTTTGGTGATTGAATAGGACAATACCATAACGATAACCGTCAAGAACGCGCTCGTTGCATTGATGGAATCGCTCATATCAACCGATTTAACGTTGCCTTTCATCATCAATACGCCAACGTAAATCAATGCGGAAGCCGTTGCTGCGCCGGGAATAGCCGCGAAGAAAGGCAAAGCAAAGGTGGATAAGAGGAAGAAGCACGCTGTCGTGAACGCAGTCAAGCCCGTTCTACCGCCTGCAGATACGCCCGTACCCGATTCCACAAAGGTGGTAACCGTCGAAGTACCAAGCATTGCGCCTGCGCAGGTAGCGATTGCGTCGCTCATCATAATTTTGCCGTAGTTATAAGGCTTATTGTTTTCGTCCGATAAAACTCTGTTACCGCCGCAACAGCCAACGATTGTACCCATAGAGTCAAACATATCGATCATGCAAAGAGTAATAACAATCATGATAATGGTGAAAACGGATACGCCTTCAGGGATAAGTCCTTCGCTAAACACGTCGGTAAACGAGAAGAATACGCTGTTTTCGCCCGCGAAGAAGTTCTTGTAGTTTTCCCAGAATTTCCAAGAGACGTCCCCTTTGCCTGCAAGAATGGAAAGGTCGGTTACTCCAAGCGGAATACCTATGATCGTCGCGCCGAGAATACCCAAAATAATCGAGCCTCTCACTTTTAACTTATCCAAAATTGCGATAAGGAACAAGCCCGAGAGTGCAACTACAGCCGTCTTTGCTGCAAATGCAGGGGGATTTAATGCGTTCACTACTTGTTCACCCCAATTCGTGAAGTCAACGAAGCCGACTTGCGTATAACCGTTGAATACGATAACGCCGGCGTTTTGGAAGCCGATATACGCAATAAAGAACCCTATACCGATCGAAATCGAAGATTTTACGGCTACGGGCATACCGTCAAAGACAAGTTCACGGAACGTCTTGCCCTTAATTTTAACGAGAGATAAAAACAAGAATACCAATCCCGAAATTAATACAAGCATAAACGCTTGGCCGGGAGTGAATTTTCCGTAACCGCCCCAACCGCCGATAATGCCGCCGAGCATGGAATTCAAGCCCATACCCGAAGCTTGCGCCAAAGGCATCTTCGCGAGAAGTGCCATCAATAACGTGCCGATTACCGCGCCCAACGCCGTCGCGATAAACGCCGACGCCCAATACTTGCTGCCCGCACCGAAAATTTGGTTCGGGTTTACCGTGAGAATGTACGCCATTGCAAGAAAGGTAACGATACCTGCAATAAGCTCCGTTCTAACGCTCGTTTGTTTTGTCGAGTCATACCCGACCGCCTTCAAAAAACCGTTCGTTTTCGAAGCGGATTGTTCGATAAGGTTTTTCTAAATTAGCCATAAAACACCTCCATCTTTTGTTTTGACTATTTTATCATATTTTTCCAGAAAAATCAAGTGCGCGAAAGGAAAAAATTGCGCTTTCAAATTCTTTTCCATTCCCGTTAATTTTACTGAATTTTACGGATATTCTAAACGCCCCTTTTAAGCCGTGGCTTAAAAGGGGCGTTCGTTCTATAATTTATTCGTTGGTTTCGATCGTTTCAGCATTTCCGCCTTTTTTGTTTTGGAAATATTTAATAGCAAACACAACGCCTGCAAAGATAGCTAAAGTTGCTACCCACATAATAATGCAGCTCCATACGCTACCCAAACCAACGCACGCACCGGCAATAAGATAAGATATTACCGAAATGCCCGCAACAAGCGAAGCGTAAGGAAGTTGCGTGTTTACGTGTTCTACGTGGTTGCATTGCGCGCCAGCCGAAGCGAGAATCGTAGTGTCCGAAATGGGAGAAATGTGGTCGCCGAATACCGCGCCGCCAAGCGTAGCGGAAACTGTCAAAATGGCAAGCGTACCGCTGCCACCCAAAATGGTTACGGCAATAGGAACAAGTACGCCGAACGTACCCCAAGACGTACCCGTAGAGAATGCAATCAAGCCCGCAAGAATAAAGAAGATCGCAGGGAAAAGGAATTTCGGGAAAGAGCTGTTTGCAAGGTTGTTTTGAACGAACGCTTGCGCGTCGAGATATCCGCCCTTTGCACCCATGATGCCCGAAATCGACCAAGCAAACGTAAGGATAAGAATTGCAGGCACCATCGCCTTAAATCCTTCCGTGAAACTGCCCATAATTTCCTTAAAGGAAACGACTTTTTCTATCATGTAATACGCCGAAATAATAACGAGCGCCACCGTCGAACCGATTGCAAGCGACATACCTGCGTCGCAGTTAGAGAACGCTTCAATAATATTCGCGGATTGCAATTCTTTGCCGATTAAGCCTGTATCCCAGTTATAGAAGAAACCGGTATAGAGCATACCGCCGATACAGCTGATAATCAAGATGATTACAGGAATCAATAAGTGACGAACTTTTCCCTTGGGATTGACGGCAATCGTTTCTTCTTCCTTTGCGTCCTGTTCCACGCCTGCGTGTACGTCGCCAGTCAATTCCGCAACGTCGTTGTTGCGTTTCATTTTACCGAAATCAAACTTCAAAAAACATAATGCAAAAACCATTACAATCGTCAAAAGTGCGTAAACGTTAAAGGGTATGGTGCTCATAAACATGACCAAGCCGTCCCCTTCAAGTTCGCCCGCAACCGCGGCAGCCCAGCTTGAAATGGGCGCCATAATACAAACAGGCGCAGCCGTCGCGTCGATAATGTAAGCAAGCTTGGATCTTGCAATCTTAAACTTGTCGGTAACCGGACGCATAACCGAACCTACGGTAAGACAATTGAAATAATCGTCCACGAAAATCAAACAACCCAAACCTGCGGTAGCCGCCAATGCGCCACCCTTGGATTTAATCTTCTTGCCTGCCCATTCACCGTACGCCTTTGCGCCGCCGGATTTCTGCATCAATACGACCAAAATCCCCAAAACGACCAAGAATACGATAATCGGCGTGTTTGAACCTACCTTTTCACTCATTACTTGATAAAGAGTGAAAAGCGCTTTAAGCGGATCTCCGCCTGCAAACATCATCGCGCCAACGAAAATACCAAGGAACAACGAAATATAAACCTGTTTCGTAACCAAGGCAAGTACGATAGCGATAATCGCAGGCATAAAAGCCCAAAAAGTACCTTCCATAATTTTCTCTCCTTTACTATATTTATAATTTAAAAGAAATTTGTTGCAAAAAAAATCGCCACGGCGCGAAAAAATACCGTGGCGAACACATGCGATTTCACAATATTTTAATAGCGCAACACTTAAAAAAGTGACAGTCGCGCCGATATTTTCGACGCGCCCGAGCCAAATCGTTTTGGGAAACGAAATGCTCTCGGCGGTTTTTCCTTTCCCGCGCAGGTCAAAACCCACCCTGCGTTTATCATAAAAACCGCGCCTCTATTTATTTTGTTAACCTTATTATATCAAATACGTGCGCATATGTCAATGAATATTATGCAAATCTTTTAATTTTCTTGTTTTTGTTGTTGGTAGTCAACTATGCTAAAATTTTGATTGTTTTATTTTCTTAATTCCATATAACGAATATTTTCCAACGATAAATTTTTAACGTTCTTAATTTTCATAGACTGAATATTCCCGTCTTCTCGTCCGTATAATTGCACGTTTTTGAAGCGCAAGTTGTTAAAATAATGCTCTTCGCCTTCCAACCCGTACAGGTAAATCGTGTAATAATATGTGTCGCTTCTATCTAAGTAGGGATAAGTTCCTTTCACCGTTATATTTTCAAATGCCAGATTCTCTACTACGGTACACTTTTCTGCTCCGATGCCGTCGTCGTTGCTGGTATAATCAGAACGAACTAAAAGAGATGCAAGCTGACAATTTCTCACCGTAATATCTTTTATATATCCGCCACGTTTCTGCGTGGTTTTGACGGTAAGCCCCATTTTACAGTTAAAAAAGTTGCAATCCCAAATTTTGATATCGCTAATACCGCCCGACACTTCACTGCCGATTGCAATCCCATAATAGTATCCGACGCAATCGAATATACGAATATTCTTCGTGGGACGATTGATCAAATTCCCTTCGGGATTTTTGCCCGATTTTATAGCAACTGCATCGTCGCGAGCATAAAAACACGTGTTAAATATCACACAATCTTCCGAGGAATCGGGATCCCAACCGTCGCCGTTATTCACTCTTTCCATTTGCAACGTACCGTCTTCGCTTTTCCAGTCCTCCGACCAAATTTTACAACCGTACGTAACCACGTTTTTCGAATATACGAAATGCACGTTCCAAGACGCACTAAACCCTAACGTAAGACCGCTTATTAGCACGTTCTCGCAATTATTGATACCAATTAGCTTTCCTCTCGCGCGGCCAGGAACTCGATTTTCATTTTCACAATTTTTTATATGTTCTTGACTTTCTTCCAAATCTTTGGCAAGCCGTTCTTTTTCCGCATTTATAATTTCGTTAGCCAACGGCAATCCGCCACCGAAAATAGTTCCAGCGCCACGAATAGTAATGTTTCGAGTAGTATATCCAGCTTTATGGTCAAGCTCGCCTATATTGATGAGCGAGCGATAACACATACGCTCCGTTCCTTCAAAACGGCTTTTCACCTTAGGCAAATAATCTTCTGCTTTATCCGAGCCTTTCAACATCGCGCCTTGTTCTAAATAAAGCTCGCTGTCGCTATGCATATTCAACGCTCCCGTTAAAAACATACCTTGAGGCAAGTAAACGCAATCGTTTTCCGTACAATCGTCCAACGCGTTTTGAATCGCCGCGGTATTTAACGTTTTTCCATCTCCAACAGCATTATAAGGCGATTTTGTAACGTCAATACGCCGTTTTGCTTTCAACGTGCGAAGCGTAGCCTGATACAACACTTCTGCAACGTCTCCGTTTTCATTTAATCGTTCTATACTAATCAAATATTCCGTGTTTGGTTGCAAATCGAGAAACGAAAAATGCGTTTTAACCGTTTTTTCAACAATTTTTCCGTCCAGCTTGGCTTGATATTCAATACCGTCGGGTAATTCCCATTGTTTTTCCCAGTATAATGTAATTTCGTCTTGAAATATAACTGTATTCATTCTATTTTCTCCGTTGCTATAGAATTCAAATATAGTATATCATAAAAATTTAGTTTTTTCAACGTTTTTATAGCCTAAATTGAACAAAAAAGAAAAAAGAGTCCAGCGCCTTTAATGCGATGTTTCGACCGACTAACCCGTGCACCACACAAAAAGGCAGCTCTAATAAGCTGCCTTTTTGTGTGAGTAATCTAAAATTTTGTAAAGATAAAGGATACTCGCCGTTCAGCGAGAGTGTCGCAACAGCGATAACGATTTGTAATGTCTTTTTTCACGTTCGGTCGTTGCTCACACGCACCCAATGGAGCCAAGGCAATCCGTACGGGGCAACAATAAACAAAAACAACCTAAATCGAACCTTTTGAGGTTATACAACATTAGAATACTTGAAATTTGTCGAAAAATATGGTATAATAGAAAAAATATTGTAATTAAGGATAGACAAATGAAAGCGGAAAAGTTAAATGAAGATAACCAAATCATCAAATTATTATGCCAAAACGGAAAAATTTTTCATGATTTGGTGTTGCCTTTATTGAATGGTATTGATAATAATATAATAAGCAATGAAGATAAGATAAATATATTACGTAATTCTTATTTTACTTATACGCAAAAAATATGCACATGGAAAAATACTTATAGAGAAATTGCAATAATTAACAACAATAAGAGAGATGAACTTATCAATAATGATCTTGCTGCGCGTGTTTCAGAAAAGAAAGAATTTCTAAAAACAGCACGTATAAGTTATGATGTTGCCTGCGATATGTTGAATCGATTGATGCTTGACTATAAAAGATGGTCCATAGATTTTGCGGATATGTTATTTGTAACGATTCGCAGTGAGAAGTTTTTTATAAAAAGATTAAAAGACCATATGCAATCAATGTTACAATTGGATAAGAAGATGATACAACATCTATCAAGCACATCAAAAGTTGAATTTGATTTAAAATGTGACTTTTTTAAATATAAATTTGGCATTGCTTTAATAAAATGTTTTGCAATTATCGATTTTATTGAAAGTATTAAAAACAATAAAGAATTCTTGACGATTTTCAATAATGCCGTTCTGAAGTACAAAGATTCCACAAAAATGGTTGAAAATATTTATGAGTTATTTTTATCCTATACTGGCTTAAATGAACAGTTTTTTTCAAAAGAGAATTTAAAAGAGTTTCTACGTATTATACCTTGCTGGGATAATAATCCTTTCACATTATTTTATCCTGATACTATTTCATTAAATTTTGATATTCAAACGCTTAGTATATCTGAAATTGTTGAAAAAATATCGCACGATAGAACTTGCGCAGACAATGATATTGAAAAAGTTTTTTCTTTCGCTTTAAAGGAAAAACTTATTACTAATGATAGTTTAAACTCCTTTGTTTTAGAAATAGACAAGACTCCAAATTATCTTAAAGGAATTAGCTCTATACGATTAAAAGCGGAGTTACTTCAAGATTCAACAATAGAACATCTTACAATTATTGATATTGACTTAATGTCGGGGATTCAGTTTGAAGAATTTTTATGTCAATATTTTAATAAGCAAGGTTATGATTGTTCTACAACTAAAGCAACAGGCGACCAAGGTATTGATTTAATAGCGAAAAAAGGCGAATTGACGATTGCAATACAAGCAAAATGTTATTCAGGTACTGTTGGAAATCATGCAGTTATGGAAGCATTTGCAGGGATGAAATATTATCAAGCAAATAGATGTATGGTAATTACAAATAGCACTTTTAGCAAATCTGCAATAGAACTTGCAAAAGCAAATAATGTTGTTTTATGGGATAGGCAAGTTTTGATTGAAAAAATTAGTAATATGTGATTAAAAATGGACAATAGAAAACAATTTATTGAATATGCACTAAAAATAAATGCTTTAAAATATTATCAAGAGTTTTTAGAAACTTTAAAGAAAAAACAGAATAAAGAAATAGAAAAAACGGTAGTATATAAAGCCTTAACCCTTTTATTAGAGGATAACCAAAATGCCTTCGCAAAATGTATTCCACAAGGACAAGTTTTTTATCGGGCGCGAAAAATAAAATTTAGCGATAACTTTCCTATGCCCGAAGACGGATTTGAATTAATAAATAATAAATTGGGTGGCTTTGATTCGTACAACTCCAAAGAACCGCCGATTGGTATAGGCGGTGAAGGCAGAAATAATGTAGCAGGACAATCTTATTTGTATTTATCTGAAGACGAATTTACTGCTTGTATTGAAGTAAATCCTATCCGCGGTGAAGCTATATCCGTAGCAAAATTTTGTTTGAAAAAACCGATACAAATAATTGACTTTCAAAATAATCAAAGCGTTTCCTCATTAAAAGAATTTGCTGAAATGCACAATATTAGTGCCGCAAAATTGATAACTTTAGTTATGCAGGAATATTGTACTCCTGCATACAAAGCAGATTCTTATTTGGTAACACAATACATATCCGATTATATAAGAAAAAAAAGATATGACGGAATTAAATTTTTGAGTTCTAAAAATTCAAGATTTAATTTGACTATATTTAATTGCGATGAATCAATCATTCAGTGGGAAAGTAGTAGCGTTTTTTATTGTTCTGCTGTACTTCCAGAATTATACGATTTAAATGAGGGGAAAAGAATTACCCCAACAGCAAAAATATTGACACAGGACGATTGTGATGAAATAAAAAATAGAATTGTAAAACACGTCAACAATCCTTTCAAAAATTAGTCCTTGGCACTACGGCGTGCGCTTGTATTATACGAGTCGGCTCTCTCAAAAAGTAAAAATCGAACCCCTCTCGATGTTGAGAGGGGTTCGATTTAGGTTGTTACTGGTGACCTGTACGGGGGCTTTCGCTAAAGCTCAAAGAAAAACACTCGCGTATAGACGCTCGCATTTTTCCGTAAGGAGCAAAGTGACGGAATAGCGAAGAATGAGCGTCACCCGATGGGTTCGCCCCAAGTCGTACGGGTGACAGCAAAAAGCACAGGAAAATTCCTGTGCTTTTTGCTGGTGACCCGTACGGGACTCGAACCCATGATACCACCGTGAGAGGGTGGTGTCTTAACCGCTTGACCAACGGGCCATTTCTTATTTCGTTTTCGTCCCGTACCGTACGGGGGCTTTCGCTTTCGCTCAAAGAAAATCATAGATTTTCCGCACCCCTACTACCACCGTGAAGGCGATAGTCTTAACCGCTTGACCAACGGGCCGTATTTGTCTTAGGGGAGTTCCCCCTTTCAATTACCTATGT
>JAFVRE010000023.1 GCA_017504465.1 Clostridia bacterium | reverse complement strand
CAAGCTGGTGACAACGTTGGTGCGCTTCTTCGTGGTATCAACAGAACGGACATCCAAAAAGGTCAAGTTATCGCTAAACCCGGTTCGGTTGCTACCGGTACGGAATTTGAAGCTCAAGTTTACGTATTGAAGAAAGACGAAGGTGGTCGTCACACCGCATTCTTCAACCACTACAGACCTCAATTCTTCCTTCGTACGACGGACGTTACGGGTGCTATCGAGCTTCCCGAAGGCGTAGAAATGGTTATGCCTGGCGACAACATCAACATGAAAGTCGTTCTTATTAAGCCCGTTGCAGTAGAAGAAGGTCTTCGTTTCGCTATTCGTGAAGGTGGCAGAACGGTAGGTTCCGGCGTTATCACGAAAGTTCTTAAATAATTAAGAGTTTTCGTCTAAACGAGCTAGCTAAAAATCGAATAAAACAGCTTACTGAACGGTAGGCTGTTTTGTCGTATAATTTTTTAAATAGAAAAAGTAAAACTTCCCGCGCTGTTATTGCACGGGAAGTTTGTTTTTCATTGACGTTTTTAGTTGTTAAATCTAATAATCGGGAAGGGAAGAAACATTAAATTTTAAATACTGCTAATTCGTAAGGCGCATAGTTGCCGTTAAGGTTATTCGCTCGATTATAATTTGTCAACAATAATTCGCCTTGAGTGTAGGGGCAAGAAATTTGGTTTTCTTTTTCAAAATTGCAAACCACTATAATTTTTTCTCCTTGATATTCTCGTTCGTAAATATAACAGTCATTATTTTCCCCCGTAATCTCTTTGTAAGCTCCGTATAAAATCATAGGGGAGTTCTTTCTAAAAGCAAGCAGCTTTTTATAAAATTCAAAAATTGATTTTTCGCTGTTTTTATCTTTTTCTAAATTGATTTCTTGGTATCGGGAATAAGTTGGAATCCACGGTTCAACGCTGGAAAAGCCGCCGTACTTCTCACAATTCCACGCAACAGGTCTTCGAGCGTTGTCGCGCGAGCCAAAATTAAGCCTGTCAAGGACGTCGCTTTTTTGCAGCTTGCCCGATTGACTATGATAAAAATGCTTGTTTTCAACGTCGCGGAAATGAGAATATTCTTCATGGCGAGAGTTTGTCATACCAAATTCCTGACCTTGATAGATAAAGGGGATTCCGCGCCCTAAATAGAACATTCCCGCGAACATAGTCGCGCTTTCGTAGCGTAAATCTTTATCATTTCCGAACCGTGAGAGAAATCTCGGTTGGTCATGATTATCCATAAATAAAGTATATAAAAGCCCGTTTTGAACGGTTAAGGTTTGCCATTTGGAAATATCGGCAGCAATAGCTTTTAGGGTAAAAGGCGCAGGGGTAAAACGGTCGGTTTTTCCGTGTTCGATATGGTCAAATTGAAAAAGGCAAGACAGTTCGTTGCGATTTTCAGCGCAATGTCGTATCACTTCGTCGATATCGGTCGCCCAACATTCCCCCACGGTAAAAATATTTTTTGTCTTTTCACGCCCGAACAGCTCGCGGATATACTCGTGCAGGTGTGGACCAAATCGGTTTTTGTTTCCGTCAAAATCTTTCGAAATTTGGTCGATAACGTCTATCCTAAACCCGTCCACGCCCAAATCAATCCAAAAATCAATAATCGACTTCATCTCTTCACGCACGTTCGGATTATCGAAATTGAGATCGGGCTGTTCGACTGCGTAGGAGTGAAGATAATACTGTCCGCGCTCCTCAGAATATTCCCAAGCCGAACCGCCGAAACAGGCTTGCCAGTCGTTAAGCGGCTCATCCGCCCAGTAATAATAATCGGTGTAGGGCGGGATTTTTTTCTTGGATTTTATAAACCATTCGTGCTGATTAGAAGTATGATTAGGAACAAAATCCATAATCAATTTAATGCCTCGATCGTGCAGGGCGTTACGCATATTTTTCCAGTCCTCAAGCGTGCCGAACTCGTCCATGATATCCCGATAATCCGACACGTCGTAACCGTTGTCAACGTTGGGGCTTTTATAACACGGACTCAGCCAAACAGCGTTTACGCCGAGTTCTTTTAAATGCTCTATCTTTTGCGTTATGCCGTTCAAATCGCCCACGCCGTCACCGTTGGTATCGTAAAAGGAACGCGGATAAATTTGATAAATTATCCACTCTAAAAAATGCTTATATTTGTCGGAAATCATAACCTGCCCCCTTGAAAACGTAATTTTTTACTTTTAGTATTCCCCAAATTTTCCTGCTTTAATCTGCATTTTTTTATAAGAATTGTAAAAACAAAAAAGACTGCGAGAAGCAGTCTTTTTTGAGTTGCCGTATTTGATTACAAAACCTTGGACAAGAACTCTTTTAAGCGTTCGTCTTTGGGATTTTCAAAGAATTCTTTAGGTGCGTTTTCTTCTTTAATAACACCGTCGCTCATGAAAATAATTCTTGAGGCAACTTCTTTTGCAAATCCCATTTCGTGCGTAACCACGACCATGGTCATGCCTTCTTTTGCAAGTTCGGTCATAACTTTGAGAACTTCGCCGACCATTTCGGGATCAAGTGCGCTTGTGGGTTCGTCGAAGAGCATGATATCCGGCTCCATAGCAAGCGCGCGCACGATAGCAATACGTTGCTTTTGTCCGCCTGAAAGAGTGGAGGGATATGCGTTTGCCTTGTCAGCAAGCCCTACCTTTTCAAGCAACGCCATCGCCTTTGCCTCAGCTTCTTCTTTTGTGCACTTTTTGAGCTTTATCGGCGCGAGCGTAATATTGTTGAGTACGGTAAGGTGGGGGAAGAGATTAAACTGTTGGAATACCATACCGATTTTTTGGCGGTGGATATTGATCGTTTTATTCACCGTTTTTTCAATGAGTTTTTCTTCTTTTTTCAAGCATTCGTATTCTGTTTTTAAAGCCAAATATTCTTCCGATTTTTTATCGGGAATAGCTTTCATTTTTGCTTTTAAGATAAAGCGTTCGTTTTTAAACACGAATGCGTCTTCGAGAAGAATAGAACCGCCCGTGGGCATTTCTAACAGATTCAAACAGCGCAAAAGGGTAGATTTTCCGCAGCCAGATGGGCCGATAACGGCAATTACGTCTCCCGCTTGAACGTCTAAATCAACGCCTTTAAGTACTTCCAGCGTGCCGAATTTTTTATGCAAATTTTTTACAGAGATAAGCGGTTGAGTTGTGTTAGCCATTTTTATCACCTTTTGCTAATTTCTTTTCAAGCAATTTTAAAAGTTGTGTTAAAACGATAACGATAACCAAATAAATGATCGCCGTTACCAAATAGGGAGTAAACGGTTCGTAAGTTCTTGCGATAATCCGTTCGGCTACTTTCGTTATGTCCACGACGCCGATAGTACCTACGATAGACGTTTCCTTAATCAAAGCAATAAACTCGTTAAAGAGCGCAGGGAGGGCACGTCTAAACCCTTGGGGAAGAATGATAAACAGCATAACTTGCGTTCTTGTCAATCCAAGGGATGCGCCTGCTTCTAATTGTCCGTCGTCCACGCTTTCGAGCCCGCCGCGGATAATTTCCGCAACGTATGCACCCGAGTTAATTCCAAAAGTAACAATCGCGGTCGTACGGGTAGGAAATGCCACTAATACGACGAGATACATAATCAATAATTGTACGTACACGGGCGTACCACGGAAAACAGTCAAATACAAATCGCAAACTTTCGCACCGATTTTAAAGCGGTCGTATTTTTTGTTGACGTATTTAATCAACGCAACGATGACGCCTAAAAGTATCCCGAAAGCAATTGCGCCAAGGGAAATAATGATTGTTTCTTCTATACCGTTTACGTACATTTTCCAACGGTCGTCTTTGATGAGTGTGTTATACCAATTCATAATAATCCTTTAAGAACGCCAAAAAGCAGGACGAGAATACGTCCTACCTTTTGCGTTTATTTTTTTTAATTTTGATTAGTTGCCTTTAACAAGTGCTTGTGCAGGAAGTTCGTCGATAACGATGTAGTCAATTTTGCCTGCCTTCATAGCAACGTAAGCAACCGCGCCCGTATCATATTCAACGAGTTCAGCGCCCGTATCTTTTAATACGCCCTTTGTAATCGCATCTTCAACCAATAACGCGCCCGTCGTACCTTTTTGTACACCGATCTTTTTACCCGCTAAGCTTTCTAAGCTCGAGAACGCTTCGCTTTCTTTAGAGATGATGTATTGAACGGAATTGTAGTAGGGGTTGGAGAAGTCGATGGTTTGTTTACGGTCGTCGTTAATGGTAATACCAGCCGCGCCAACTGCGTTGTCTTCGGAAGCAACCTTACCGCAAATACCGTCGAAGTCCATATCCGTTACGTTGAGCTTCATATTTAACTTTTCAGCAACGAGTTCCATAAGATAAATATCTACGCCTACAACTTCGTCGCTAACAACGAATTCATACGGTTCAAAGCCAGAGCAGGTGTAAACGTTGAGCGTACCGCCCGTGTTATCGTCAAGGTTTGCAAAGTCCAAGGTTACGGAAGGGGTTTCGTCGCCTGCAACTGAGGTGTAATAAGCAACGATAGAGCTCAAATCAGACGTAGAGATTACTTCGTTCATAGCCGCAAGGATAGCCGTTTTGTTGGTGGAGTTTTTGCCAACTGCAAAACCGTATTCTTCCACTTCAATACCGCTGATAGCCGTCGCAACGTATTTCGTTTCATCCTTTTGGCAAGCAGCCATGCTTAACGCGGTGAATGCAGCTACTGCTGCGAGAGTCATAGAAATAATTTTTTTCATAATTGTAATTCTCCTTAAAAATTTATTCATTCAACGATAGCTATAATATCACTTCGAATGAATAAAGTCAACTATTTTTACGCCCTTTTTGCATAAAAATTAAAAAAATTTTAAAAAAATTTATATTTTCAATGCATAAATGTATAAAATTTATGAATATACTGCATAAAGGTAAATAGCGAGAGAGAAGGGGGGGACTTTATGTGCGCGGAATATCCGCAAAGTATTAAAATTCCTTGCTTTTTTTGACGGGGTGTGGTATAATCGTTGAGTAAACAAGGATAGTTTGCTATTAACCTTATATAAAAGTGACGATTTGATTATGAATAACGAATTTTTCTCATTTGAACTTATTAAAACAGATCCCGATACGGGCGCGAGAGCGGGGATTTTGCATACTCCCCACGGCGATATTGAAACGCCCGTGTATATGCCTGTTGGAACGCAGGCAACGGTAAAGGGGGTATTCCCGCGCGATCTTGAAGAAGCCGGTTCGCAGATTATTTTGTCGAACACTTATCATTTATATATGCGCCCGGGTGACGAAATTGTAAAAAAAGCGGGCGGGTTGCATAAATTCATGAACTGGAATAAGCCTATCTTAACGGATAGCGGCGGATTCCAAGTCTTTTCACTTGGTAAGCTCAATAAAATTACGGACGAAGGCGTGCAATTCTCTTCGGCGGTGGACGGAAGTAAGCATTTCTTCACGCCCGAAAAAGCGATGCAAGTGGAGCAAAATCTCGGCGCGGATATTATTATGGCGTTCGACGAATGTAGCGAATACGGCTATAACCACGCGCAAGCGGAAGCGGCAATGATTCGTACGGCGAAATGGCTTGAGCGTTGTTATAAATTCCACGATAAGCCCGAGCAGGCGCTCTTCCCGATTGTGCAGGGGAATATGTATAAGGATTTGCGCGCGGAGAGCTTGGCGCGGACGTTGCCTTTTGTGAAGCACGGTATTGCGATCGGCGGACTTTCCGTCGGCGAGCCTAAACCGCTTATGTACGAGCTTTTAGACGATTTGCAACCTAAGCTTCCCACCGACGTACCCCGCTATTTGATGGGGGTAGGCTCTCCCGACTGTTTAATTGAAGGCACTCTTCGCGGTGTGGATATGTTCGACTGCGTACTTGCAACGCGTATTGCAAGAAACGGCACTGCAATCACGTCGCGCGGACGCGTGGTGGTAAGAAACGGTAAGTTTAAGGAAGATTTCTCGCCCCTCGACGAAGAATGTAACTGTTATTGCTGTCGAAATTACACGAAGGCGTATTTGCGTCACTTGATAAATACGGGCGAAATGTACGGCGCAATGCTTTTAAGCTTGCATAATATAACTTTCTTGCATAAGCTTATGAAAGGCTTGAGAGATTCCATTCTCGGCGGATACGTGCGCGAGTACACGCGCGACTTTTATAAAAAATACGGCGGCGAGGGTAAGTGGTAATTGAGCCGCTTTTGAAATGTGCAAAACGCGTCTATGCATCGCCAGCCTGCGTTGTCGCTTGGTCGAAACTTCTTGTAAGCTTCCTTGCTCCGTCTTGCCTTGCTCGTATCTCCGCATTTTAACGGTCGTCGGGTTGAGACGATCCCGTCAACAAATGCTCGTTCGCCTTGTCTTGCTTGCATTTCAAAAACGAGAAGGGGATTCGCTACGAAACTAAGCGAATGAAAAGTATGTGAAAAGGAAAAAAATTCCTAAAAGCTTTGGTAATTTGCTTGCAAAAATCTTGCAAAAAGGGTATTATAGTTATAATGAACGGATCGCTGTTTGCGTCCGAATAAAAAGGAGAAATGGAAATGTTTAATTTATTAACGGAAAGCAATGCTAATCAAGGAGCAAATCCTTTATCTTGGGTAATGATGATCGTGCTGATCGGCTTGTTCGTCGTGTACATGGTATATTCCAGCCGTCAACAAAAGAAAAGACAAAAGGAAACGCAAGACACTCTCAACGCAATTCAACCCGGCCATAAAGTAAAAACGATCGGCGGTATTTGTGGCGTAGTTGTAGAAGTTTGCTCTGACGATAACACAATCGTTTTGGAAACGGGTACGGAAAAGAGCGGTAAGTCGTATATCAAATTCGACAAGCAAGCTATTTACCAAACGGACGCGCTCGCAAACAAGGAAGAAAAGAAAGAAGAAAAAGAAGAAGAATCGGTTCAGGAAACTCCTGAAAATTAAATAATAGTTTCTTCATGAGAGCTATATGGAGAACGGTGACTTAGTCGCCGTTCTTTCGTTAATAAACAGTTTTAAATAGGAGGATACTTAGATGAAAGGAAGGAAAATTTTATGCGGAACGTTAGCCGTTTTGGCATTGGCGTCTATGGCGACGGCTACAGCCTGCGACGACGTTTTGGGCTCGATTGAAGGCATGTTGGGTATAGAGCTCCCCTTTGGCAACGAAGGCGACGACGATAAGCACGAATGCGAATGGGGTGAATGGACGGTGACCATACAAGCGACCTGCGAAGGCGAAGGCGAAGAAAAGCGTGTTTGTCAGACCAACGAATTGCATGAAGAAAAGAGACCTGTTTTGGCGCTCGGCCACGACGTTGAAACGCACGGAGGAAAGGACGCAACTTGCGAAGAGACGGGCTGGAAAGCGTATGAAACCTGCAAGCGCGAGAATTGCGAATATACCACGTACGAGGAAATCGGTTTGGCAGAGCATAGTTTCTTAGACGGTTTTTGTGAAACCTGCGAGTTGCCCGATCCTGATTATAACGCAAGCTTGGGCTTAGCGTTCACGTTGTCTGAAGACGAAACGTATTACAGCGTTTCAGGGATGGGTACGTGTACGGATACGGATATCGTTATTCCCGCTACGTATAAAAAATTGCCCGTAACGGCAATCGCAGCGAATGCGTTTGCAAATGATACAAAATTAAAGAGTGTTACGATCCCTTCGTCCATAACGTTAATGGAACAAAATGCGTTTAGTTTTTGTACTAAGCTTGAGTCCGTTTATATCGCGGATTTAGCGGACTGGTTTAATATCACGTTTGCGAACGCTTTTGCAAATCCTTTGAATCTTTACGCTAAAACGTTATACGCAAACGACCAAGCGGTTGTCGATTTAGTCGTTCCAGACGCAATTACGGAGATAAAGCAATATGCGTTTTATTGGTATTCGGGATTGAAGAGCGTTGTAATTCCCGAGTCGGTTACTGCTTTGGGTACGGGTTGTTTCACAAGCGCATACAACTTAGAGAGCGTAACCATTAACGGCTCTATAAAGACATTGCAAGGTTTTTCTAATTGCCGTAAACTTACGAGCATAACCATTGCGGGCGACGTTGAACAGATCGCAAGCAGCGCGTTTTTCGGTTGTGAGTCTTTAAAAGAAATGACTATTCCCGAAACCGTTAAGTCGATAGGTGCTAATTCGTTTTCTGACTGTATTGCTTTGACCAGCATTGTTATTCCTGATTCTGTTACGAACGTGGGCTCTTCAGCGTTTATGGATTGTAGCGCGATGACGAGCATTACCGCGCCGTTCGTAGGCGCAAGAGAAGGGGATAGAAAGAATAACTTTTTGGGATATTTCTTCGGCGCACCTAGATATGAAGATAACAAGAAGTACGTTCCTCAAAGCTTAAAAACGGTCGTGGTTACGCGTGGCGAAATTGCAGATTTTGCATTCTATTACTGTGAAAAAGTGGAAAGCATAACCCTTCCTTCAACGATTAAAACAATCGGGGAAAAGACGTTCTATGAATGCCGCAAATTAAAGGATTTCGTGATCCCTGCTTCCGTTACCACAATAGAAAGGAACGCATTTATGTGGTGCAGTTCTTTGACGAACCTTGAAATTCCCTCTGCCGTTTCTACGATTGAAATGGAAGCGTTTTGGGGTTGCAGCGCATTGCAGGAAATAACTATCCCCGATGGAATTACCGCAATAGAGGCTTATACTTTCTGCAATTGTACGCAACTCAAGAAAGTAACGATGCCAAATTCGGTTAAGATAATTAAAATGTATGCCTTTTATCATTGTCATCAGTTGACGGAAGTGAATTTTTCTAACACGCTCCAAGAAATTGATGGATTTGCTTTTGCGGAATGCCAAAGCTTGGAAAGCGTTACAATTCCAAATTCTGTAACGCTTATTAGAAACGCATTTCAGTCATGCTATTCTTTGACGAACGTTGTTCTTCCCGATTCGTTGAAAGATTTAAGCGAAGAAATTTTCCTGTATTGCTCGAATATAAAAGGGATTGAATATGAAAACGGCATTTATTTAGGAAATACGAAGAACCCTTACTTCATTTTATTAAGAGCTGTTTCCACCGATATTACGTCTGTTGTCGTTCATAAAGACACGAAGCTGATTCATACCGATGCATTTAAAGGCTGTGAAAACTTGACGGATATCAACATAGAAGCTTCGCTTACAAGGTTAGCCTTTAGAGCCTTCCGCGGTTGTAAGAGCTTAACGAATATCGTGCTCCCCGATACCTTAACCACAATCGGACAATACGCTTTCGAAGATTGTGTTAACTTAAAGAGCGTCACGTTCTCTTCGGCTGTCAACTTGATTGAATTAAGCGCATTTGAAGATTGTTCGCTGTTCACGGACGTGTATTATAAAGGCACAGCGGAGCAATTTAATAAGATGAGAATAGAAGGCGGTAACACGGTAGTGTATAACGCTACGATACATTACGTAGAAGCTGCGGCGTAATTCTTTTTAAACGCAACGAATAATTACAAAACACCTTCGCATAGGATAATGCGGAGGTGTTTTATCTATGGATAACGAAAAAATCACGGAAATATCGGAAGGGATAAAAGCGGTGCTGATTGCAATTATTTGCGCGCTCGTTTTAACGTCGGCGTTTGCGCTCATATTGCACATTACAGCTCT
>JAFVRE010000022.1 GCA_017504465.1 Clostridia bacterium | reverse complement strand
ATCCTTCATCGTTTCAAAGTTCTCGTCTAAAACGATAGTAGGTGCCGTTTTGTCAATGACAAAATCCAACATCTCTTTGCCCTTAACACCGTTGATAGAAGTGATATCCATGTTCGCCTCTCCGTCAAGAATGTTTCTTGCTGAAAGACTTAAATATACTTCACCCGTTGTGAAACCTTTGAACGCGTTATCGGGGTAAATATCTTTGTTCGCAAGATCTGAAAAGAGAACTCTCTGATGCCAAACGCCTATATTCTTACTACACGTAAATTGAGGACGAGTAGCATAAATGCGTTGCGTTTGAGTGTCATAAAATAATTTTAAACCCAATTGTGACATACACGAATTACCATTCGACGCTGATGACGGCTCAAAAGCTACCGAATAGCTTTCACCAGCAATATTAACTGAGCCATCGCTTTTCGGGGTAAGTCCGTGCGCCACTTGTCCAACCGCACCTGCGCGGAAAGTCGGATAATAGGTGTTGCCTACCCACTCTATGTCAATGGTTACGTAGTTGGTAGGGTCGTAACAGTCCGTTAACGTAATCAAATAGTTTCTTGCGTCTTCCTCAAGCTCACAAAAAGATCCCGAAGGAGCTTGCCAAAAATTCCAGTACCGTTGATATGGGTGGAACTCAATAAAAGGATCATTTGAAAAATTCTTCAAGTCGATTACGTTATTATATTTAAGCGAAGACCCATCGTCCCCAATGGAAATTTTAATACCGTCGCCTTCCGTCGTAACGTCCTCGCGGGTAAAGCCGTCTAAACCGTCAACATACTGAGCGATTTCAAGGTCTTCCATGTATTCGCAAGATGCCTTACCCTCTACGGAGTAGACGCTCTTGGTTACGACAAAGGATTTTTCAGCAAAAACTTCCTTCCCGCCTACCGTTGCAAACCATTTGACTGTGTAACGACCTGCCTCATTCAAGGAAATAGTTTCAGCGTTGTAACCGTTGCCGCTGGGCGCGATAACCATAAACTTGTTTGCTTTAACGCCGTCAATCGTACCCATAGGTACGGTAAGTGAACTACCGAAAACGTACTCGTCCTGCAACGTAGCGTCTTCTTCAAAGGTGATCTCGTAGGCTTTTGCCGTTTCGAGTGCGCCAAGAGAAGATGCAACGCCCAAACTAAGCGTCGTAGCAAAGGTCAAGGAACAAGCTGTTATCGCCAAAAGTTTTAACAGTTTCTTATTCATTGTTTTTTTTCCCTTTTTATTACAAAGCATCTAAGCATATTTCTTTTGCAAATCTAAAATAGATCTTAGAATTCTGTAAAAGAAATTTTTAGATGACGTTTTAGCCAAAGTTATATTTTTTTATACCGTCTATATAGCCTTTTCCCGTAAGCCGCCTAAAAGGCGACTTACGGGTTTTGGGGCTATTTTTAGTTAGCTTATTAAGCTTCTGCTACGTTAACGTTAATCGTTGTGGTTAACGTTTCGTACGCTACGCCGCGCCACGTTCCTACTACTTTGATTTCCGTTGCGCCAACTTTTGCGGGCGTGAACACTCCGTTCGTGACCGTTCCTACGCTCGCGTCGCTAAGCACGTACGTGAACGTTACGTCCTCATACGTTGCTCCGTTGAATAATACTTCACCGTTTAAATCCAATTGCGACCAGTCTGCAATCTTTACGTTGCTTTCAGGTACGTAAGGCAATTGTATCATGGGAAGATTGCCGTTTAAGCCTACCGTTACTTCGCACGTGTCGCTAAGTTCCGCATACGTTACCGTTATCGTTGCCGTTCCTTCCGATACCGCTTCGATATTCCCTTTCCCGTCTACCCTAACTACAGAGTCGTTAGATGACGTGAATACAAGCGTTGCGCCTGCTTTTTCTGCATAGTTTACCGTCAACTCGCCCGTTTCGCAAAGCGTCATATCTACCGTTTCTTCTGCGACGTTAAGGAAGGAAGACGGCTTAGTACCTTCTCCGCCGCTTCCGCCGGGAGTTTCTGTAGGGTCGCAAGCTACGCCTGCAAACATCATACCTGCTACGGCTGTAATCGCCGTTAACATAGCTATCTTTCTGTTTTTCATATTTCCCTCCTTATTTCGATATTTCCGCAAGCCAATCAGCAAATGCGATTGATTTCGTCTTAACCCACATTGAGGAGATATCTAACCATTGCATATCGTGTTGAAGACGTTCGACGTATGCCTGTCTATCTTCTTTGGAAAGCGTGTTGCGGTGCAATTCCATAAGGATATACATCTTACCAACTGCTTCTATTTCAATATTTCTACAAATTTGATCATACAATTCGGGATCGCTTTCCTTGTAAATCTCAACAGCTTCCAACGCTTGATCTGCTAAGCCTATCCAACCTTGTAACATGCCTAAAGGCCAGTATTCTACTTTGGAAAGTTCAACGCCGCCGTCACCGTTGGAAACAAGTTGGAGCTCTTCAATCAAG
This sequence comes from Clostridia bacterium, assembly GCA_017504465.1. Lineage (GTDB taxonomy): Bacteria > Bacillota > Clostridia > Christensenellales > Borkfalkiaceae > Scatosoma. Next base: position 2,205 of record JAFVRE010000022.1, on the reverse strand, counting down.
GTGCCTCTTCTATACAAGCGTTCCGACAACCACATTTGATACATAGCGTCAGCGCCTTCCTTATACACAGCCTCCATGTATTCTTTGACAAGATCCATTGTCTTAAGAGAGGTATTCCAAGACTTCTTCGAATCCAAATATACATTTAAATGAGCCCAAGCGGTATTAGGACAGTCGTTATGGTCTTGCATTTGCGTAAACCAAGAAAGGTCGCTTTGATTACAGAAGAATCCGTACATTTCGTCCGTCGCGTATTGACCAGCCCATTCCGTACCACCGAACATATAGTTTCTGAAGTTTGCGTTGTAGCTCCAGAATTGAATATTCTTCGCTACTGCGCCCCAGCCCTTAAGCACGCCGATTTGCGCTGCGTTCAAGCCTTCGTCAAAGCCGATTTGCCCGTTGATGTTGGTTGCGAACCATGCGATTAATCTATCGTGACAAATAATTTCGTCGTCGATAGGAACGTATTCCTTCTTGACGGGATCGTATTTTGCAGGGGGGGTGTAGTTATGGTTGTATGCAAAGAACAATAACTTGAAGTCTTCTCTATACCATTCTTTGTCTTTGTTTGCATTCAACAACGCGTCTACTCTTTCCGCAAGATCGTTCATGAAAAGTATTTGAACTGCAGCTTGTGAATTTCCGTAATATTTCGAAATTTCTACACACTTTTCACACGTACAATATTGTACGTTATCTTCGTGCGTAAGCGTTATAATGTTTGCGTTGGGCGCTTTTGCAGGCGTGTAGTATTTTAAGTGAGATTCTACCTTTCTAAACGCCAAATCTACCATTGCTTCGTATTCTGCAGCGTCGCCGCGAGCCGAGAAACAAAGCTGTTCACCGCCGTTCGTTGAGAACCAACTCGGGTGATAGGTGTCCGGATGTCCTTCCGCGTCCTTATACAACGATTCGGGGAACCAACGACGAGCGTTCGTACTTGCCGAGCTACCACTCGTGAAATCGTCAAGTACTTCATGTACCCTCATATAATACATACCACGAGTAGCTTCTTTACCGCGATAACGTAAACGCCAAGGATACATATTGATATCGTAGTCGCTGGCATGTACGTACGTTGTTATATCGGAAGAGTGCGCTCTCGTTTTGAAGTCGGGAATATCCAATACGTCGTATGCCTTCAACTTCTTTTCCCAAGTTTCTTCGATTACCGTCGTATTATAGGTGTACGTTTCATAATTAAACGTTAAGTTCATGAACGTGTACACCGCGAATACCGTACCGGTATCCATACCGCCGCAAAGATAAATATCGTCGTCTTTGGTTACGATCTTATGTCCGTCTTGGTCTAATTCGTTGTAATCTACCTTAATATCCGAATCTTCCAATAACGTAGTGCGACCAAGCGAAATATACTTGCCTTTCGATGCGTCCGTTACTTGATCGTCCGTGTAAACGGTAAGATCGATTTTCGTTGCTTTTTTGAATAAATGCGTGAATTCCGAAACGGCAACGCCTTCTTCGTACGTAGTGGTTTCGGGAATGACGAGAGCATATTCCGTCTTGCCGTTTTTCACAAGATATTCATCCGTGTCAGGCGCTGTATAAATATGCGTACCGTTATACACATATTCGGGATTAACTTCAGGCTCCTTGGTTTCAACACCAGTACCAGGAAGTAGATCACATGCCGTAAGACCTATCGTTGCAAACGACAACGTTGCTAATGATAATGCTGTTAATTTAATTGCTTTCTTCATGTTTTTACCTCCTTATGATACTCTTACCGTATACGAATAAATCGTATAGTTACCAACTTCGTCGTATGCATAGTAGTGTACTTCATAATCGCCTCTATGTTCTGCAAAGAACTTTCCGCCGTTTGCTACCTTTTGCATAAATCCGGTAGGAGACAAAACGTAAACATAAGATTTGATCATTTCTACTTCGCTGACGTTGTCGGATACCGTGTACTTAGCTATCGTTACGTCTGTACCCAATTTCGCCGTTACTACTTCGCCTTCATCAATATCGTCCACTTCTATTGTAGGTCCAAGATAATCTTTTACAATCGGGCTGTACGACATCGTTGCAATGTTACCGTTTTGGTCTACGTACGTGTACAATACCATGTAGAATCCGATTTCTTCTAATTTAACGAAATATTCTCTATCTACAGGACAGGTTCCGTCCAACAAAACGCCGTCTTCGGATTTTGCGAAAGATCCGTCGGGTTTCATT
>JAFVRE010000021.1 GCA_017504465.1 Clostridia bacterium | reverse complement strand
TAAAAAGCATTATCAACACTTTTCTTAACGGGCGGCTCGTCCTGACGCTCGCAAGCTCGCTATTCCGTCGCATTGTTACACAATGCTCCTTACGATTCGACAGCTTCCTTGTTACATAGGAGTTCACCGTAAGAGGTTACTCGCTTTGCTCGTAGCTTCGCCGTCAAAAGAGCCATAAGGAAGAAATACATTTTACCGTGTTTGACGGCTCGCGCGAACTCCTATTTAATTTAGGAGTTCGAATTACTGTTACGGAAACAAAGGAAATACCCCCGCGACCAACGTCGCAGAGGTATTTCCTGGTGCACCGTAGCTGCACCGAACCTTCCTATCTTCCCGACTATCAAAATTGATGAATTTTGTGTGTTTTTGGCATATTTTTAGCCATTTTTTTATGGTTTTTTACGATTTCCGAAAAGCAGATTTTGACCGCCAATTTCGAACTCGCGTCCACGTTCAATCCATACCTGCCCCATATATATCGGTTTTTGAGATGGTTTTTCAGTTAGACTTCCACCGTCAATTCGGGGAAAGTCAACGCCAAGTTTTTCCAATCGCTTTGCAACGCAATATTATCTCGTTTTTCAAGTATGGTTGCCATTATCGGTTGTTCAGAGTTCAACAGCTTGTGCAAGTTGATGATTACCCTGATATTTTCATTGTCTATTCGTATTTGCCGTATGAGTTCAATCCAAACCGCCCGAAGCTCTTGCCCCGTATTTTTCAATCTTCCCCGATATTCTTTGGCTTTGCTTTTTATCAGCTTTCTATCAAAGGCAGGGAATTGTTCAATCTTTTCAAAGAGAAGCCTTTTCTTGAACTCCAACTCTTTCAGCTCCCGTTCCTTGCTTGCGATTATCTCTGCGGAATATACCTTTAAGCTTTTATATACTTCGCCCTGCATACTTTCCGTTGTTTCCGTGATAACCTTCTGCGTTTCGGCTATCCGTTTTTCAAAGCTTTCCTTTTCGGCTTGCATTTTATCATAAGCATTTAAGTAAAGCTGTTTGACAAGCGTACAAAGCGAATCCTCGTTTTTGGCTTGAAATAGACAATCACGGAAAAGCTTGTCTACGTAGTCGTCCAAAAATTCCGCACGAATCCTTTTTGACTTGCAAAGCTTTTGCTTATTTCCACAACGGTAAATCGTTCTCCGAGAATTATGCGATATTGCCAACGAGCCACACATTGCTTTCCCGCATTGATTACACTTGACAAGCCCCGACAAGAGATACACCCTGTTTTTGACCAACGTTCTGAACGCTCTTTGACTTCGCTCATCCAAAATCGCTTGCACTGTGAAAAAGGTTTCATCGTCTATGATTCGGGGAATTGCTCCCGATATGCGTATAACCTCTGTTTCGGGCTTTTGACTTCGGTTGTTTCTCTTTCCGTCCACGTCCCTTGCACACCGTTGATTGAAAATGTATTCGCCGATATATTTTCTGTTTCGCAGGATATCGTATATGTGAATCGTATATTTCCTGCCGTCCTTGCGACGATAGCCGTTTACGTTGAGATAGTCGCGGATTTGGGTGTACGAATACCCTTGCTTTACCATTTCAAACATTATTTTAACGGCTTCTGCTTCTTCTTCGTGGATTACGTATCTCTTATTTTTCGTCGTGTAGCCAATCGCAGGAACGCTTCCGTGTACTTTGCCTTCACGGGCGTTGGCGAGCAAGCCCGCTATACTTTCCCGCGCAAGCTTTTTGGAATACAATTCCGCCATACCCATTGACATTAACTCAAAGAATTGACCTTCGGGCGTTTCGTCAAATTCTTCTAATGCACTTATGATTTTAATGCCGTATTTTGAAAAGTATTTTTTATAGTACCTTGCGTCGTCCACGTTTCGCGCCCATCTGTCCATTCGGTGTACGATGATGAAACGAAATTCCTTTTTGGGCGCGTCCTGTACCATTTGCTGAAAATCTTTTCGGTTTGCATTCGTTCCCGTTTGCGCTTCGTCCACGTATTCGTGTGTTAGCTCTATGTCGTGCATATCACAAAATCTATGAATCGCGGCAAGCTGAACGACAATGCTTGACTCTTGTTGCTTATCCGACGAATACCGCGCATAAGCTACTGCTTTAATAGGTTGCATTTTATCCTCCTGAAAGTATATTGACGGAAAACCTTGTATGGTTTTCTGTCATTTTTATAATATATTTTCATTAGAGGTCAATTTTGGCACCTATCGCTTTCAGTATAACACAAAATCTTACAAAAGACAAGTACTCTTTTCTTTATACCTTAAAAATTTTTCAATCTTTATAAAATCAGCCTGTACCTCGTTTGAGATACAGGCTTTTTACTTATTCGTGGAAAATGATTTCAATATCGTCATTTTCTTCGTCGATTTCAATGCGTTTAATGAAAATTCGTATCGTTTCCCGCGTGATTTCATCCGTTGGGAAGATTTCTTCAACGCTTAAAACGTTCGTTTTTTGTGAACATTCCTTTATAAAGCGGATTCGTTTTAATTTCGAATTTAGCTTCTCAATATCCGCGCGTACATTTTCCTGCGCTTCGATACACTCGGTCGCTTGCTGTTCGTAACGTTCGACAAGCTTGCTTGCCGCGTGGATATTCGCCGCTTTCTCTAAATAGAGATTGATTTTAGTTTCAAGGTCAGAAACGTAGCGGGAAAGTTTTCCGACCTTCTCTTGCGTTTCCTTTTCCAAACGGGAAAATACCGTTTGGGATAACGGGGAAGCTTTGAGATATTCGTTGATACTGTTTGTAATGAGCATTTTTACCACTTTTTCAAGATATTCGGCATTGATTTTATTTGCCTTGCACGTTTCGCGTTGTTTCTGCGTATGCGTATAAGCGCGATAACGGATTTTATTCCTTCCGCACGTTTGCGTTGCACCGCTAAACGAGCAACCACATTTTTTACAGTAGAGTAAGTCCGTCAAAACGTAGGCAGGATTTGCGTTCTGCTTTGGTCGAACGGTTTTTCTGCCGTCTAAAACGGCTTGTACTTGGTCGAATAGTTCTTTGGGTACGATTGGTGGGATAGCTTCGGCGTTTTTCACCTCGTCGAAGCGTTCAATCAATACTCTGCGTTTCTTTTTCTTACCGTTTTCACGGTTGTAGATATAAGTTCTGTAGTATTTTTCATTTCTTAACAGCGAATGTAACGTAGAATAGCTGAACGGATTGCCTTTCCTCGTTTTATAACCGAGCGAAGTCAATTCGTTGATAACTTCTTTATAGCTATGCCCTTTTGCAATTCGGTCAAACATCAACCGAATAGCAGGGGCTTCATCTTCATTGATATGAAAACGTTTTCCAACAACTTTCAACCCATACGGCGGTGCACTTCCCGCCGTTTTGCCTTCTTTTGCATTACGGCATTCGACAGCCATAACCGCACTTGCGACGTATCGGGAATGGTATTGATTTTGTGCGAGCAGGATATTCCTCATAAACTCCCCCGCAGGTGTGGAAGAATCCGAGATATCATCCCCCGCGATAAGATAACAGCCGTAAAGTTTCAACAGCTTGATTGTCGTTGCAGAGTCGCCCAAATCACGGGCAAGTCTGTCCAAACGCATTACGATTATCACGTCAATTTGCTTGGTTTCGGCAAGCTCCATCATTTTCAAGTATTCCTTGCGGTTATCCGTAAACATACCGCTTACGTTATCTTCCTGAAATGTGTAAGCAATTTCAAGAAAATCGTAGTGATTGACAAAGCTTTCACAGGTTTTTATTTGCGTATCAAGGGAAGTTTCTCGTTCATCTTCTGCACTTTTCCGTGCATAGATAGCCGCGCGGAGCTTTTTCGCTCCGCGCTGTTTGCATTTTGCTTTGAGTAGTTGTATTTCTTTGGCTTCAAGGTTTCTCATTTGTGTTGTCCTCGTTCGTTTTTTCGGTTATGATTTCGGAAAGACGGTCATCAAGTCTTTCCTTATATAGCTTGGGCAGGTTCTCGGCAGAGAAAAAGGACGGAATTTCAATCCGTCCTTTCGACTTTATCAGCTCGGAACGCTTGAAGTGAATGCTGTTATTCACAGTCAAACTCTCCAAAAATCTCATCAATGCCGTCATTGGCGTTCCAATCCGTAACATCTACGGAAGTTGCTTGCAAAAAGGGGGTGTATTGTTCGGTTTCTTGGTAAAACTCATCGGGTATGTCCGTTTTCAAGCCTTTGGGGTATACGAAGTGAATACACCTGCGTTTCAAACTGTCCTTATCGGTGTATCTGTCTTTCTCGCAAGCGATAATACCTTTTTCTTTCCACCGCTTTTTAACGGTGCTAAATTCATTGATACCTTTCGCTTTTAGGATATCTTTCACTTTGTCCGACGGAATGAACACGTCGCACGTACTTCCGTTCAAGACAATCGTGCCATAGTTAGAACCCGAAGCACCTTTGGAATTGTCGCCAAGCTGATTTGGGTCTTGTTGCGGCGTATGGTCGCAAACAGAAAAGCGTGCGTAGTTTTCCAAAATATAATTGTTCATCACATTCAAGGATTTTAAGGAAATATCGCGCTCTAAAACGCTTTCTTGTTCGGGGTTAATGAAAATCCCCGTCAACGCTTGGGGATTCAACTTATACCCAAAGCACTTGTTCATCAAGTAGATTGTCAACCAAATTGCCGCATACTTGATTTCAAGTCTATCGGATAGGTTATCCCTATGTACCATCAGCCGTTTTACGTTCTTCTTTGCCTCATCAAATAGAGCGCAAAGCTTTTCAAGGGGAATTTTTGCCACGAAGTCGGCGAATTGCTTTCCCGTATGACCGTAGTGTTTCTGCACGATACTCTTAATACGTTCCGCAGTAGGCGCGTCAGGTGTCCACGTGATACCTTGCGTTTGCAGAACGCGAACTTGCAAGCCTTGATTTTGACAGGAATCGTCTTGTATGGGTGTTTCGCTGGAAACAACGATTACGCCACTCCAAGACGGGCGAGCTTCTTTGACGTCGCCTTCCGAATTGCAACGGCTTCTTCCTTGCCCTGTTGCAAGAGTGTAAATAAGATTGGGGAGATTGAGATAGGGATTTGTCGTTGCATCGTCCAAGAC
>JAFVRE010000020.1 GCA_017504465.1 Clostridia bacterium | reverse complement strand
TTTTACGGACAAAAAATTTTGTCCTGCGTTTCCCTTATCGTTGACTTTCGGAAAACACGCTCGACGCATACATGCCTACCTCTTTTCCCTATGCACTTTTCGCCCTTGCCCGAAAGGGAAAATAAAAATATATAGGAGTTTCACTTATGAAAATTGATTTCATTTCTAACGGAGAATTAGGCAATTTAATCGTTACCGTTCTCAACCCAGACGACATCTTTGAGGTCGTGAAAACTTTGGAATTTCTTGAAAAATTCCTTTGTGTAAACCTGTCCTACGACGTGGATTTTAATTACAACGAAGTACACGTAACCGTGGACGACTACTACGAATATCAAACCTTACGCAGAAAGATATTCGACCATTGCAACGTTGCTTAAATTAAAGGAGGAAAAATATATGAAAAACAACACTATTTCTATTGTTATCGGCTCTTGGGGTTCGTATAACGAATGTAACGAACGCGCACTCGGTTCTAAATGGCTTGACCTTTCCGATTATTGCGATTGGGAAGAAATCGAAGAAGAACTTAAAAAGCAAGGCTTTGAGCTTGACGGTATCGACGAAGAACTGTTTATCCAAGACATTGAGGGCATTGAAGATAACTCGACGAATTGGGATTATATGCACCCCGAACGGCTTTTCAATATCTTAAAAGAAAGCGGTGTTTTGGATAAAGAATACAAATTCGACGTAATGCAGGCGTATTTGGAAATACGATGCTTTTCCGATTTTGAAGAACGCGTAAAAGAACGCGGCGAAAATTGGGACGACGATATCAACATTTACAAGGGTTACGATTGGGACGACTATGGACGAGAAATGTTTTCCTCGTGTGGTTACGATAGAGAAATCCCCGAAAACCTGCAAGACTTTTTCGACTTTGAAGCCTACGGCAAATATCTCGGTGATTATTACGTCCACGAGTACAGCGAAGGCTTGATTGAAATTTATTAAAGGAGCAAAACGATGATTGCATTAAATCTTGAAACGAAAAACGGTTCGCAACGACGGATAAAAGCGTATTTAGAGCAGAACGCAAGCGAGGTTCTCGCAGATAAAATCAACAACGGCGTGCGAATTGAGAAAGACGGAAAAACGCTTATCAACAAGAAAGACTTGGACGGCTTTTGGGCGTATGCGTGTAAAAAAGCCCACGAAAGCGGCGACGACTATACGGAAGACGAAACCGTGTTCGGTTGGGCGGTACATTACTTTGAAGAAAACGAAATCGAAGGCACGCTTTATAACGAGGACGGAACGAAGTATGAATTACCGAAACTCGTGTATAAACCCGTACCTGCCCCCGTCGTTCAAGAAAAACCGAAGCCGAAAAAGGCTCAAATTTCACTTTTCGATATGATGGAATCGGACAATAAAGCCGACGAAGAAACGGTTGACGAAACGCCTGACGAAGAACCCGAAACGGGTATGAAAATCGACGAAGAAACGGGCGAAGTAATTGAACCCGTCAAAGAAAAGAAAACCGTACCTTTGCAGCAGCTTTCCCCATTGTATCAAAAATATATCGGCTTTCAAAGACAATATCCCCAGGCGGTAATTGCTTACCGGCTTGGGGATTTTTTTGAAGTGTTCGGGGATAACGCGGTAATGCTTGCAAACGAAATCGAACTTACCTTAACGGGGCGCGATTGCGGGCTTGATGAACGCGTGCCGATGGTCGGTTTTCCGTACCACGCTTCGGATAATTATTTCAAGAAAATTGCTCAAACGCACCAGCTTGTTATTGTAGAAAGCAACGAAGCAACCCTTTATCGTTTACCAATCGAAGAACCAAAAGCCTCTGAAATAGACGAAACGGACGAAACCGAACTTGCCAAGCTGCGTGAACGCTCGAAAGCATTTGAATCGTCCGCGCTGTGCAAACTCATTGAAATTTTCGGTGATGAACTCACTATCCAAGAGGAGGATATTTAAGATGATTACCACAAAAGATATAAAACCTATCCCCAAATATATGATTGCAATTATCAAACGCGCAGATAAAAAACGCTATGAAACGCCCTGCGGAAATAGCAGATTTTACGCCTATCTTACCATGTGGAAAGGCGAGCTTGCCAAAGTTACCGTTGCCGTTCGGCACAAATATAGAAAGTGGTATTGCAAGCAGGTTACCGTCCATTTCTTACGCTCTGATACAAGCTACGTAAAAGACCTTTGCTATTATCGTATTGCAGGTTACGTTGTCGGTTGGCACGACGTCGGCGCAAGCGATGAAGCGAAATTCTTTGAAGATAGCGTATGGTACGAAAACGACACGTCGCTTTTCGATCCTTACGCTCCCGTCGTAAATCTCGATTTCTTAAAACGCTTTCCCGAATATAAATACTGTCCTTACGATAAATTTCAAAGCACGAATATTTTGGGTTGCTTGCGACTTTACGAGCAATTTCCCGAAGCTGAATATTTATTGAAAAGCGGGTTAGAGTTTTACGCAACGTCCAAAACCATTTTACGCATAATGCAAAAGGATAAATCCTTCCATAAATGGCTTATGGCAAACAAAGACGAGTATATGTCGCGTGGCTGGTATTACTGCACCGCGCTCGTGGACGCGTACAAGCATAATAAAAGCATTAAAGACGTACAAGCCTTTGAAGAACGCAAACGTACCTTTTCGCACGATTACTACGGAAAGAAAATCGTAAAAATCATAATGCGTAAGGGCAATAGAAACGGTTATAAACAGCTTTTCGCTTACCTTGATAAACAGCAAATAAAACCGTCCCTTTATTACGATTACGTCAACGCCTGCGAATACCTTGAATTGGACTTAAACAATCCTTTAATCCGTTTCCCGAAAGATTTTAAGCGTTGGCACGATATTCGTATTGATGAAGCCGAAACGGTACGCCTTGAACGGGAACGCTTGGAAAAGAAAGAAAAAGCAAAGCAATTACGCAAAGAAAAACGCGAGCTTATCAAAAACTTTATGCGCGCCGCTGAAAAATACTTACCGATGGACGGATTTTCGGAAGAAAACCACTACGCCGTATTTATCGCAAAATCGCCTGCCGAGCTTGTCAGGGAAGGAAACGCGTTATCCCATTGCGTTGGGCGCAGGGGTTACGACAAGAAAATGGCAAGAGAAGAAACGCTTATCTTCTTCGTCCGCAAATTCGACAATTTAGATACGCCGTTCGTAACCTTGGAATATTCCATTAAACAAAAGAAAATCTTGCAATGCTACGCTTACGACAACCAAACGCCCGATGACAAGGTTATTGAGTTTGTCAATAAGAAGTGGCTACCGCACGCAAATCAACAATTACAAAAAATCGCCGCATAAGGCAAAGGAGCAAATATTATGAAAAACTATTATCGCATTACAACCTATTCCCCCGAAGAAAACGTATCCGCTATCGTTGACTGTTACGGCAAGTTTGACGAGCTTTGGAAGTTTAGCGCATTTCTCGTTGATAAAAACTTCAAAGTCCGCGCCGTTTCCAAAGAGCAAAATTTTGAGTTTGGGAATATCCCGAAAGCACAACCCGACGAAACGCGGTTAATTCTTCGTGCCTGTCAGACGGGCGAACCTACCATCGACGGAAACCGTATCGAAGTAAACGGCAAATTCTATTTCAAAAAATAATACTTAACTCCAACTGAATATTAAACGCAAAGGGTGGCAATTACGCCGCCCTTTTTTTGTTTGCGTTGAGTTTGGGTTGACTTTGGGGAAAGTAGCAGGCGTGAGAGTTTCGCGTGTGCTTGTCTTGAACAAGTGGCGTTGCTTCCTCCCCAAAAAAATCACTCGCTACGCTCGTGCTTTTTTCGGGGACCCCGTG
>JAFVRE010000019.1 GCA_017504465.1 Clostridia bacterium | reverse complement strand
TAACACGCAAAAAAGTTATTAGGAAGGATTTTTTTCTTTTAAGTTTATATTTTTTGCCCCGATGCCCCGATGTTTTTTTAGTGGGAATAGCATTTTCGTGGTGCACCCATATGAAACTGCTTGCTACCCACCGCCGATTTCGACCATATATATAATGTATATATGATAAAAGCCCGATTTTCGGGGCAGAAAATCGGGCGATAAATAGTCAAGATTAGCCGTGTAGACCATAAAAGAGTAAGGGCTAAACGGGTACGGCATAGGGAAGTCAGTAAAAAACGGGGTAAAAACACAAACACACGTCGCCATTCCTTAAAATCCAAGGTAGCGGACGTGTGTCTGGTTGGTGCACCGTAAGAGGTTCGAACTCCTAGCCTTTGGTTCCGTAGACCAACGCTCTATCCAGTTGAGCTAACAGTGCTTATATTAAATTTTTGTATAAAAGTCGGTTCCGTAGACCTTCTCGGGTAGCGTAATGAGATCGCTCCCCTCGGTCACCGTTCGCGCGCCTAAAATAATGCGCTCGCTCACCTCGCCCCTAAAAAGCATTCTCAATGCTTTTTTACGGGTAGCTCGCCGCTCTATCCAGTTGAGCTAACAGTGCTTATTATAAGTTGCCTTCGCAAAAAAATTGTCCTTCAATGCAAAATGCTTATATAGTATAAGGCTTTTTTTTTGTTTTGTCAACTGTTTTTTAGCGGTTTTTAAAAAAATGTACACTTTTTAAAAAACTCTTTCCTTTTTTTCGCAACTACCCTTTGGCTTATAAATCAAAGGCTATTGCCGTCACGTCGTCGGAGAATTTTCCGCCACTAAACACCGTCAACGCGCTACGGAGCTTACCTATAAAGTCTTCCGCGCTATTGCACTGCATAAGGACGCTTTCCGCGCGCTCTATCCCGAACAGCTCCCCTGCCGAGTTTGCGCATTCCGTCACACCGTCCGTCAATAAAACAAGTAAATCTCCCGATTCAAAAGGCATCTCGTATTCTTTATACGCAACGCCGGAAAACCAGTTGGAAATGGGCGGAGCGGGAGATTCTATTTCGTTAATCCCCAAAGAATTCTTTAAAAGGATAGGCGCATTGTGACCGGCTATCGCGTAACGCAAAAGCTTTGCGGAACGGTCTATTCTCACACCTGCTACCGTGATATACGATCTTTCATCTTGGTTGAGTTCGTTAAATTTTTGATTTAACGTGTCAAGAGCAACCGAAAGCGAGGGTTGCTTCCTATCAAAACCTGCCTTCACAAACGCCGACAGCATACCTGCCGATATGCCTTTCCCGGACACGTCGGAAATGATACCGTAGGTTTGTCCGTCGAGCTCGTAAACGTCGGGCAAATCCCCGCCGACTTCCAAACAGGGTACGTACATATACGAATACGGCACGCCGCCCGCCACTTTTCCTGCAGGCAAAAGACGTCTTTGCATTTGTTTTGCAGACAGCATTTCACGCTCCATTTCCGTCTCATACGAGCCATCCGTGATACCCATGTACAAGTTCTTCGTGTTTTGAATGGGGAAAACTCTGATTTTTACCGATACCATATCCGTGCGGTTGTTCAAGTACACACGGGCGCGCATTGTTTCCGTTTGCTCCTCGCGCGTTTTCACTACGCCGTTCATCAGTTTGAAAAACGTACAAAAAGCGCAAGACGCGCTCTGTCCGCAAACGCCTTCGTTGCAACCGAGCGTTTCCGAAAGCGATCCTTTGGGTTTTGCCTTTTCCGAAAAAGAACGACGAAAAGCCGCGTTCGTGTATTTAACGCGTAATTTGTCGTCAAACACGAACACGCCCGAAGCAATCCCATCGAGTATTTTTTTGTACGTTCCATTCCAAAGCATAGCCTAATTTCCTACTTTTTTGCGTAATTTTTTACGCGTTTTTTAATGATTTTTTGTGTTCAACTCAACACAGGTTAGCGGTAAAAGCGTAATCCAGAGTGAATTTTTGCGTCGAAATTCAAGCCGTCGTACAACTCTCCGTCGAGCTGAATGGTACAAGGCTGAGCGGATACCTTAAGCGATTCCGCATAAAAATGGTCGGTGAGATGATAGGAAGTAATTTTCCCTTTCAAAACCTGCAACAACGCATGAATGAGTTTAAATACTCCCTTGACGTGTCGAACGATTACCACTTCTAATTTATTATCGTCGATCACGGCGTTAGGGCAGACCTTTAAGCCGCCGCCGAACTGCGAGCCGTTGCATACCGCCGCAATTAAAACCTTTTCGTTTATCACTTCGCCGTTTTTTTCGTAGCTTACGTCCATACCCTTGAACTTGAACATGGTCCTTAAAAGTGAAATAAAATATTTTGCTTTCCCCTTCAATTTCCCGCGTTGACAGCCCTTTAAAATATCCACGTCTATCCCCATCCCGCCGACGTTCATACAACGTACGCCGTCTATTTCGAGATAGTCCGTTGGCTTGGTTTCCCCTTTTAAGATGAGCTTTGTCGCCGTTTCGGGATCGCGGGGCAGCTTCATTGCGTCGGCAAAATCGTTTCCGGTTCCCGCAGGGATAAGCCCGACTTTACATTCCGTTGGATTGACGATACCGTTTAAAACTTCGTGGAGAGTTCCGTCACCGCCGACAACCACCAAATTCGTCGCGCCCTCGCCCGTTAATTTTTCCGCAATGGCTTTCGCTTCCTTAGGGAAGTTTGTTTCGTAGATTTTATATTCCGCGCCGTTCTCATCAAAAATTTTAGTGGCGAGCCGCAAACAGTGCTTATTCCCACGCCTACCCGCCGTAGGGTTGCTTATGATATAATACATTGTATTTTTTTCCTTTGTAAACAAAATTTTTTTAATAATCTTTATTTTTCCAAAAAAACTTGCTGTATCTATTATATAACACTTTGCGAAGAATTGCAATTTATTTTTAAATTTGTTATAATATAATTATAAAAATTTTTAGGTTTTTTTGTCTATGAAAGCAATTTTAAACGAAAATTTACGTGCTTTGGCTGATTTTTTGCCCAAACCCTTATACGTCGTCGGCGGCGCAGTCAGGGATTTTTTATCCCAACGCCGAGCACCCGTACTCGATTTAGATCTCTCTTCTCCCATGCTCGTAGAAGAGTTTTTGCCTATTGCCGAGAAATTTGGGTTTCGCGCGACGGCTGTTTATAAACAAACCGGGACGCTAAAGCTCAAGGACGAACAAGGTCAGGAATACGAATATACCTGTTTTCGTTCGGATAAATACGTACGGGGATTACATTCCCCTGTCGAAATTTTCTTCACGCAGGATATTGAGCTTGACTGCCGCCGCAGAGATTTCACCGTCAACGCCGTTTATTACGACGTCAAAAATGACAAATTTGTAGATCCGTTAAAGGGTATTGACGCAATTCAAGAAAAGCGCCTTACCACCGTTGATAATCCCGAAAAGGTATTTGGGGAAGACGGGTTACGGCTTATGCGGCTTGCAAGATTTGCGGCTCAACTCGGCTTTTCACCCGACGAACAAACCCTGCTCGGCGCGCAAAAAAACGCGGCGCTTATCCGTGATATTTCCCCCGAACGTATTTTTGCGGAGCTTTCCGCAATTCTTCACGCCGACGAACGCTACGGCGTAGAATACGGGCACTACCGTGGCTTAAGTCTTCTTGAAAAAATCGGGGTTTTAAAAGAAATTCTACCTGAGCTTGCGCTTGGGAAAGAGCTACCTCAACGCGCGGATTTTCATAATTATAACGTACTTGAACACTCTTTTCGGGCTACCATGTACGCAACGAAAGAAATTCGCCTCGCAGCGCTTTTGCACGACGTAGGCAAACCCTACTGTTATTTTACAGACGGAAATTCTCACGAGCATCCCGCCCAAGGCGAAAGAATTGCAAGAGAAATTTTAACTAGACTCAAAGCCCCGAACAAAACGATAAACGAGGTTTGCGAGTTGACCTTGTATCACATGTATGATTTCGATTTGAAAACAGGTGAAAACAAGGTAAGGCGGTTTCTTGTAGAACACTATCCCTTGATTGATAAACTTCTCGCCCTGAAACAAGCGGATTTTTCGGGCTGCAAGGACGATCTTTCCACTTGTCCTACCGCTCTCAAATGGAGAAAAATCCTTGAGAAAATGCAGGAAGAAAACGCGCCGATTACCTTAAAGGACTTAGCCGTAAACGGAAGGGACTTAAAACAGGAAGGTTTCCCCGACCACGCGCTTGGAAAACTTTTACAAAGGCTTTTGTTGCACGCGGCGTGCTCGCCGTCCGATAATAGAAAAGCCAAACTCATAAAACTTGCGAAAGCATTTTACAAGGAGGGTGTATGACAGAACCGTTACTTATCATTTGCATAGTCTTGCTTATTATTTGTATTTGCTTGCTTTTGGGCGTGCTTTTCAAAAAACCGCCCGTAGTCGGAAAAATCGAAGGAGCGGACACGATTAAAGAAAAAATAGATACCCTTGGCGGTGTTGCGAATTATACAAATCAATCGATTGCCAACCTTTCGTCCATGACGGAATATCGACTGAATAATATGCAAAAAAATCTCAATGAGCAGTTGCAATATATCTCGGCAAACAATCAGCGCGCCGTAGATGAAATTCGTATGAGCGTCAACGAAAAGCTTTCCGAAACACTGGAAACCAAGCTAAACGAAAGCTATTCCGTCATTCAGCAACGGCTTGACGCCGTTACGCGCGGGATAGGCGAAGTACATAGCCTTGCCGAAGGCGTTTCAGACATCAAAAAAGTCTTTTCCAACGTCAAACTCCGCGGGACTTGGGGGGAAACACAACTTGGCGCACTACTCTCGCAAATGCTTGCGCCAAACCAGTATGCAGCAAACGTAAAAATTAATCCTTTAAGCGACCAAATGGTAGATTTCGCCGTCGTCTTACCCGACAAGTCCAGCGAGACGGTATATCTGCCCATTGACAGTAAATTCCCTATCGAAGAATACAAACGCTTAATCGACGCCACAAACCTTTGCGATAAGGACGCGGAAGAAAAGGCGGTCAAGAGCCTTGCAAGAGCAATAAAATTGCAAGCTGATTCTATCGCGACGAAATATATTCTTCCGCCCCGCACCACCGATTTTGCCGTAATGTATCTTCCGCTCGAAAGCCTTTACGCCGAAGCTCTTAAAATCCCCGAGCTTTCCGATTATCTTGCTTTGCGACGTATTCTAATTTGCGGTCCTACGAATTTAAGCGCGTTGCTTTCCACGTTGCAAACCGGATTTAAGGTTTCCGCAATCGAAAAACGCTCGCAAGAGATTTGGCAATTGCTTTCCGTATTCAAGCACGAATTCTCCAAATTCTCCGACGTACTCGATAAAACGCAAAAGAAATTACAGGAAGCGCAAGACAGCATTGAAACGGCGGCAGGGCGTACACGCGCAATCGCGAAAAAGCTCAAGAACGTGGACATGGGTATCACGGACGGGCTTTTATCCGCCGCCGAGAAAAACATTTTTCCCGACAATCCTAACGGATTTTCAGAATAAATTATTAAATATTCCCAACAAACAAACGGACAGGGCTGCTTTCAAAGCAGCCCCATTTTTTATATAGCTTGTTTTGTTTCTTCCTCGCGTATTCGGCTCAGTTTTTCCAATTCGCAAAACTTTCCGCCAAGCGACATAAGCTCCTCGTAAGTGCCTACCTCTACCATTCTACCCTCTTCCATGACCACTATCCGATCTGCATTTCGTATCGTTGAAAGCCGATGCGCTACAATAAAGGTAGTGCGCTGCGTTAAGAGTTTATCAATTGCCTTTTGCACGTGATATTCAGCCACGTTATCAAGCGCCGAGGTTGCCTCGTCTAAAATCAAGATTTTCGGATTTCGAATAAGCGCCCGCGCGATACTCACTCTCTGTTTTTGTCCGCCTGAAAGCTTATCGCCGTGTTCTCCGACCTGTGAATCAAGTCCATGCGGAAGAGAGGGTAAAAATTCGGGGATATCCGCATCCTCCACCGCGCGTTGCAATTCTTCTTCGCTATAATAATCGAGTCCGTAAGTAATATTCTCCCGTATAGTCCCGGAAAACAGGATACTGTTTTGAGGCACTACCGATAAAAAGCGACGATATGCCTGCATGGAAATTTCCGTCATAGGAGCACCGTCCACACAAATTCCCCCTTCCGTAGGTGAAAGCAACCCGATAACAAGATTCATCAACGTACTTTTTCCCGAGCCTGAAGAACCTACTACAGCGATTCTTTCCCCGGGTTTGACGTGTAAATCGAAGTCTTTAATAACCGTTTTTCCTTCGCCCGGATATTGATAGGATACGTGGTTGAAATCTACTCTACCTTCGATATTCAAAACTTCCCGTTTCCCGTCGTCGTGTTCGATATCTTCGGCGTTCATAATTTCCGAAAGAGACCGAACCGCCTCTCTGCCGCTTACGAGCGAGGGAAATACGTTAATAAGCGACGTTACCGAACTGCTGATTGAAGCAAATAAGGATTGAAAAAGAACTACGTCGCCTGCCGTAATCGTACCCCGCAACGCTAAAAACACACAAAAAAATAAGCAAACACAAGACATCAAATGCCCCACAACCCAATGCGCTGAGCCCAACCATGCGTGCGTTTTATCAAGCTTTAATCCGGCTTGCGTAACCGAATCAATTTTCTGCGTGACAGCTTGTTCTTCAATAGGCAGAAGTCCATGCGCTTTTGAAAGAGTCATCATTTGCAGAGTTGTCGTGAGTTTCGTGGACAATTCTTCATTTTGCATACGAAAATCAACGCTGTCTTTTCTAATGCGTTTTCTAAACGCGCGTGCAGTAAATACGTTTGCGGGAACGATTACTATGAAGAACAAAGCAACGACAGGGCTTTTTATCACGGCTATTACCGAGGAAACAATCGCGCCGATCAATGCTGGGATGAATGGCGCGAATATTGCGCGGTAATACCCCTCTACCCCGTCGATATCCCGAAGGAATTTAGATTGTATCCGCCCTTCTTCCATTTCCTTATGATAGGTAATGGAAAGCCGTTGAAGTTTTCTGACGACTCCGCTTTTCACTTGCGCCGTCGTCTTCTAAGCAATTTATTAACGATAGAAGAACGCCAAGCCGTAGTGGGAATATTTTGCAGAATGAGAACGAATAAAATAATCCCGTCAATCAAAATTCGATAGGTAAATCCTTCGGGACGATAGGTAATCATATCGATCACATCACTCGTAACAAGTGGCATTATCCATACGGGTGACGCCTGTAGTATGTAAATGAGAGAGGTGTAAAGGATGGTCCACCAATCCCTACGTAACAACTTTTTCAAGAAACCGTCTTTGAACGTTCCGTCCTTTCTTTCTTCATTTTGAAAAAGCCATTCAAGATCGGGAATTTTCTCTCTGTGTTTTGTATTTTCTCCCTCACTTCGTCGGGACTCCAAATTTCCTGTGCTGTGTTTCGACATACGCGTACCTCCTAATGCGTTCGATTCTCAAGCCCATTGAAAATGATTTTTCGCTATCTTAGATGCTCGTAACTACGATTTCCATATCCCCTTCCAGCGTATATTCTCCGTGATTTGCAGGCACGAAGAAACTGTCGCCACAAGAGACGGTTTTGCCATTCAACGCGCCCCTGCCCCCCATGCACGTTAAGCAATGGAAAGATTTTTCGTCCGTTGCGCGATTTGTTTTTTCTTTAACGGAAAGCTTTTCTACGTGGAAATATTTACACGTACCAAGGACGTTTCCCGAGAAATTAATCGGCTCGTATTTTTTCAAGGAAGTAACCGCAAGCGCCTTCTCAACGTGCAGTTCGCGCTCCTTTCCGTTCTTGTCCTTTCTGCCGTAATCATAAACGCGGTAGGTAAGGTTACTGTTTTGCTGAATTTCGCAAATCAAACAACCTTTTGCAATCGCGTGGATTGTTCCTGACGGAATAAAATAACAATCGCCAGCCTTCACTTCAAAGAAATTTAAAAGCTCGGTCAAGCGGTTTTCCGCAATTGCTTGTTCAAATTCTGATTTTGTCACGTCACGGTTGAAGCCTACGTACAAGCCTGCACCCTCTTCCGCCTCGACCACGTACCACATCTCCGTTTTTCCAAAGGAGTTCTCGTTCTTTAAAGCGTAGTCGTCGGACGGGTGTACTTGTACCGATAAATTTTGCTCGGCGTCGATAAATTTAATGAGTACGGGGAAAAAGGGGAAATCTTTTGCAAGTTCTCCAAGATCTTTTTCGCTAACGGTTTCCGCGAGTGTTTTTCCGCTCTCAAGACGGGTTAAGCCGTCTTTGTGGAAGGATAACTCCCAACTTTCCGCACAAGGTGTTTTATCGGTAACCTTACCGTATTTTTGCTTTAATTTTTCGCCGCCCCAAATATAGTCTTTACATTCGGGATACAATTTTACAACGTCCATATCTACTCCTATCTTTTAACAATTTTGTGAAACGTGACGAGCCACGTGCACACCGCTCGCAGACGCGTGGGAAAGCGAGTGCGTAATACCGCTTCCATCGCCGATTACGTACAAACCCTCGTACCTGCTCTGCAGGTTTTCGTCCACTTCGACTTCCATATTATAGAATTTTACTTCCACGCCGTATAAAAGCGTGTCTTCGTTTGCCGTCCCCGGCGCGATTTTATCAAGCGCATAAATCATCTCGATAATCCCATCCAAAATACGTTTGGGAAGCACCAAACTCAAATCCCCTGGCGTTGCGGTCAAGGTCGGGGTGGTGAAGGATTCTTCTATGCGTCCGGGCGTACTGCGCCTGCCGTTAATCAAATCCCCAAACCGTTGCACAATAACTCCGCCGCCGAGCATATTGCTCAATCTTGCAATTGATTCGCCGTAACCGTTGGAGTCACGGAAAGGCTCGGAAAAATGCTTTGCGACAAGCAGGGCAAAGTTTGTGTTTTGCGTTTGCTTTTCTGGATCTTCATAGCTGTGTCCGTTGACGGTAATGATACCGTTTGTATTCTCGCTTACGACCGCGCCCTTCGGATTCATACAAAAAGTACGTACCCTGTCGCCGTATTTTTCAGTACGGTAAACAATTTTACTCTCATACAGCTCATCGGTCAAATGCGCAAAAATTTCAGCGGGCAACTCTACTCTAACGCCTATATCCACACGGTTAGATTTGGTGGGTATTTTTAATTCACCGCATACCTGCTCCATCCATTTGCTGCCGCTACGGCCTACTGATACGATACATTTTTTACAAATATATTCGCCATTTTGACAAATAATACGATAGCCGTTTTCCGTCTTTTCCAACTTTTCAACGGGGGTATCGAAATAGAAATCCGCCTTGTCTTTTAAATACGCATACAGGTTTTCAAGCACTACGTAATTTATATCCGTACCCAAATGCCGCACGGACGCGTCCAAAAGATGTAAATCGTTTTGCATACAAATGGTCTTAAAGCGCGAGCCTGCCGTCGAATACATCTTCGTGCCCGCCCCGCCGTATTTCATATTAATTTCATCAACGTAATGCATAAGTTCGGTCGCCTTGCGCTTGCCGATATATTCATAGAGCGTGCCACCGAAATCATTTGTAATGTTGTATTTCCCGTCCGAAAATGCACCAGCTCCGCCAAATCCACTCATAATTGAACAGCTTGGACAGTTAATGCACTTCTTAATCTTATCGCCGTCGATAGGACAACGTCTCTTTTCAAGCGAGCGTCCGCCTTCAAATACGGCTATTTTGAGCGTTGGAGCAAGTTTCGAGAGTTCATACGCCGAGAAAATTCCGCCCGGTCCTGCCCCGATAATAATAACGTCATAATTGTTCATAATTCTCTTTTCCTTATCATATATACTCTTAAATTTACCTTTTCAGCAAGAGATATTATAACACATTCCGTAATAAAAATCAAGGGCTAATTTTATTTTTTTACTATTTTTCAAAAAATCATTGATTTTTCTTCTGCTTTGTTGTATAATGCTATTGTATTCAGCTATGTTAAGGAGTATTTTTATGGGTAGAAAATTTAGATTATCCACCGCGCTCGATATTGACGACGTTTTAATGGAATGTACTTCCTACGCCGTACAATGCGCAAACGAAAAATATAAATTCGATCCCCCGCTTTCTATTTATGAAATTAAGCAATGGGGAAAACAAGGCACTCGTTCGGACGCTATTTTTGAATTTTTCAAAGATCCTGAGTTCTATCGTACGCAACCGGTTATGAAAGGCGCGAAAGAGTTTGTTAAAAAGCTTTCGACTATGACGGAAGTCTTTGTCTCTACTGCTATCCCGCCTGAGTTTATGGGCATTAGAGCAGAGCGTATTATGCAAGAATTCCCCGAAATCCCTGCCGACCATATCTATATGGGCGCGCGCAAGGATAAAATCGGCGTGGATATTCTTTTTGACGACGGTATGCATAATGTCTTACGCTCTACCGCGCAATACCCTATCCTTCTTCGCTGGCCTTGGAATCAAGCGGCGACAGGCGTACTCGCCGTCAATACCTACGACGAGTTCTTAAAGCTTGTGGAAGTTATTTCGGAAAGTTACAGCGTTCATCAACATCCTTTGACCTTGAAAGAGCCGAGCATCGTCGTGCTCGTAGGTCCGTCCGGGAGCGGTAAATCCACAATCGCTTCGCGTTTGCTGGAAAAGACGGATAAATATGAAAAGCTTACCAGCTACACCACCAACGACCCTACCGCCGTTGAACTTAATACTTGGTATAACTACGTATCCGTCGAGCAATTTATCGCCATGAAAGAAAGCGGAGATATGTTTCAATCGACCATGTACGCAGGACATGGCTATGGCTCGAAAAAGCAAGACGTGGAAAAAATCCTTGCGAGCGGTAAGCACGTTATGACAACTATGGATATTTGCGGCGCAATGTCCTTAAAAACGAATTTTAAGAACGTTACCACAATCTATATCAAGCGCGACAAAAAACTGCTTTTAAACTCTATTTTACGCAAAAATTCTTCTATTGAAGATAAAATCAACCGCATCGTAGCCATTGAAGCTGAAAACCAAACGGCGCAAATTTGCGATTATATCGTTGAATTTGATAATTACGATCAGGCAATCAAGGAACTTTGCGATATCCTTAAAATTTAATAATAATTGATAAATAAAGCCCCCTTTCTCCAAACGGAGAAAGGGGGCTTTGTGTTTAGTTCCATTCAAGTATTAACGCATCCAAACGAAATAAAGAAAGAGAATGGCTGCGATGATAGAGAAGATGAATATGCCGAAAATGGGCATAACTTGCCCTAACGCGCCTCTATAAATCGCTCTGCGTTCTTCACGGCTCAATTGCGCCTCTCTGAGCGCCTCAACGTTTTTGCGGTGCTCTTTGGACTTATAGCCCGTGATGTATTCGTTGTCCATATCCGCAATTACGCGGCCGTCGTCAACAAATTTTTCCTTTTTCTTTTTCTCTTTAAATTTACGCATTTATATACCTTTTAGTCTTCTTGAGGATACAAGTGACAAGCAACTTTATGTCCGTTGCCGTAGTCCTTAAACTTGGGAGCAACAGACTTACAAATTTCCATGCAACGCTCGCAACGGGTATGGAATTTACAGCCGGTAGGAGCGTTGATGGGGCTGGGAATATCCCCGATCAAAATAATACGGTTCATCTTCACGTTCGGATCGGGAACGGGAACAGCCGAGAACAATGCTTCCGTGTACGGATGCATAGGATTGTTGAAGATATCGTCCGTCGAACCGTATTCCACCATGCTGCCCAAATACATAACGCCAACGTAGTCGGAGATATGTTCTACAACGGAAAGGTCGTGGGAAATGAAGATATACGTCAAGCCCATTTCCTTTTGAAGATCGCGCAACAAGTTAATGATTTGCGCCTGAATGGATACGTCGAGCGCGGATACGGGTTCGTCGCAAACAACGAATTTAGGCTGTAAAGCGAGCGCCGTCGCGATACAGATACGTTGGCGTTGACCGCCCGAAAATTCGTGGGGATATCTATCGTAATAGTGATAAGGCAATCCGCACTTCTTCATAATATCCAAAACGTAAGCCTTTAATTCCGTTTTCGGCACAAGATTATGTTCCAAAACCGCTTCCCCGATAATTTCACCGATCGGCATACGAGGCGAAAGGCTCGAATACGGGTCTTGGAAGATAATTTGCATAGACGGACGCAATGCGTTCATTTCTTTGGTATTAAGGGTATTGATGTCCTTACCGTCGAAATAAATTTCGCCCGACGTTGCAGGGTGTAAACGCAAAATCGTACGGCCGAGCGTCGTTTTACCGCAGCCCGATTCCCCTACGATACCAAGCGTAGAACCTTCTTTAATTTTGAAACTTACGTCATCTACCGCTTTTAAATATTTCGTCGTTCTGCCAAAGAAATCCGTTTCGACCGGGAAATATTTTTTCAAATTTCTTACTTCGAGAAGCGCATCGGGATCAAGGGGTAATACTTCCTTTACCTCTTCCGCTTTAACCGATTCGTTCTCTACTACGTTCGTTTCTTGCATATCAGACATTGCTTTCCTCCTCCGCGTTCTCGTACAAGTAACAAGATACGCTATGCGTGGGTGAAACTTGGATGAAGCCCGGATACCCTTCTTTGCACTTGCCGATACAACGATCGCAACGATCGCGGAAATAACAATAGTTCGGCATATCAATAGGGTTAGGTACTTGACCGGGGATATTGTACAATCTATCCACCTTGCGACGTACTACCGGCTTGCTCTTTTGCAAACCAATCGTATACGGGTGCATGGGATTTTCGAAAATTTCCTTCGTCGTACCTCTTTCGATTACGCGGCCTGCATACATTACGACTACGTAATCTGCCATTTCTGCAATAACGCCCAAGTCGTGCGTGATAAGCATAATCGAGCCGTCAATTTTGGTCTTAATGTCGCGAAGTAAGTCCAAAATCTGTGCTTGAATGGTTACGTCGAGCGCCGTGGTGGGCTCGTCTGCGATAATCAAGCGGGGATTACAGGACAGCGCGATCGCGATCATGACACGTTGACGCATACCGCCCGAAAGCTCGTGCGGGTAGCAATCATATACGCGTTCAGGTGCAGCGATACCAACGAGCTTGAGCATTTCAATGCTACGGTCCTTTGCCTGTTCCTTTGTGCAGTTCGGGGTATGTAAAAGCACCATTTCGTCCATTTGATAGCCGATTTTGAAAACGGGGTTCAAGGACGTCATAGGTTCTTGGAAAATCATTGCGATTTGTTCGCCTCTGATTTTACGCATTTCCGAAAGAGGCATTTTCGCGATATCGTAAGCCTTGTCGCCCATATTAAAACGAATGCTTCCGTCCACGATTTGTCCTCTCGGGCCTTGTACGAGCTGCATCAAGGACAAGCTGGTTACAGACTTTCCGCAACCAGACTCGCCAACGACACCGATCGTTGCGCCCTTGGGAATATCGAAAGATACGCCGTTTACCGCTTTTACAACACCTGCGTCACCAAAGAAGTAGGTGTGCAAATTATCGAACTCAACGATATTGTTTTCGTCGCGCATTTGCGTCGTGTATTCATCTTCAGACGCGATTCTCTTTTTTCTGCGTTCAAGTTCGCGGATCGTGCGCGCGTTTTGCTTTGCAATTTCACGCGTTTCTTTAGCGCTAAGATAATGCGATTTTTCCTTTTCAGTTCCAGTAGAATTCTTTTTCTTAAAAAACATAGCTTACCTCTTTGATTTTGGATCGAACGCGTCGCGCAAACCGTCGCCAATGAAGTTGAACGCAAGCACGGCAAGTACGATACACAAGCCTGCAGGCACCCAAAGATTAGGATAGTTTTGCAAAATGATGGGATCTTTAATATCGCCAATCATACCGCCCCATGCCGCGTAAGGCTTGGGTACGCCAAGGTTCAAATACGAAAGCGTTGCTTCCGAAAGAATAACGCTACCAAGACCTAAGGTCATGGATACGATAAGCTGAGGCATTACGTTTGGAATTAAGTGACGGAAAATTTTGCGTTTGGTCGAAAGTCCGCGCGCCGTTGCGGAAACCATGAATTCCTGTTCACGCAAGGACAAAATTTGACCGCGCACCATTCTCGCAATACCCGTCCAACCAAAGAAGGTTAAGAACGCCATCATGTAATAAATACGTACGCTCGCTTTAATGCCCAGCGCGTCGAGAATTGCACCGATAATCAACATCAAAGGCAAGGTCGGCAAACAGTTAAAGATATCAACGACACGCATGATAAGCGTATCTACCCAGCCTGCAAAGTACCCTGCCAAACCGCCGAGAATAATACCGAGAACAACTTCCATGATTACGACGATAAAGCTGATAGTAAGCGAAATTCTGCCACCGTACATAATTCTCGTCAATACGTCCATACCGTCCGCGTCCGTACCGAGCCAATGCTCAGCGGAAGGCAACGCGTGGTCGTCAACTTTCTTTTGTGTTTTATCCATCTGATAAACGGTGTACTTTTCAAAGATTTGGTTGCCTTCGCTGTCGTACTTAAGATTGCCGAACTCGTCGTATGCGGGCACTTCATAGGTAAACTCCGTAACGACAACGTTCATACGGTCGGTTACGTAGTCAATTTCCGTTTCACCGTAAGGTGAGAAAAGCGGGCCCACGAACGAAAACAGGAAAAGCGAAACGATAAGTACCAAACCAACGATGGAAAGCTTAGAACGGAAAAATCTCTTCAAAACCAACTGCGTAGGACTTAACGACTTTACGCTGTCGGATAAAAATTCCGCGCCTTCTACCGTCTCCAACTCGTTTTGCGTCGTTTCAGGAGCAACCGAAGCTTCTTGTTCTTGTAAATTATCCAATTTTTCTTCGTTCATTTTTTACACTCCTTTATTTCAACTTAACGCGAGGGTCAACCACCGCATACATAATGTCCGTTATTAACATACCCAAAACGGTCAAAATTGCAAGGAACATATTGTAACCCATAACGAAGGGAATGTCACCTGCGTTTAAGGCTTGATATGCCTTCAAACCAATACCAGGAATGGAGAAAACTTGTTCGATAATCATTGAACCGCCGAACAAACCGGGCAATAAACCTGCAAGCATAGTAACGAGCGGGATCATCGTGTTCTTGAACGCGTGCTTATAGATAACCGAATTTTCGGACAAACCTTTTGCTCTTGCCGTACGGATATAGTCCGCCGTTAAAACTTCGAGCATATTCGTACGCGTATAACGCATCAAACCGCCGATGCTCAAAACGACAACGGTAATCATGGGCAAGACCAAATGCCAAGCCTTATCCCAGAACAGTTGCCATTCGGTAGGATTAAGCATACCGCTGCTGACCAAGCCCAAACTCGTATCAAACCAACCAAGATCAAACGCGAAAGTCTTAATCAATACCGCCGAGAAGAAGAAGGAAGGCAAGGAAATACCGAGCATTGTGATAACCGTGGTGGTATAGTCGAAAATACTATACTGCTTAACCGCCGCCCTGATACCAAGGAAAATACCCAAGGGATAATAAATGATAAGCGCGACAAGCGTCAACAAGAAGGAAATCCACATATTTTTGCCAATAACTTCCATAACGGGTTTATCGAATTGGAAGGACATACCAAAGTCCCCTTGGAGTGCCTTACCAAGCCACTTAAAGTAGCCGACGATAACGGAATCGTTCAAACCGTACAATTCCTTCATTGCCGCAATACGTTCAGGGGTGATTTCACTGCTGGGATTGAGGGTGAATTTTTGTTCTACGTAGTCACCTGGCATCAATCTCAACAAAGCGTACATCAAAAGTGATACGCCGAAAATAATAAGTACTGATAATAAAAGTCTTTTTGTAATATATTTAAACATATTTCACCTTGATCTTTCAAGTCCATTTTTTCAAACAACTTGAAAATTCAAATATTCCAACCCCGCTTGCGAAAGGCTCGAAGCCCGATCCTTTCGCGCGAGAGGTCATTGTAATAATTTAAATTAGCCTTCGATAAAGCTTACTTTCCACATTTCGCTCAAAGGACCTGCGAAAGGCGTGATGTTCTTTTTGAAGGTGTTTGCGTCAAGAACTTTGCTGTTATAAACGTTCATGTCGCTTCTTTGATATACGGGAAGTTCTACCGCAAGTTCCATAACGAGATCGGATGCGTAACGATAAATTTCTGCACGTTCCGCAGCGTCAATCGTTTCACGGCCAGCGTCGATTTCCGCACTGATACGGTCAATCAAATCCATTTCTTCGGACGTACCCGATTTCTTAATGTAATCATAACCCCAGTTAAGAATGGACGTTGCCTTACTGTCTTTGTGGTAAACTTGGTACATATCGGGGTCAAGCGAGGAAGACCAAGCTGCCGCCCAGATAGCGAGGTTACCGCTTGCGAGCTTGAAGAGAGCACGGGAATCGGGAATAACTTCGATTTCAAGGCCCATTTCGTTAAGAATATCGCGAGCGTTCAAGAAGGTCTTGTATGCAGGGTGGTCAGTCGTATCGCCAGCTACCGTGAAGGTAAACTTAAGAAGTTCGCCGCCGAATTCGTCCGAATCGTACCACTTGCCGCTTCTGAATTGACAGCCGCCTAAGTCGAGATATTTCTTAACTTGCGCTTTTACCAAATCCTTTTCAGTCGCCTTATCTGCGTTCTTATGATATTTATAGTATTGTTCGTTTTCTTCAGGTTCAACGTAAGATTCACCGTCGGAGTCTCTGCTCACGGGAGACCACTTTTCCAAAATTTCAACACCGTCTTCTTCAAACGCGTCGTTTACCCAAGAGGTCTTGGAGAAGGAACGGTAAATGGGTTCGGAAAGGTTACCGGGATAGTAGTTTTGTACGAGCGAAATATCCATTGCGGACATCAATGCTCTACGAACGTTGATGTTCTTAACGAACTTTGCGTTGATACCGATATAACCGTAACCAGCCGTTTGTTGCATAATTCTCTTTAAGTCGGGATGATTGTCGATAATCGAAATATTTTCCGTCGTTGCTGAAGGATCTGCATAGTGGATAGAGCCGCCTTGCAAGGAGGTCATGGTGTTTGCCGAGTTGACAACCTTGTATTGAATGTGCTTAATCTTTGCATTGTAAACAGCGTTGGTGTTACCGCCCGTCGTTACGAAGTTATCGTTGCGGATGAAGTAACATACGTTGCTGTCGCAGAATTCGTTAGAAAGCTTTTCAAAGCTTGCGGAATCGTTGCCGTTGTTCCAGTCATATACGTAGTCGTACATGGTAGAAGCCTTGTAGATACCTGCGCCCATAGGAACGTCGTTTCTACGCTTCAATGCGTTCATGAAGTCAACGCTGGAATAGGATACGCCGAAGTTGGACGTGAAGGTGTCGTCAGCCAAAGCCGCCGCCGAAAGCTCAGGCGTCGAATAGTAATGCATGGGAGCAACTGCGAACGCGAAGTTCCACTTAGCTTTAGGGTCCACACCGTTGATGGTAATTTCAAGCATATCGAGCTTAGAATAGTCGTCGGTAGGATATTTCTTCGTGCCCTTGAATTCAGACGCGGACTTAATCTTAATACCTTCAATGCTCTTAATCTTCAATTCGCCGTCTTCAGCTCTACGAGCTTCATAGTAAAGTTGCTTATCTTCTGCTGCGAAGAGTTGAGAAATCGTACCCGAAGTTGCCCAACCGCCAAGGATGTCTGCAACGAAGGTATCGTCGGTAAGATATGCCGTCTTTACTTCGTCGATTGCTTGTTCTTTAGTGTATTCAGCGTTGGGATCGTAGCCGTACAAATCCCATTCGATAATATACTTACCGTTCGCATCTTTGGGATAAGTAGTACCGCCGTTTACGGGGTTAACTTCCGTCTTACGAGCAATCAAACCTTCGTTGTAGAAATACAACTGCCAAGGCTTCGTGAACGGATATTCTTCTTGCATGGAAGCAAGGTCGGAAGAAGCAGCGTTCCAGTCCATCGTGATTTCGTTGATCCATTCTTTTTTGATCTTTTCGATATCTTTCAAGATGTCTGTTTCTGCGTAATCTACGGGGTTGCCGTCTTCGTCCTTTCTTTGAACGGTAGGAATACCGTTATCTTCCAACGAGCATTGGAAGTTATATTCCGCGAGTGCGGTTTCCCAGTTCGTGCTTGCAAGTCCGTCAACGTAAGCCACGATCGTGCTCAAACGTAAGCCGGAAAGAACGGAGAAGGTGCGCTCCAAAGCTGCTTGCGCGCCCGCGCTGATTTCGCCTTCTTTTTGCGTTTGATAGTTTGCTAAACCCACGATATCCGTCGAATACATCGTCGAAGAACCGGTGTATGCCGGGTCGAGATAAACGTACATATTGAAGAGTACGTCGTGCGCCGTCAAGGGTTGACCGTCCGAGAACAAAATACCGTCTTTCAATACCATTTGATAAACAGTCGTACCGTTTTCGTCACCCGTCTTGGTAACGTTGCCACTTTGATCGTACATGATTTCGCTATAGTCGAGCGTAACAACGGGCTCGTCCTTACCAAAAACAACTTCTTTACCGTTTTCGTCAGAAGAGATCATGCTGATTTGCGTTTGTCCTACAACGCCCGAGTCATAAGCCGAGGTCGAGAAGAAGGGGTTGAATACCCTATCAAATTCCCCCGAGCTGAATACGAGCGTACTCGTTTCATTGTTAAATCCGGTATCCACAGGTTCCGTAGGACCGTCGTTATTAAAAAGACTAATAACGATAGGCGTTGCGATTGCAACTGCAAGACCTATGCTGACACCGGCAACGAATTTCTTGTTCTTTAACAAGTCTTTAGCCGTGTCCATGAATTTCTTTGCCATTTCTTTTTTCTCCTTTTTAGATTTTATTCCGTTACGATTTTAATGGATTGAACGGGTGCGTTCGATTCCATAATCGTTATTTGCGCTTTTTCTGTTGCAGGCGTTACGTAGAACAAACCGGTTTCATCGCCGAACGTTGACGTGTAATACGTCGAGTCTTTACGGGAAATTTGACAATCTTTCACCGTTACGTTCTTGAACTCGCCCTTTGTACCAAGCTGATAAGCAAGGAAAGCAAGTCTTTGTTCACCGATAATGCCCGTTGCTCCAAATTGCGTTTGTACCTTGAGCGTAAAGTTTTCAAAGGTTACTCCATCAAGCAAACCGTTCATTGTGCCAAAGATACTGTGTTGCTTATACGCGCCGCTCGGTTTCATTGCGTTCGACGTAATCGTTGCGTTCTTGAACGCGAAACCGTTACCGTAAATTTGACCGGAGAAGCTGGATTGCATCGTCCATTCCACGTTCGTCAAATCGATGTCTTCTACAAGATACCAGTTGCTTGCGCTCGTAAGCATACGTACGTTTTCGTTGGAAATAATATCAAATTTACCTTTCAAGTACTTCACGTAAATTTTTACGTCGTTGACTCCGTCCACCGTGCCCGGATGGGAAATATCTAAGGGCATGGGTTGCGTCAATTCAGCGTCCATATAAAAATCGAGAAGGGTGTAACCGCTTGCAGTTATGCGGATATAGTCCGCGCGGCGAACAAGCTCGTTGTTCTTCTTATTGTAGAGCTTATCTGCAATCGTTGCGCCCGGCTGTACCGAATAGGAACGAAGTTCTTTTTCGATAGGATCGCCGTTTTCATCTTCGCCGTCAGTTACGCAAAGAATATAACGATATACTTTTGCCCATTTCGCAACGAGCGTGATATCTTTCGTAACTCTATCTTTTACGAAATCCCAAGGCTCCGCTCTAAGAAGTTTAGGCGTTCTATTTTCGCCCTCTCCCTCGTAAACGACGTTACCGTTCTCATCCGTTTCCGCTAAGAACCAAGACTTAGATGCCATAGCGGCAGTATTCTTTTCATTGTCGTTTGCCGGTCTTGTTTCGCCGACTAATTGATAGTCGCGTCTTGTGGGCACTTTGACGGATGCTTGCGTCGTTGCGTCCACGTAGCCGGGTGCAGGCGCGGGAGAATTTTCCTTTACAAGCGCGTAGGTGCGCGTTGCACCGCTACCGCCGAATGCGCCCCCGTTTGCGTCGTAGGTTACGGTACAATTGTAACCTTCTTGCTTTTTCTTCTCTTCTTGGTCAAGGCCGTAGGAACAGGAAGCGAAAATCCCTGCCGTAAGCGACACGACCATAACCGTCGCCAAAAATAAAATTTTCTTTAATAACTTATTCACTTTTGAATAGTCCTCCTGTACCCCGCAATTGCCGCAACGCCTTACACGCCACGGCATTCGGGATAATTTTGCCTTATTTAACGTTAGGCTACTACCGTCAAGACAACCTGTGCTTCAGACACGTTCAAACATTCGTCTTCCGCAACGATAGTTATAAGGTAAGCGCCAAGTCCGTTTAAGTTATACTTTCCGTTTACGCTTTGAAGCATACCTCTTTGCGTTGCTACGCTCTTGATATATACCGTGCACTCGGTATCATCCGTTACCGTATAAATGTTGGACGATTTCAAGTACGCGAGAAGATCAAACGCAGCAATCGAAGGAGTTTGACTGCGGGAAAGTTCAAGCTCGCCGTTTACGTTCAAGTTGGGAACTTTGGAATCAATCGGCTTAATGACGATATTCTTATATTCCGTATTCTTGAATTTTTGTTCATAGATTTGAACGTAGCTTTGCGTCTTTAAGTCTTCGCTCGTGCCCCAGTTATCTACCCATTTATCTTTAACGTAGATGACGGGGGGTGTGAAGACGGTATTTTTGGTGTAGCCGGAGTCTTTTAATACCTCTGCGCCAAACGTTACCGTTTTATTATTGATGAGTTCGCCGCGCAAAATAATTCTTCTAAGCGAAGTACAGTTTGCAAACGCTCTATCATTCAATTTTTCAAACTTGGAAACGTCCGTCTTTCCAAGGTCTGCATACTCTAACGCCGTACAGCCTTCGAACGAGGATTTACCTACGCTCTTAAGCGCGTCGGGGAAAGAGATTCCCTTTAAGGACGTACAGCCCTTGAAGGCACTGTCGTTGATCGTTTGAAGATTTTGAAGTTCGGATACGTTGACTGTGGTCAACGAAGAACAACCTTCAAACATACTTTCACCGATATAGGAAAGATTGTATTTGGACGCAAAGGTAATCGTTTCAAGCGAAGTGCTGTCCTTGAAAATACCCTTGCCCATGTTCGCGAAGAATTTACCGATCTTCACCGTTTGCAATGCGGTGTTTTCAAACGCGTAATCGCTCACCGAACGAACGTTATCGTGGAAGGTCACGGTCTTCAAGGTCGTATTGCCTCTGAACGCGCCGCCGCCGATCGTAGTCGCGCTATCAGGAATCCATACGCTTTCAACCGTACCGACGTAACGGTAAACGATACTTTGGTTTTCATCAAAGAAGATGAATCCGTCGGTATTTCGAGGCATTTGAGATTCGTAAGCCGCGCCGTTGAAAACGGTCACGCCGATGCTCGTGATTTGACCTTTAATGGTAATCGCAGCCAAAGCCGTGCTGCCGCTGAACGCGTTGTCGCCCAAAACGTACACGGACGAAGGAATGGTGATTTTGGTAAGCTTGGTATTCGAGAACGCTTCCGTGCCGATACCCAGCAACCCAGAAGGCAACGTCACTTCATTCACGGGAAATCCTGCAAACGCCTTGTCGTTTACCCAAATAACAGGTTTACCATTGAAGTAATCGGGAACGAGCAAGAGCAAGCTGTCTTTTGCCTTGTATTCTTCCGCTACTGCGCTATCGTAACCGGTCAATGCATAGCCGTCAACCTTAGATCCCTTACCATTTTCTTTTTGAATAAGCGAATAGGTAAGATTTGCCGAATATACGTAAGGCATTAAATTCATATCCATCGAAACGGGCTCGTTTACTTGGTAACGGTTACCGCCAACGGTATAGAATCCGTCAACCGTACAGCCGATTTCTTCGTATTGCGCTTTTGCCGCGTCTAAGATGGGAGTGATCGTCGTTGCAGGGATAGCTGTGTTTTTCTTTACGAAATAGCTATTCGTTTCGCCGACAAAAGATACTTGGCAGTATGCCGTGGAGCGAGTCCAAACTGCATACAAATCAATTTTTTGTGCATAAGGCAACGTTCCGTCGAAACGGTTTGCGCCCTTTTCATCAAATGCCCAAGCGCTGAGGTTATAGATAGGAGCGCTTTCCAAATCGCTGTTGGATACGCCTAAGCATTGTTCTTTCAAAGCTTCCGTAACCGCGCTCGTAAAGGTTGCAATTGTTTCAGCGTCGTTTAATTGTTCGCCTTCGTTACCCGTAACTTTTACCGAAGTGGTAGCCACGGAAGAGTGATTTAAGTACAAGGTTACGTCAATGTTCTTTGCTTGTTCGTGCCAACCTGCATACACGGTAATTACGTTCGAGGGAATGGTTACGATTTCATACGCTTGCGTACACGCCGCGTCCTTATACCAACCGTCGAAGACGTAATCGGTCTTCGTAGGTGCTTGAGGTTCGCTAACGGGATCGCCCGCTTCCCCGAAAATGGGAGCTACTTCGCTGCCGCCGTTGGAATTAAAGAGAATGCCGTGCAAGGTGTTCCATTTTGCGTAAACGGTAAAATTCTTTTTAGGCATTTGCGCGCCGAAGAAGGTGAATGCCTTGGTGCACGCTTCGTCCTTATACCAACCGCCGAATGAATAGTTTTCACGAGTGGGATCTTCAGGAATCGCCAAATACGCGTTGGGCGCGTATTGTACCGACTCAATCTTCGTACCTGCCCCCGTTTCAAAACTAAGCAAATACAGTTCTTCTACACCCCATTCCGCATAAAGCGTCATATCAGACGTTACGGTAATAGTTGCAGGTGCTCTTTGCGTCAATTCTTCGTCAAAGCACCAAGCGTAGAAATAAGCGTCCGTTTTGGTTGTTACGTAGTTTTCCAAAACGATTTTGGTGTTTTCTTCTACTTCGATCGAATCTACCTCACTGCCCTCGTTGCTATCAAAGGAAACGGTATAGGTAACCGCTTCGGGCTTGGGGGGCTCGGGTTGTTCGGGAGAAGGCAAACATAAGATAATGATAAGCGCAACAATACCCAGCGTCAACACACTCGCAACGCTGATTACTAAAGCTTTCTTTTTCGCTAAAAGCGCAAAAATATTTTTCTTCATATCTACCCTTCTCCTTAGACTTGCACGTTGGCAAGCTTGTCAACCGCAGCGACAAGCTTTGCCTGCAATTCTTCCGAAATAAATGCCTTTTGGCTTTGTCTCATCATGAAGTAAATCATATTCATTTCCGTAACGACCGCCTTGTCGTCCGCGGTGAGCGCGTCAACGTCCAAAGTGGTAAGCCAATCACGAAGTTTCTTCGTATCCGATTCAATCAATTCTTCGGAATATACCTTTTCGTAGAAACAGTAGGTATATAACAAGCTTTCAAATCCCTTTGCATTTACGGGAATAATCATATCGCTCATTAAGTATCCCATGTTATATACGAAGTTAACGTACATTTGGTCGAGCGCCGTGGATTCTTCCGTGTATTCACCTTCCAAAGCAGGAGCTTGCAAGCCCTTGAAGATGAACTTCGCATAAGGCGCACGGGAAGTTTGTGCCAGCGCTTGATTTGCTACCAGTACTTGATAGCCAAGATTCCAGAACGCGTACGCGCCGATCGTTTGAACGCTTGCGGGAATTTCAACCGCGTGAATGAGCTGACAGTGTCCCATCGCCCAAACGGCAATTCTCGTAGTATTTTCTTTGATCTTATAAGGCGTCAAGTTCTTATAATCTTCGTCTATCTTCGTGTAATCTTCAAATAAAGGATCTGTTGTTTTGCGTCCGTTATTCGAAAGCGCGTTAGGTACTGCTACAAGTTCATAAGTTTCGTTTTCAAGTATTCTATACAAGCCGTTGTTTTCCACGAAGAATACTTTATTCTTGGAGTTCACCTTGATTTCTCTAAGGTTCATGCACGCTGCGAATGCAGGCGTACCGATTTCCTTCAAGGAAGCGGGCAAGGTAATCGTCGTAATCGACGAGTTTACGAATACCGCACCGCCGAGCGTGGTGAGCTTCGTACCAAGATTTACCGAGTTGATCTTGGAAGCGGATTGCGTATAGAACGCCATATCGCCGATTTTTACAACGACGGGCATATCAATCGAATAAGGAAGGTTCATACAGTTATAGAACGCGCCCATACCGATTTCAACAACGTTCGTCAACGCAAGCGAGCTCTTACCGTAGCCGATGTCCGTACCAAGGAATGCTTGGTCGTCAATGTATTTAACGTCCTTAAGCTCCATGATTCTGATACTGCTGCCGATAAACGCGTTTTTACCGATTCTTTCAAGAACGCTCGTAACGTTTACCGTATGCAATGCAGTTGCATAATGGAATGCGTAGTCGCCGATTTCCTTAACGCCGTTAAGTCTCATCGTCGTGATAACGGTGTTACCTGCGAATGCAAATTGACCGATTCTTTCAATTGATTCAGGAATTACAACCGTCTTCAACGAAGTGTTATAATAGAAGCCTTTGGAAAGGTTGCCTTCATCTACGGGTGTGAAGAATGCGTAGTCACCGATTTCTTTCGCACCGCTACCGAAGGTAACCGTCGTAAGCATACCGTTTGCGGAGAACGCATAGTCGCCCATTTCTTCAAGCGCAGACGAAACGTAAACGCTTTCAAGAGAGTAACAACCAACGAAAGCGTAAGCGCCAAGCACTCTAACCGTGTCGGGCATAACTACGTTCTTAACAGATCTACATCCGCCGAATGCAGCTTCGCCGATGGTATCGAGTACCGATTGCTCAGCAAAATTAATTTGAGCAAGCGCTTCGCATTGATAGAAGGCTTCCGTGCCGATTTCCTTGAGATTTTCGCCAAGGTCAACCTTTCTGATATCCGTGCCCTTGAACGCGCGTTCGCCGATTACTTCAACCGACGCGGGAATTTGAACGTTCGTGAGCGAGCTACAGCCTTGGAAGGTGTAAGGCGCAATTTCTTTCAAATCGCAAAGAAATACAACCGTTTCCAAGTTGGTACAACCTGCAAATGCGTACGCGGAGATTTCCGTTACGGACGCAGGAATGACTACCTTTTTAATCTTTACGTTAGAGAATGCGGCATAGCCGATCTTCTCAACACCTTCGGGAATAATCAATTCCTTGCCTTCAAGCGAAGAATTGTTCGCATAAGCATACTCGCCGATTTCCGTCATATTGCTGGGAACGGTAAATACGCCCGTATAAGTCAAGGGATAAGCGGTAGGCGCTAAGATAATGCGCGTGCCGTTTGCGTTCGTGAGCATCGTATAAGAGCCGCTCGTTGCGGTATTATAGTGCGAAGCTTGGCCGTCCACCGTAACCGATTTCAAGTTAGCGCAGTTTTTGAATACGTTGTTGCCAACCGTTTGAATATCCGATTGCGCGTCAACGGTAACGCTTGCAAGCTTGGAACAGCCGCTGAACGCTTCGTTGCCGATCGTCTTCATTCCCTCAGGCATTGCGAACGTCGTAAGACTCGTACAATTCGCAAACGCTTTATTCGAGATTTCTTGGCAAGCGCCTTTAAATTCTACCGTCGAAAGCTTCGAACAGCCGCTGAATGCATTTTCACCGATTAAGGTAACGTCGTTGTGGAAGGTAATCTTCGTTAAGTTGGTTGCGTTGGAGAACAAGCCCTTTGCAACAACCGAACCGTAATAATCCACTTCCGTCAAGCCCGTACCCATGAATGCGTTAGAACCTAATACCGTATCTTTGTGAAGGGTTACGCTGTCAAGGCTCGAACAGCCGCCGAAAATATAGCTTTCCGCATAGCGAAGGTTACTTGCGTCCACCGATTTAAGGGACTTACAACCGTACATAGCCGAGCTGAAGGCAGCCGTAACTCTCGAGAAGTCAAACGTCTTCAAGTTCTTACAACCATCGAATGCGCCGTAGCTAAGTACGATACGCTTCGCCGTCGATTCTACCGTTGCGTTAGCGTAGAATACATCCCAGTCATACGTGTTCTTATCCGCATCGTATTCGATACCGGACTTACTGTCTTCGCCTGCATCGTACCAGAACACTTCCTCAAGGGGTGTTCCGTCGAATGCGTAGGAAGAGATTTGTTCGATAGACGAAGGTAAATAAATTCTTCTAATCGACGTGCCTTGGAAGCAGTTTGCGCCGATCGAGGTAACACCTTGGGGTACGACTACCGTATCCAAGCCCTTTACGTCTTCAAAAGTGCCTTCATAACCGAAGCTGGTCGTCCAAGAACCCATCATGACGATACCGAGATTTGCAGGAATAACGAGCATGTTTCTCGTTGCGCCCTTTTCGTCAACGTACTTTTCGCTATAACCAACGCCCTTATAGTCGTAGAAGTAATAGCTGTTCATAATGTATTGTTCTTCAACAACGAGAAGGAAGGTACCGATCAAGCTGTTGGAAGGCGACGAGATCAAGATAGAAGCCGAACCGGGTTTCTTACAAAGCACGGTTGCCGACGAAGAGCTGGAAGTAAGGATTTCCACCGTATCGGGATCCGAGCTTCTCCATACCAAGTCGTTAATTTCCGTAACGTACCAAGGCGTGAAGGAAGGATATAATACAAGTTCCGAACCACATTCTACCGAAGCACCGCCCGTCGAAACGTTACGCGTTTCTTTCTTTGTCTTATTGTATAACGAACCAACGGTAATTTCTTCAATGAAGCTATTGACCGCCTTGCCTTCTACCTTTACGGTAAAGGTTACGTCGTTCTTAGCGTCCTCATTGTTGGAAGGTCTTGCGGTAATCGTCGTCGTACCTTCGCCAACTGCGTAAAGCGAACCGTCTTGTACTTTTACGACGTTGGGATTTGCCGACGTAAAGATTACGTCGAAAATCATAGGATCTTGATGGAATGCTTTGAACGTGTTGGTCGTAAACTTACCAGTTCTCTTATTGAACGCGAATACTTCTTCCGTTCCGCAAGCGGGGCATACGAAGTGCTTGCTTTCGGGTTGAACATAATTGTTCTTACCCGTCTTAACCACTTCTTCTGCAATTACGCTGAAGAACTTGGTGTACGGAGCGTAGGTAGCTTCCGTATCGTCTTCCGTCTTTTGCATTACCGTACCGCTGGCTTTGTCGTAATAGTAATCGCCTTTCTTGTAGGTGTAGCCTGCGACTTCGTCAAATGCGAAATTACAAGCGACGCCGTGCTCGTCGGGATGAGAACAGATGTATCCCGTGTAACCGAGCATTTCAACGGAGAAGGTTACTTGTTGAGTAGTATCCCCGTTCAAAACGTAACCCGAGCCTTTCGTCAAATCCAACGATTCGTTGGGACGAAGCACCACGGTGGTGTTCGCGTCGAAGTCCTTGGTTACTTCTTGTCTGTTTTCATCTTTATAAGTATAGCTAAATTTAATTTCATCAACAAGCGTGGTATGGAGTTGAACAAGATAAGCCGAAGCGTTCAACGCATAGTCGTCCACGCGCACACCCAAAGTATTCTTATACTCGCCGGGTGCGTTTTTCATATTTTCAACGTAGTCGGTTACGTTGATGGAAACTTTGGAAATACCGTCTCTTACGCCGTCTTTAATGGGAACGGGATAAGTGGTAATAAAGTCCGCTTCCGTTTCAGACAACGGAATGAAGAGCTGAATACTTTGCGAATAATGGTTATCGTAGATTTCAAGGTCAAGGAATACCTTGCGCGTACCGTCAGCGTTGTCTTCATATCTGAACTTGCTCGATTGAATGAGCGGAGCTTGATAGTCAACGTAGAAACCAAATTCTCTCGTTTCGAAATCCTCTTCGTTGTCATAATCGTTGTAAGCAGTCATAATAACTTTATACTGCTCGTTATTCATCAAACCAAGCTCTTCCGAGGTGAGTTCAAACTCAACAACCGAAGGACCTGTGTTGTGGGATTTTCTAACGTTATATTCCGTTTTGTCGAAAATAACCTCGCCTGTTACCGCGTTTTCGATGCGGATATCCATTTCCGCCGCGGGACGGAGCATGCCCATGTACATAGCGTATAAGCCATATACACCATACTGGCTGTTACCGATAGAAATCTTATCTACCGACGAAACTACCCCAGAATCCGCGTCGTTAGGAGTTCTGTACAAATATTGACCTAAGGGTAAGTAATATTCTTTATAATCCTTATATGCGTGACCGATTGCAATCGATTCGTAGATTGCAGCAACGATCTTATCCTCGTCCTTAATCGAAGTGTCGTAATGATCCTTACTTACTTCGTACGCGCTCTTATCGAACATGGGCGCGTCTTCCCAGTTGCCGTAGAATGCAAGGTAAGGAATGGACAAATCTACGCCGTTGCTATCTTGGTCTTTAAGCGTAACGAAGCCCTCTACGTACATACCGTTTGCAAAGTTTTCTTCTAAGTACGCCTTTTCTTCCGCGCTCAACGCCAAGGTTACGGTGATTTTTGCATCCGCGCCCGGTTCGAGCGTAACGCTCTTAGCATTTTCACCGTTGACGAGATAGGTCTTTTGCGCGTCGTTAAGCAAATATGCCTTTTCTTCAACGGTGATGTTATCAATCGAAACGCTTTCCGTCATTGCCACCAAATCAAGCTTATACGTCTTGGTCGAAGTGGAAGTGTTGGTAACGTGGAAGTCCATCTTGTAAACGCCCGTTCTGTTTTCGTCGTCGCCAAGTTCAAGCTTGGTTTTAGGGCTGTTTTCAACGTACAGATAAGCGTCCGTGCTAATCGCCTTGCCGATATCGCCAAGCCCTGCGCCCTGTTTTCTAACTGCGTAAGGCAAGCCGTTTTCGTCGTAAACGATAGTAGCCGTACTCATTAAAAGCTGATTGACGCGGTTTGCAAGTTCTACACCCGTCAAACCGTACGTTTCAGAAACGTGTTGACGCAAAAGCGCTACCGCACCAGCCATATTCGGCGCTGCCATACTCGTACCGCTGTATTGCGCGTAACCGCCAACGACTGCGGAAGTAATTTCACCGCCGTGCGCCGTGATTTCAGGTTTGATTTTTAAATCGTTGGTCGGGCCCCAAGACGAGAAGTCAGACATGAAAGGACCTGCCTTATATTCTTCGTTTAAGGTAATCTTACCCGAACCGTTTTGTACGAATTTTTGTCCGATTGACGCCGCTACCGTACAGGTAGGGATTTTCTTACCGGTACCGAGCGAAGCGGAAATTTTACCCGACATATTATTGTAGATAATACATGCCACTGCGCCTGCGTCAAATGCGTTCTTTTGCTTTTCTTCGAAAGAAATATCGCCACGGCTAACGACCGCAACGCAATCGCCTTGTTTTAAAGCGTTCTTAACTGCGTTCGTGTAGTTACCGGGACGGCCGTAACCGGGTACGACCACGTAGCTTAATTCTCTCGTCTTTTGTCCGTTTAATAATTCTTCAACGAACTTACCTTGTTGACCGGAAGCCGACGAGGATTCGTTGAAATAAACTGCCGTACCGTCGTCAAGCAACATATACGACGCTTTTTGTCCGGAAATGGATGCAACGGAAAGGGAGCTGAAATACGTCGAAGGCGAACCTACCGTCGCACTATCGGGGTTGGACGTAAGGTTGGTCGAACCGTATGCGCCGCCCATAGCCGAGCTCGCTTCGTTACCTGCCGCTACGACAAGGTTGACGCCAGCCGCGTAAACTTTTTCATAAATTTCGTTCGTTACGTCGCCGTCTTCTTCACGGGAGAACCCGCAGGACATACCCAAGGACATATTGATAACGTCCGCGCCAACGAGTACGGAGTCCGAAACAGCCGCCAAAATATCGTCCGTATCAGCGCCTCTTGCGGTATCCTTATCCGAGAAAACTTTACCTATCATAAGCTGTGCGTTGGGCGCAACACCGATAAATTTCTCGCCGTTCTTAAACGCCTTATCGTCTTCTTCGGTTACCGAATCATCCTGACCTGCAATAATACCTGCAACGTGAACACCGTGCGAGTTCGCAATTGCAAATACGTCAGCGTCTTTATCCGCATAATCGTAAGCAAAGGGAACTTTCGCGTTATAGTAAACGTCGTTTGCGGTCGTTTTAGAATTTCCGCCATAACCGTTTGCCGCTAAACGAGGGAATACGTCTTTTACGTCTTCCAAGTCAACCTTTTCTACTTGAGGCATTGTTTGGAAAGCGTTGTGCGCGATATCAAAACCGGTATCAAGAACGGAAACGAGCATGCCGTCGCCTTTGTAACTGATATCGGAAGAGTCGTAAATACCCGTACCATAAACGTCAACCACGTTAATGGTAGGTTCAACCGTAGGCTCTAAATATACTTCGGAAAGAATAACGTTCTTAACGCCGTCCATGCCTTCAATCTTCGCTACGTCTTTGGTATGAACAACCAAGGATACTGCGTTCAAAATGGAAGTATAAGCGTGACGCGCTTCATACTCGAGCGAAGTTTTATTCAACGCTTTGAAGAATGCGTCTTGTTCCTTTTCCAACGTTTTTGCGTAAGCTACGCCTTCTCTGCCGTTTGCATAATCAGCAAATTCCAGATATTTGGACTGCAATGCAGTATTTCCCAAATACACGTCGATTTGAGATTTGGATTCAAACTCAACGATAATTCTACGCGTACCGTCGCTGTTTTGAGCGAGCGTATTCAGCTGAGTGATCGAATCCTTGAAAAATTGCGTATTATCAAGCGACGAAGTGAATTCGTCGGAAAGCTTCGTTATATTTTTTGCAGTATCTGCCGTGGGAGTGTTTAACCCTCCGTTTTGAAGATTTGTGACAGGCATTTGAATTGCATAAGAAGCGCCGAGTAAAGCCGCCATCGAAAGCGACGTTACCGCTAATGCAATTTTCTTAGTCTTGTATTTCACTTGTTATCTCCTTTCTCATTATTATCGTATAACCTGCCGTTATATCGTATTCCCCTTATCGCTTTGGCGCGCAAACGCCGAATCGACGTTTGCGCCAAAGTTAACTTTTATCTTAATTTTTATTGAGCGTCGGTAGAAGGCAAGGTCGTGTTAAAACCTGCTTCTGCGCATCTTGCAATATAGTAATCGTACATCTCGCCGAAGTAGATATCAAATTTCGCCTTCGATTCCTTATTCTCTTCGCTAAGCAATACTGCATAGTCTTTCAAGAGATTTTCCAGCTCGGTAGCAAGCAAGGCTTGATAAGGCGCCTCTTCCTCTTCGGAATCCCCCGCAGGATACATTGCGTATGCAGCATAATAGAATTCCACCTTCAAAAGATCTTCTACCACCGCATTTGCGTCAGTACCTAACTTTTGCTCGTATCCGAATTGCATAATAGAACCTACGTACATACCAAAAGTATTGCTGAGTACCGTCACAAAATGCTTTTGTTCTTTCGTGAGATTTCTGTAATCGGACATAAGTTCCATTACAAGATCGATATCGGTAAAGAATTTGGGATCTGCGTCTGACGAACCAACGGTATTCATATAGAAATAGGTATAGTACAAATAGCTTGCTTTGGAAAGGAATTCCTCCAAATCCATACCGATTTCGTTCACGTTGATATCGTTATAGTAGTCGTAAAGCACATAATCTTGAGTAAACAAACTACCCCGCAAGAACTTGATATAGATCTCCCTTATGTAGTACACCAAGAAATCGGGCGTACCACCAAGCGTTGCTTCCATACCGTTAGGCATTATCATGGGTATTGTCATAACGTCATAATAATAAGCTCTAATTATGCTTTCGTCGTTAGAAGCAAGAATTCGATTTGCAATTTCATCTACCTTTTCATAGGCAGACATAACCGCAATACCGATAGAAGCTCCTTGTTCTTGATAGTAATTGTAAAGTTCCGCCAAGAAATATGCGTCTGCAAGCGCCGAATACAATTCTTCAAAATCGTCCTTCCATTCGCCCAAGGATTCTGCTTTGGGTTGTTCGGTGCTTTGGAATTTAACTTTCGCGAAATCCAAATACTTATCGTAGAACCAGCCCAATTCATTTTTGAATACAGCCTGGTCAGCCGCGGGGGCAGCTGCAAGGTAATCGGATACCATGGTCATGCCTTGCTTGAATTCTTCAACGAACACTACCCAATAGCCGTTCGTAGAATACATACCAATTCTCGAGAAGTTTTCTACGGAAAGCATTAATTGACGGAATGCGTCGTGCGTCGATTCAGGCAATACGCTTCTATAATGCTTATAAACGAAGTACACGAAGGTGTTATAGCTCGTTTCGCTGTCGTCCCAAACCATGGAAGGGAAACCTTGCGCAGAAATGGGAATATAGTACGGGTTGAGCATATTTGTAAACACAACCTGTTGCATCGGCGACAAGTTCATATAATCTTTGAACATAGCTTCTACAGCCGCGCCAAATTCAGGAGAGCTGAAATAGGTTTCATCACCGTTGTTTGCTTCTTCCCAAATAGCAAGGTTTTGCGCCCAAAGACCTTCAAATTCTTCATTGCCTAAATATCCGTTGAAGTGGTACAAGTACCCCATCGTTGTACTCTTAAACAAGAAGAAGAGCGAATCAAAGCCGTATTGTACGAAATTCGTACCGTCCGAAATCAAGTAGTCGAACTTCAAACGATCATACAAATCCTTTTCCATATCGCTACCGCTTGCGAGAATCTTATCTTTCAGCTTCAACGCTTGTTCGTAGTAGTACATAAAGTCGTCCGACTTCGCGTAACCGCTGCGCATCTGTTCAATTTGCGTCTTTGCATTATATAAATAGATGTAAAGCGTTTCCAAATCACCGGTCAAGTGGAAATCCTTGAACGCGTTGATCTTGTCGAGATTTACCTTACCGTTTTCATCAAGGTTGGTGGGATCGTAATAGTAAGCGTAGAGAATTTCAAACAAGTCTTGTTTTTCTCTCCACTTCGTCGCCAATTTGTAAAGCGTTCTATACTGAATGTGCGTATAATCGGATTCACGCAAGAGCACCCACGTAGCTTCTACAGCGTCTTTATACGTCGTCTTCAAATCGTTTAACGTCCAATCCTTAGGAATGCTCATAAGAGATTCGTGTAAAGACGTTATAAGCTTTAACTGACCTGCGAAGTTATCCATCATTTCAGTGTCATATACCGCAGCCAAAATATCGCCAACGGTAACGTCTTCGCCGTCGTCTTCTTCCGCAGGAACGATAACCGTTTCACCGAACGTCGTTTCCAATTGCTTTAAGATCAAAGAATCTTTGTAGATAACAGGATTCTTTTGTTCCAAGCTCGTATAAACTGCTTTGGTCTTCGTATAATCGCTGCAATCCCAATACAAATTGCCGCCGCTTAAGTAGAACGCGTCCGAATAAGAAGCAAATGCTTTGCTCCACTTATCAAGACCGTAGGTTGCCGCCGTCTTTACCAAAAGGTCAAGCTGATCGGGATCTACGTCTTTCTTGTCAGCGTCTTCCATGCCGAAATAAACGCTCATCGCTTCCAAAACGTTGTCGCCAAGTTCCGCGTCGCAGTCGGCAGGCGTCGTCGCCTCAGTCCACGTGAAGTCCTTACATTGTTCAGCGCGCAATCTAATCAAAGACAAATCGCTGAAGTTGATTTGAATCTTATATTCCTTTTGAACACCGAGATATTCCACAGTCAAGGTTTGTTCAAGCGGGGATTCGCGATGTTCCAAAGTCGCAGCGCTTAAATCAAACCCTTTGATCATATCTTCGGTTAAAAGGACGTGTTCAACGAGGGTTTCATCAGCATTTTTCAAGGTAAGATAACCGCCCTTAAGATCCAAAGCCGTTTCGTGATTATCATATTCCTTTTTGTTG
The DNA here is from genome assembly GCA_017504465.1 of Clostridia bacterium. Lineage (GTDB taxonomy): Bacteria > Bacillota > Clostridia > Christensenellales > Borkfalkiaceae > Scatosoma. The sequence goes on along the minus strand of JAFVRE010000019.1, from coordinate 20,381 downwards.
GGAGCATTCAGCGAGGCAGTCGCGATATCGTGTACGGCAACTTTGAAAGAACCGCTGTAGCTAACGCCGTCCTTTTCATAAGTAGCGGTTACTTCTACCGCAGGATTTGCAGTTTCCGTAGAAAAACCGGAAACGCTAACCGCTTCATCACTGATTTTTGCGTTGAATTGCGTACCGTCGTCGTTGGTAATTACGAGATTACCCATACTTTCGTCGAACTCTTCGCCAACAAAATAGCTCGTTTTATTTTTTTCAACGACTACGCGAGGAACGACGGTAACCTTAATCGTCGTTACCTTTTTCTCATAGGTAATCGTCAAAACTTGTTCGCCCAATTTGTTTTTATCGTAGCCGGATACGCTAACGTCGGGATCGCTAAGCGAAATTTCAACCTTATCGTCACCGACTACAGCGGTAAGTTTACCGCTAGAAAGATTCAAATCCGAGCCTTGAACGTAAACAACTTGCGGCATATCCTTTTTGAGTACGTCGATTTTCTCGACTTTCTTACACCCAACGAATACGCAAGCAAAAAGTAATACGCTTGCCAACGTTATCAGAAGTTTTCTCTTCTTCATTTTATATGAACTCCTTTTGAGTTTTTCTCTTTATGCTTTATGAGATTTGTTCAGCTTTTTCCGTCCAAATAGCATACAATTTAGTATTATCGGGAGCGTCTAAAAGCGTTTCCATCGTGTATTCTTCAGTCGTTCCGTTTTCAACCGTCGTCCAACCACCGAAATCGTAACCCACTCTCGAAGGCGCGGCAATGCCGTTGACAGCATTCGCGTTAGAAATGTTCGCGCTGGATTTTACAAAGGATACGACGTAAGTCTTGTCTTGCGACGTTTCAACGCCCCAAACTACAGGTCTGTAAGAAGAATTCCAGTGAATCCAATCCTTCGGCGCGCTGTCGTATTCGCAGTAAACCGTCAAATTATTCGAGGCGTTGAATACGTGCATACCCATAGAAGTAAGCGCGTTGGTAATCGTTATGCTGTTCAATGAAGAACAGGTTCTAAACGCATAGTCGCTAATTCTGGTTAAGCTTTGCGGGAACACCACGCTCGTCAAGCCCGTACAGCCGTGGAACGCGTACCTGCCTATCGTCTTTAAGGAATTACCAAAGTCAATACTCGTCATTGCAACGCAGTTTCTAAACGCATAATCCCCGATCGTTTCTACGTAAGGAATTGCTACGCTTGCAAGCGTGGAACAGCCGTAGAAGGTGTAGTTGCTCAAATTCTTCAAGCCGCTGCCAATCGTAACGTTCGTCAATGCAATACAGCTATTGAACACGCGCGTGCCGATAGACGTTACGCTATCGGGAATATTGATTTCCGTAAGAGCAGAACCGTAGAACGCGCGGTTACCAATCGAAGTAAGGCCTTTGCCCAAATCAATGGTGGTAAGCGCAGTACACTTATAGAAGGAATAATCGTCAATTGATTTTACTGAATCGGGAAGGGTTACCGTTTGTAAACCGTAACATTTGTTGAACGCCGAATAACCAATGCTCGTAACCGTATTTGGAATTGTAATACCGGGCAACGTCGCACAGCCAAAGAACGTAAAGTCCTTAATTTCCGTTACGCCATAGGGAACGTTCACGTACGTCAAGGTCGCGCAACCGTAGAACGCCGCGCGTCCGATATATTTTACCGATTCAGGCAAATTGATAGTATTCAACGCAAAGCAGTTATAGAACGCGTAGTCGGCAATACCAACGGTGCCCTCTTTAACGTCAGCGTTTAACAAGGCTTCGTTTCTACAACCTACAAGCCAATTGCCAATGTAAATCAACGACGGGCTTTGGTTCCAGTAAGACGTATTTTCAAACGCGTACGTACCGATGCGTTCAATCGTTGCAGGCAACTCAGATTTTAACGTCAATTTCTTACAGCTTTGGAACGCGTAGTTATCAATAATTCTAAGCACGCTTCCATCTTCAATCGTTACGTTACGAAGATCTTGACATTGCGAGAATGCACTTACACCGATCGTTTCTACACCACTGCCGATGGAAAGGTTGGTCAATTTAGAATTATAGAACGCGCGCTCGCCTATGTGCTTAACGCTGTTGGGGATTCCAAGCGCCGTGAAGTCTTCACTTAAATTGAAGGAATAATCTGCAACACCAACGATACCGTCAACGATTTTACCTTCGTTAAGGACAGTGTTTCCAATCTCTTTACCGTTACGGCCAGCAATCCAACCGTCCACTACTACGATACCGTCAGCAGAGTCCGTCCAAAGCTTAGTTCCCGCAAACGCGCTAGCGCCGAGCTTTTCCAAATTATCGCTCAAATCCGCTTCCGCCAAATTTTCACAGCTGTGGAAAGCGCCTTGACCGATGGTAGTTACCGTATCGGGAATATCAATGGAAGTAAGCGCGATACACTTAGAGAACGCAAATTGTTCAATCTCTTTCAAGCCGCTGCCAAAGGTAACGTTCGTCAAGGTTTGACAATTTAAGAACGTGTATTCTTTGAGTACTTGTAAGCCGTTGCCCAAATTGATGTTGGATAACGCCAAGTTGTCCGCAAACGCGTATATACCAATCGAAGTTACGCTGTCGGGAATAACGACGTTGTTAAGCTTATCACAGTTATCAAACGCCTTTTCGCCGATCGAAGTCAACCCTTGATTGAAATTCACGGTTTCAAGGGAACGGCAATAGGTAAACGCGTAGTTGGGAATTTCGGTTACTTGAGAAGGAACGGTAAATTCTTTCAAAGCGCGGCAGCCTTGGAAAGCATACGCGCCAATCGAAGTTACCTTATCCGACTTGAAAGTGACGCTTACCATATTCGAGCAGTTATAAAACGCTCTCGAACCGATCGTTTTAACGTTCGCGCCGATCGTAACCGAATCAATGTCTTTGCTCTTGTTAGCAAATGCCATATCCGCGATTTTCGTAACAGGCTTATTTCTATAAACGTCGTCGATTACGATATCGCCCTTTGCCGAACCGATACCGCGTACTGCGTATTCCGTCTTATTATTAATTAAGTAATACGAAAGCCCCGATTCAGCCTCGCGTTCGTAAGTGAAGGTTTCAGACCAGTCCGAATCCATCACGTCCTTATTTCCGCTAACAGCCTTCACCGTAATCGTATATACCCCAGCGTCTAAATCAGCCATGGGATACGACGGCTTTTTACTATTATATTCTTCGGTATTGACCATTATCTTGTAGCTTTTTGCATCGTCGATTTCAGCCCAAGTCAACACCAAAGTCGTTTCATTGACTTTGAAAGTTTCAACGTCGGGCGTATCCAACGTCGGTTTTGTACAGCAAGCAAAAACCGCAAGACAACCTACGATAAAACTCAATACCGTGAGTAATCGAAGTTTTTTCATTCTAACCTCCGTGGAAATATTGTGAACAATATTTTCCAACAAGCTTTATGTTATAGCTTTATAACCTAACTGAATTTTCCGCCGTCTAAGGATGCGGTTTACACATCCTTAGACGCGAAATCTTTAAATTCCTTTTTGTTGTAATAATTTCTTTGCCTTATAATCACGCACGATTTCGTGAGGCCACTTGAACTTGAACTTACGTACAGCAATGTCGAGCAAGAACAAGGTAAGCGCAATGATAATGAACGGTAATCTCGGATCGTAAGTACGGTTGAGCGTTCTTTCGATTTCTTCGTAAATTTCGCTGGAATCTTGAATTTGTTTTCCTTTTCCCGTCACCGCTAATTTTTCCATCAACGCCGCACCTTCCGCTTCATCAAAGAACATATTGTATTCTTGAGAATACGAGAATGTCTTATAAAGTTGTACTTGGGAAATCAAAACGCCGCTTGCATCTCTCTTCTTAACCGTCAATAAATGCACGCCGGGATCTTTGATTTCAAAGGAAATTCTGCTATACCCGTCTTCAGGTCTGGGCTTAATCGTTCTCGTTTCCGTTTCCGTGCCGTTACCCGTAGGACTCGTAATATCCAACTCAATCGTTTGACCGTCTTCCATATGCGTGTAAACGCTCATGTTAGTCACGTAGTTTTCTTCTTGTAGTACGATATCCATGTCTTGCGGTCGAATATTCTGCGTCGGGAATAGACCGTTGACGATATTCATCACGATTCGCCGTCCCGTCGCGCTGTCCATAAACTTCGCCGACCAGACCTCGTTCAAGTCGCACATGAAACTACCGACCATACCCTCGCCGTACTTCCATTGCGCGTAAATAGGAACAAACTCGCCCATCAACGACGCAACCGCATTGGCTTTCAGTTTCGTACCGTAGAACCCGTCAAGTTCAGGCATATTCTTTTGTTCGATACCCGTTACTACGTTGGTGTAGTTTGCGATGGTAGGAACGAAAGGTTCGTGGTTGACCGCCTTAATTTCAGGCATATTCAATTCTTCACGCATGATACGAGGCAACGTGGAAACGTTCCAAACGTCGTAGAAACGACCGCCGCCGTCAACTTCCGCCGCTTTTTTAATGTAGTTCTTATCCGAGCTGGAAAGGTCTTCACCGATGATAACGAACGAGAAGGTAATGCCCGACGTTTCGTAATAGTGACGAATGGGAGCAACGTATTCGTCGTAAGTGTCCGAAGGAATACCGTCGGTTACAAGAATAACGTGACGTCTTTGAACGCTCGTCAACGATTTAAGAGCCGAACCGGAACGTTCAAGCGCACCCGTGAAGACAGTACCGCCGCCGATTTCGATCTTGTCGATTGCCGCTTCGATCTTAGAACGTTGGGTAATCGGAGTCATTCTGATTTCTTCCGCATAGCTTTCTTCCAAAGTCATGACGCCGCACCAGTCGCGTTCGGACAATGCGTTCAAACACGCTTTCGCGCCTTCCTTTGCCAATTCTAACTTAGATTGACCGGAAGAAGAGAAGGGACCGTCCATTGAACCCGAGCGGTCGATAATGATCATAACGCCGATGGGCGGAGTATAATCAATTGCTTGTACGGGCAACATTTCTTGATAGAGGGTTCCGTACATATCGTCACGGTTGTAAGCGTTCGCCACAACTTCGCCGTTGTGGTCAAGCACCACGTTACCGTTGTCGTCCACTTGGTTACCGCCAACGGTCAAAACACCGCCGCCGATATCATTGACGTACGTGTACAAAATTTCAGCAAAGCCCTCGGGCATGTCTTCGTTTGCGATATTTACAAGGATTACTTGGTCGTATTGACGCAAGTCGTCCAAAGTGGTAGGCGCTTGCTCTTTATTAAAGACGTTCCAAGTGCTAATTTCAAGGACTTCGTTTTCTTCTTCAAGCAAGCCCTTCAAAGCTTCAGATTCCCCTTCGTTTCTTTCAACGAGCAAGATTTTCGTATAGCTTTCAAGGTACATGTACGATTGATAAACGTTGTTTTCGGAATACTCGTCCGCCCCACCGACTACTTTGAAATTCAAGGAATGTAAGCCGGGAAGAGTGAAAGAATGTTCCACTTCAAATTCTTGAAGACCCTCTTTCAAATCGACAAGATTTGACGCGCAGGGAGCGCCGTTATCAAACAACGTAAGCTCAACGTTGCCTACGTAAGTGCTTTGTACCGTAACGCTTACTTTAAACTTATCACCAACGTTGACGTTATAATCAGGCGTCGTCATTCCGACAAGCTGAATTTCCGACTGAGGTTTTTCCGCTTGGAAATAAACGGTGTTTACTTCTATGCCTTCCGCAACGATCGCTTTGATGGCGGAAGCTGCATTACCGTCCGTTTCAAGCCCGTCGGAAATGAGCACGATTTTTGCCGTTTCTTTGTTGGTAAATAAATCTTTCGTATAAGTGAGCGCAGTGGCAATATCCGTCGCGGAGCCGTCAGGCGTATCCGCGTCCATATATTGATCGTATATGCTCTCGGTTTCAAGGGTGAGCGGAACTGCGTAAACAGGCTCGCCGTAACCAAAGGTTACGATACCGAGTTTACAAATCCCTTCGCTGTCATTGATTGCCGATTGAATGAACTGCTCTCTTTTTTCTTCAGCCTTGCTGCCGCTGTATGAATTGTCAACGAGCAAGATAACTTCCGTTTCAAGATTAGGAATTTCATAAGAGAAAGTAATTCCTGCAAGAACCAAGGTAGAAAGCGTAATAACGATGAAGTGCAACACCATCGAAGTAACGCGGTTTCTCGTTCTTCTGTATCTCTTGGAAATTCTAAAATACAAATAGAAAGACAGAGCAAACGCCGGAATCAAAAGGAGCAACATCAAAGGATGTGAAAAATTAATTCTAAAATTTGTCATATTCTACTCCTTTATGAATCCTGTGCCTGTAACAATCTTTCAAGCATGAGCAATGCAACCAACGCCGCCGCGAAATAGATCAACAAGTCTAAATGCTCGTTTTCTCTCTTTACGGGGAAGATAATTTCATATAACTCGTCTAACGTCTTGTTGATTTCACTTTCGGAAGAAGGAATTTTCACAAAGAAATTCTCTACGACTTCAACCCCACTCATAGGGATTTGTCTTACAGTGTAAGTACCGTATTCGGTGAGAACAAGCCCTGCAGGGAATTGTTCAAAGGTTTCTTTCTTACCGGTGCTAGATTCAACGGACAAGGATTCGCTTCTTGCCTCCAAAGAAATCTTTTCGTTTACGTCAAACGCGTAATCGGTCAACGTAGAAGGCATGAAATATTCAAAAATATTGTACATCAAGATCGGGAAATCTACAAACATCGAGAAGTCTGCAAAGTTGACGCTGAAAGGCATCAAGACTACTTTTTGTTCTTCCGTTTCTTGTACAAGCAACACAGGGTCGCCTGCGCAGTAAAGCAAGGGGGTAAACCCTTCGTAGTTAAGAAGTCTCTTATACTTAGAAAGATACATCTTTTCAGGTGTCAAACGGTTGGTAAGTTCGTGCGTTTCGCCGTAAGCCAAATTGAAGTTACCGTTTACTTCGCTACCCATAATAACGGGCAAACCGTCGGGTGCTTTGTTCATATTTACAAGCATTACAACGCCGTCCGTGGGCAAAATATCGGGCATTTCGTTTTCATAGATATAGAAATCGTAACCGCTTACCGGCAATTCTGCCGTTTCCGTTTCAACGTTAATTTCTTTATACTCAATGTTCCAACGCGTACTCAAAGTATCACGAATACTCATAATCATACCCGCGAAGAAAATGTTTGCGTTAGGGCTGTAGTATAAAATCTTCAATTCAGGTTTTTGACCGCCGTAAATATAGAAGTCGTTATCCGCCGCGAATGAGTCGTCTTCAGAGATATAAACGTGAACGGACTCAAATTCATGTACGGCAGTTTGCGAGTTTTGCGTTACGAAAGACACGCTCTCGGTTTCGTCGCCGTTACAACGTACGGGCAATTCCATTTTAACCGTACCGCCGCCGTTCGCGCCTTTAATATCACAATGCACGATAACGTCTGCGTCGCGGTTATACACAGCAACCGAAACTTTAAAGGTGTAATAGTTTTCTTCAACCAAAGCTTCCGCGTCCAAGATAGCGGCGTTCCATTCGCCGTTCTCGGTTACGTCCACTACCGTTACGCCTTCGTGAGCAAGATATTCCGTACCGGTGTAAAGTAAAACTTCGGTATCTCCGTTCGCATCAACAACTTTTTGCGCGAGTTTAACTGCGCCTTCGATATCTGCCTTACCGTAAGTACAGGTATCGTCATCTACCAAATCTTCAAGCATGGAAAGAAATTCAATCGAGTCTTCCGCAGTAGCGCGTTGCGCGATATAAGAAGCTTCCTTTCCTGCAACGATAACGGTCATATAACCGTTTTCAGCAAAAACCTCTTCAGCAAGCGTAGAAACTTCGGAAACAGCGCGTTCGTAACGAGTTACGTCGTTATATGTAGAACGCATGGACGCAGACGCGTCGATGATAGCAACTTTTTCCAAAACTTCAGGCTTTTCATTTTCCGCAATGATAGGTTGCGCAAGAATGAACGCGCAGGCAGTGATAACCAAAACCTGACAAATGAAGAGTAAGATATTCTTAAATTTATTGATAGGAATTTTCTTTCTTCTATATTTCAAGCTTAATTCCCAAACGAACGTACTGGAAATAAACTTTTGTTGATAATTCGGCTTCAAGATATAAATTATGATAAGAATTATGATCCCTATCAACCCTAAGAAGCCTAAAGGTGTAAGCCAACTCATGCCATTATACCTACCTTCAGTAACTCGCCGAAGAGCATCTTTTCAATCTTCTGATCGGTATCAATCGAAATAAATTCCGCTCCGCGCGACGCGCAGAAAGATTTCATATCCGCTTTAAAGTCCGTAAGAGCTTCTTGATAAGCCAACTGCAAGCTACGGGTTATTCTTAATTTCATATTTTTCGGGTCTTCGAGCGCTTCCGCTTCGGAGTCGATCAAATTCAATCTACCATCGTAAACCGGTTCGATTTCATCAGGCGTCATCAGTTGAACAAGCAAAACCTGTCTTTTCTTGTAAACAAGATAATCCACCGCTTTCTTCCAGTCCGATTTCGTAAAGAAGTCGGAAATGATAACGGTTAAACCGTCGTTCGAGCCGGTATTATGACAACTGGTAACGGCTTTACCAATGTCGGATTCTCCTGTAAATTCAAGATTTTCAAGATCGCTGATTGCCCTAAAAAACGAAGTTTTACCAACGATAGTACTATAGGGGTCTTCCGCTTTGTCGCCTTTAATCAATTTGAAAGACAATTTATCCATGTTATGCACAGCCAAAAAACCAAGCGCAGCCGCAACCGCAACCGCATAGTTGGATTTTTTTGGATCTTCCTTACCCATGGACGCCGAGCAATCCAAGAAGATTTGCACGTGCATCTGTCTTTCGTCCGTGAAAAGCTTTAAGAAAAACTTTTCAAAACGGCTGTAAAGGTTCCAGTCGATACGTCTGATATCGTCCCCGAGCATATATTCGCGATAGTCCGCAAATTCAACGGTTTGTCCGTACGTACGTACGAGATGCTTACCGCCGAAGAACCCGCGAAGGTCAGCCTTAAGGTTCAATGCCAACGTTTCAAGACGGCCGAAAAACCCATCGTTTAAATACGAGTTTTTCATTGTATAACTCCCTTAGTGATTATTTCTTCGATTTCTTAGAGAAAATCGATTTTTTGGTTTCTTCAACAGTTTCGGTAGCAGCCACTTCCGTTTCAGCAACGGTTTCAACAGTCGTTTCAACAGCCGTAGCGCCGCTAAGCTTATACTTCTTGGAAACTTCAGCAACGATCATCTTAATGATATCGTCTGCGGAAACACGTTCAGCAACAGCCTCGAAGGTCAACTTCAAACGGTGACGAAGAACGGGATAAGCAAGTTCGTTAATATCGTTATAGGAAACGTTGAAACGACCGTCCATCAATGCCTTAACCTTAGCAGCGGAAATAAGAGCTTGACCTGCACGAGGGCTGGCGCCAAGACGAACGTACTTCTTAGCCGCTTCACTAGCGCATTCGCTGTCGGGGTGGGTAGCGGAGCAAAGCGTCATTGTATATTTCATAACGTCTTCAGCAACGGGGATTTGGTTAGCGGTCTTTCTCATTTCGAGAAGATCTTCGCCGTTACAAGCCGCGTCAGCAACTTCCGCCATGGTCTTTTGCGTCATGTTAACGATGTCCATAAGTTCGTCAAGGGAAGGATTCTTAACGAGAATTTTGAACATGAAACGGTCCATTTGCGCTTCAGGCAAAGGATAAGTACCGTCTTGTTCGATAGGGTTTTGGGTAGCAAGAACGAAGAAAGGTTCGTTCATTTTTCTGGAAACACCTATAACGGTAACGGTGTGTTCTTGCATGGCTTCAAGCAAAGCGGACTGCGTCTTAGGCGTAGCACGGTTGATTTCGTCGGCAAGAATAATGTTCGAGAAAATAGGACCGGGTTGGAATTCGAACTTAGAGTTACCGTCCTCGTCCTTTACGATGATGTTCGTACCGGTAACGTCGGCAGGCATGAGGTCAGGCGTGAACTGAATACGAGAGAAAGGCATGCTGAAAACGCGGCCGAGCGTTCTAACCAAACGGGTTTTACCAACCCCGGGCACACCTTCGAGCAATACGTTACCGCCTGCGATCATCGCAATAACGGTAGCTTCAACAACTTCTTTTTGACCAACGACGTCGCGTTGGATTTGAGTAAAGATATCCTTGCATTGTACGCTAAACTTTTCGATAGTTTGTTCTGTAACCATAATATAATTTCCTCTCTAAATAATTTTCTTTTTTTTAATTAAAGTATGACGTCAAAATACGTCTGAATTAAAGTTCTAAGCTCGGCGGGAATATCCTCTCCGTTCGCTAAGTATTCCATAGCTTGATTGTAATATTCTTCAAATACGTCGCGGTAATAAGTATCGCCGTCGAGTACCATATTGTTTTCCGTATAAGAACCGTTCGCACCGTTGTTGGGCGGGCCGTCTTTATCGGAAGGTTCATCGGATTTACCGGGCTGATCGCCACTGCCGGGCTGACCTTCTTGTCCGCTTTCGCCTTCTCCTTCACCCTCGCCGTCGCCGTCGCCTTCGCCGTCGCCGATTTGTGCAAACGTCGCGATAAACTCGGTATCTTCTTCCACGTGGTAATCGCATCTGTAAGGATCGGTAACACCGTCCGACCATTCAACGAACATCCAGCCGTCTTCCGCAACCGCTATAACGTCCGTACCGTCGCTTCCAAGCTCAAGGGTTTGAACTTCGTCCCCTTCAATCATACCGCCTTCGTCGGCAACGTAGCTAAGGGTAACGAGCACAACAGGATCATCAGGGATGATTTGATCAATAACGTCTTTACCGCTGGAAATAACCCCAGCATCGCTAAGTCCGGTAACGGTAGTCATACCGATACCCATAACACCCACGATACACAAAGCGATAATAATCGCCTTTGAGAAGACAAACTTAAGCAAGCTAAGATCAATGGCATTGAGCTTTAACTTCGCGTCCTCTCTTTGCTTGAGCGCCATGACGGAATCATCGTCGATAAGTTCGTTCATGGTAATCATACGCTCTTGCAAGCCTAGTCTATCCAGTCTGGCAGCAACTTGTTTGTCGGTCGGTTTATACTTATACCTGAAGAAAAGCACACTCGCAGAAGCGGTAGAAACAAAGAACGAGCCGATCGACCACCAAAGCCCTTCCGCATCTAAGAACCAAAACACGAACGCAACGATAAAGTTCACGACGAAACCAACGACTAAACCGCTGAACAACGCTCTAACGTACGCTTCCTTTTCTAACTTGGAATAGTACTTGTCGAATAATTTCTTTACGTCCATATAAACTCCTTTGTCGCGCGGTAACGCGACTAAATTTTTGCCTAAATTTTTCCAGTATGTATTACATACATAAGTTTTTGCGACAGGCCTAACACTATAATATATAGGTGCAAAAACCCTATAGTAACGCATTATAGAGTATACTATTACATAATACAAACTATATTATACCACTTCAATACCCCTATGTCAAGCAAAAAACCTTAAAAAAACAATTCTTTTTGATGATTATAAAAATTTTTTTAATCGAAAAAACGAATTGTGAAACAGCTTAGCAAAATATGGAAAATGACGCAAAAAATGCGGTTTTTATTAACTAAAAGCCAAGCCTAAACCGTCTTTCGTTGAATAATTATAATCGAAAAAATAGATGAAAGCATAAAAAAAGGCGACCTGACTTTCGCCAAATCGCCTAAAACCGTTATTAAGTTTTATCTTGTGATACCGTACTTATACGCGTCGTAGAAAGTACAGCTTGTAAGTTGTCCTTTATCGCCGTGCCACTTACATCCGTAAATTTGGTAGTTATCGTCAGCCCAACAGCTGTAGGAGAACGCAACTTTATCACCCTTTGCCAACTCTTCGTACATAGAAGCGTCAGCGTAAGAGATCGTATCAGGTAACTTCAAGGACTTGCAATCTGCAAACGCGTTGTAAACAACCATCATCTTCGAGAAGTCGTAATTATCAGCAAACTTAACGTCCGTTAATGCCGTACAACCTTCGAATGCTCTTGCGTGAATAGCAACAGCGCCATAATTACTGTTCATCTTTTCACTGATAATCGAAACGCGGATATCACCGAGAGCTGAGTTGAATTGAACGCTTTGAAGATTCGTACAACCGCTGAACGCGCCAACCTTAAGCATAAGCTTTTCGGAGAACGTTGCAACGCCTTCTTCTTCGAATACTACGCTTTGAAGATTTGTACAACGAGCGAACGCATACGCGCCGATACCTTGTGCATGATAATCGTGAGAATCATTACTGCCGTTAGGATTGTACCAAGAATAACTAGGCAACGAATCGCCGCGAACACGGTTAGGAATACTAATCGAAGTCAAGCTCGTACAGCCGTAGAACGCGTAGTCGCCAAAACTCAATCTTTGCGCGCCGCCTGCAACGAAGTTAACTTTTGCAAGACTCGTACAGTTAGCGAATGCATATCTGCCGATACCATCGTATTCTTCCGTCGTATAGTAACCGAATATGATACCGCCCTTTTCAACAAAAGGAGTCTTCTCGTAAACCGAATGTACAGACGCAGGAATATCAATTTCCTTCAAGGATACACAGCCTTCGAATGCTGCTTCGCCGATCTTTTGGAGATACTTAGGCATCTTAACCGTTTCAAGCTTCGCGCAACCGCGGAATGCTTCATCGGGAATTTCCTTAAGCGTATCAGGTAATTCAACGCCCGTGATGTTCAAATTTGCGAAGATACCCTTTGCAAGCGAGGTAACCGTTTCAGGAACTTTAAGCACGCCGGATGCGCTGGGAGTGATAATAACCATTTCCGTATAGGTAGCGTTATAGAGAATACCGTTCGCATAAGCGTATTCCGGATTCCCCGTTTCCACGGTAATTTCTTCGAGACTATCCCAATCTTTGAAGATACCTTGACCTACTTGCGTAAGATTAGCGGGAATGAAGAACGCCTTAAGTTTAGACATACCTTCAAACGCGTAATCGCCAACCTTTTGAAGCATAGCACCTTCGGGAAGGTTAAGTTCGGTAATGCTCGAGCAACCGCTGAACGCATAAGCGCCAATCGACGTTACTTTTGCAGGAATATCGATCTTTTGAATATTAGACCAACCGTAGAACGCATAGTCACCAATCGTTTCAAGCGTGCTGGGAAGAATAAGTTCTCTAACGAGCTTCGTGTTGTAGAACGCTCTATTGCCAATAGAAACAAGTCCGTCGGGCAAGGTTACGCTTGCAAGCTTGGAACAGCCTTCAAATGCGCTGTCGCCAATGCTCGATACGAAACCGGTGATTTCAATCGAAGTAAGGTTCGAACAATTGTAGAATGCTTTGTTTGCAATATTTTCCAAACCGGACGAAAGCTTAATGCTCGTAAGGTTAGTACAACCTTGGAATGCAGATACGTCCATACCGGAAACGCCGTTAGGCATTTCAAAACTTGTCATAGCCGTACAGCCGTAGAAGGTGTCTTGACCGATAAAGCCGCAATCTTCCATCGTAACCGTCTTAAGCTTCGTACAACTTTCAAATACGCCCTTACCTGCCGAAACAGTCATAGAGCCAATCGAAGGAAGCGAAACGGTCTCAAGTGCCGTACACTTATAGAACGTACCTTTCATGGATTCAACACGGCTACCAGGGGTAAACGTAACGCTCTTCAATTGCGTACAACTGTCAAACGTACATTCCATACCTGCAAGAACGACAGGCGTACCTTGTACTTCTTTCAAATATGTACAGTTGCTGAACGTTCTGTTCATTGCGTTCGTATAGTTCGTTCCTTCGAATACAACTTTACCGTATCTGGTATAAGCAAACGCCCAACTACCGTCGATTTCAACCGTTTCAGGAATCGTCAACGTTTCTGTGCCCGATTTACCAAGGCCATAACAGTTGTAGAATGCATTATCGCCTATACGCAAGGTAGAAGTTCTTTCAGCAAAGGTAAGCTTGTTTAACGCAGTACAACTATAGAACGCGGAATTATTGATGTAAAGCAAGTCTTCCGAAAGAGTTAATTGTTTAAGTCTCTTTTGTCCCTTAAATGCATAAGTAGCAATCGTTTGACATCCGGCAGGCGTCGTGTAGTTACCGTCGTACGTACCGGTGCCCGTACCGTCTTCGTTAAGAATTTCGTTACCAAGCATCTTATTCGTAGGACAGTAGATAAGCGACTTACCGTCTTTGGTGAAGACGATGCCGTCTACCGACGTGAAGGTTTGGTTTTCAGGGGAAACGTTAACCGCTTCAAGAGCCGTACAACCTTCAAACAAGAAGTTAGATTGATTATTGTTACCCATCGTCGAAATGTTAGTAATGCCTGCAGGCAAGTTAACAACCTTCAACGAAGTCATCTTATAGAATACGTTGCCGTTAAGGTCGGTAACGTTATCGGGAATGGTAAGCTCCGTCAAGGGCATACCTTCGAAGATTGCGCCATCCAACTTGGTAAGCTTGCTGCCTTCTTCGAAATCAAGCTTAGTAAGGAGTTTACAACCGCGGAATGCGTATTGACCGATCTTTTCAACGTTCGCAGGAACTCTGAATGACGTCAATTGATTACCCAATGTAGCCGAAGCGTTAGCCGTACAGAACATATTCGTGGGAATTTCCGTAATCTTACAGCCGTCTGCGAAGGTAACCGACTTAACCGTCAAGCAGAAGTAGAACATTCTTTCGCCGATCTTCTCAACGTTTGCAGGAATGTAAACTTCTTCTACTCTCGAATAACGCTTTGTAGAAGTAGAACTGCTGCTTGCATTTTCGAACATGTTTGCTCCAATCTCTACGGTACGTTCGGGGAAACGAACAACCTTCAAGTTTTGCATTGCGGTCAATGCGGATTTGCCGATTGTCAAAGGCAAGCCGTTTGCATTTTCAGCGTCTTCCCAAACAATTTCGTTAACAAGCGAATATTGAGCGCAGTTATCTGCAAGCAACGTAACCGTTGCAGGAACGGTGATCGAACCCGTCTTCGCCGCAGGAACGAACAGCATTTCGTTAAGGTTGCCGTCTTTTACTCTGTAAAGAACGCCGTCCTTAGAGCCGTAATATTGACCGCCCTCTTCAATATTGATAGCCGCAATCAATGCATAAGGTACGCCACTGCTATTCAAACCGGTCTGGAACATATTTCTTCCAATACCTTCGTAGGTAGCCCAACCGTTGCGTCCGTTCGTATAGATAGGAGCAATACGGTTAGGAAGATCAAGCGTTGTAATGCTCGTGCCCATGAATGCGTTCGAACCGATAGACAATTCTTCCGTACCGCCTTTCGCGAAAGTAAGCGATCTGATTGCGGAGTTAGAGAATGCTTCGTCGCCGATTGCGTATTCTTGCGCCGTTTGTTCGTTTACGAAAGGAGTATTCGATACCGTCTTAGGAATGTAAAGACTCGTCAAACTCGTACAGCCGTAGAACACTTGCGCGCCAAGACGTTGTAACTTAGACGTTTCGTTAATCGTAACGGTTGCAAGTCTGCTACAACCCGAGAATGCCGCTTTACCGATATAGATCGTTCTGTCGGGGATTTCGATAGCCCCAAGCTTATTACAGTTCAGGAATACGCCTTGGAAACTACTCGATTCTTTTCCTTTATCCTTTTCGTTTTCTTTATCCTTACCGTCGCCTTCTTCCTCAACTAAGCCTTCAGGCAAGTAACCGATGATAAGGTCAGCCGTAGCCGCTTCAAAGGTAACGCTTGTTAAATCCAAACAGTTATTGAACGCGGTGTAACCGATCTTTTCAATAGACGCAGGAATTTGAATGGTCTTTAAAGCAGAAGCTTGGAAGGTACCAACGGGGATTTCTTTTGCGTTGAAGCCAGCTTCGAATTCTACCGTAGTGAGCGCTACGCAGGACTCGAATACGTTTCTGCCCAACGTTGCAAGACCAGCAGGGATCTTAACGGACGTAAGAGCGGACTTGGAGAACGCATAGTCGCCGATCGTCGTTATGCCCGAAGGGAATTCGATCGATCTGATACTTACGTTGTAGAATGCTTTTGCCTCAATCACTTGGGTACGCTTAGGAAGAACGACGGATTGAACCTTCGCACAACCTTCAAACGCGCCTTCGTCAATCGTCAACGCTACAGTGTCGTTGCCCGCTT
Organism: Clostridia bacterium; assembly: GCA_017504465.1. GTDB lineage: Bacteria > Bacillota > Clostridia > Christensenellales > Borkfalkiaceae > Scatosoma. Next base: position 4,329 of record JAFVRE010000019.1, on the reverse strand, counting down.
CAAATTCAAGCGTTGCAAGTTCCAAACAGTTCGCAAACGCGCCTTTACCAAGGTAGGTAACGGTGTTGGGGATAACCATCTTTTCAACGTACATGGTACCCTTGAACGCGCCGTCGGAAATGCTTTCTACGCCTACGGGAAGGACGTATTCTTTTACCATAGAAGGATTATCCTTCCATTCTTGAGTCATTCTACCCTTCGGGAAGAACAACAATTCTTTGCCGTCTTTCGAAAGCACAACGCCATCGATATCTTTATAGTATTCGTTTTCTTCGTCAACTTCTACTCTCGAGATGTTAACGCAGCCGTCGAATACGCCAAGGTTAAGTTTAACAACCGTCGAAGGAAGTTCAACTACTTCCAATGCCGTACAATCGTTGAATACGTAGTTGCCGAACGTCAAATCTGCGCCGTTCTTAGCAAACGTAATCGTCTTCAAAGCGCTTGCGTTATCGAACGCCTTGTCGCCGATATAGGTCATGGTTGCAGGAATTTCGAATACGCGAAGACCGGTAGCGTTAGCGAATACCGATTCGCCGAGCGTGGTTACTTGGCTGCCTTCTTCGAATCTAACTTCTCTGAGGTTAGTCATTTCCGCAAACGCGTAATCGCCTACGGTAAGTTCCATGTTACCGATTGCGCCGGACGTGAAGACAATCTTCGCCGCACCGCTACAACCGTAGAACGCGTAGTCGCCTACTACTTCCACGTAACCGGGAACGATAATTTCACTAAGTCTCGAGCAGTTATAGAACGCTCTTTCGCCTACTTCAACGATACCTTCGGGAATGGTGTAAGAGCCCGTTCTTGCTGCAGGACAGTACAAGAGTACGTCTTTATCTGCGTTGGTGAGTACGCCTTCTACAGAGCTATAGTAAGCGCTGCCTCTTTCAACGTTGATGTATTGCAATGCCTCACAACCGTTGAAGAGCGTAATCGTTCTCGTTTCTTCGTCGAGCGTAATTTCAGACAAACGGCTAGGAAGTGTGATTTCGGTAAGCGACGTACAGTTATTGAACGCGCCTTCTTCAATCGTTAAGGTATCCGTACCGTTTTCTTCGAAGGTTACTTTGGTGAGATTTTTACAATCTCTGAACGCGCTTTCACGAATGATTGCTACGCTCGTAGGAATTACAACTTCCGTGATCTTGGATTCTCTGAACAAGTTCAAAGGAATTTCCGTAACGCCTTCGGGAATTTGGTAAGTACCAGCCTTGCCCAAAGGATAATAAGCAAGCTGCGTTTGACCGCCGATCAAATCCTTAACCAAGAGTACGCCGTCAACGGACGAATATACAGCCGTATTATTGCCGTCAACGTGGTAAACGTTGATTTCTTGGAGATTGTCGCAGAGCTTGAACGCCGTATCTCTTTCAACGAGCTGAATGGTATCAGGCATGGTAATGCTAACGAGGTTTCTACGTCCTTCGAACGCGTTACCTTCAACGACGGTTACGTCAACGCCTTGATATTTTTCAGGAATGGTAATGGTGGTTACCTTGTGGATATTTCTACCCTTAGATACCGACCACGTACCGTTTTCAAGCGCAGTAAATTCAAGAACGTCGCTTACGTATTGTGCGTAAACGGTAGCGCCTTGCTTCAAGCTCCAATTCTTTAACGAGTAGCCTCTGTCGTCCGTGAGCTGTTGAGCGCCGGAGTCCGTACCTGCGAACCAGCCAAGGAATACCTTGGTTCCGTCTTCAACGGTAGGAACGTGGAATTTATAGCCCTTCGTATAGGTTACCTTTGTGGACGTTTCGTTCATCTTACCGTCAGCGCCGGTTTCGTAAACGATTTCATATTCCGCGTGCGACCAGTATGCGTAAAGAACAAGCTCGCTCGTACCGGTGAAGTATTCATCGTCATACTTGGTACCGTTGTTTGCAGGACCTTTACTCGTCGTGTACCAACCAGCGAAAACGTAACCGTCTTTCGTAGGTTCAGGTGCGTTCACTTTGTCGCCGATTACCTTGTAATCCGTTTGAAGAAGCTTACCGCTGTCGTAATATTGAATAGTTTGAATGTTTTCTACGGTGATGTAAACCCATTCAGAGTAAGAATCAGCCGTTTCGCCGGGGTGGCGAACTACGCAACGAACACCGATCATGGTAGAACCTTCTGCGGTGAATGTTACGGGCGCACTCGTCACGTCTTTGTCATAAGCTTGAATGCTGCCGGAACCTACTCTTACTTCATAACCGGTCGCGCCAACTGCAGGTTGCCAGCTTACCGCGCCGTTCTTATATTTCACGGACGAAGCCGTTACCTTACCGTAGTTAACGGTGACAGCATCCGACCAAACGGATTCTTTCGTATCGTCCTTTGCTTTAATTTCTACCTTATATACGCCGTCCATGGACCAAGCGAACTCAGTAACGTCAAGTTCGGTTGCCGTTACGTTTTCATAAATGCTCGTGCCGATCTTAACGTCGTACTTCGTCGTCGCAGTTGCGTCAGCAGCCGCTGTCCAAGTTAACTTATAGGATACGCCGTCGCTTACAAGCTTAATGTTGCCGGGCGTAGCGAGCTTAGTCTTTTCATAAACGAGCTCGGTAGCTTCCGCAGAGTTATAGCCGTCCGTTTGCGCGTAAACGCTTACCTTAATCTGACCATTTGCGTCAGCAGCGCATTCTTTAAGCGAGAAGCTCGTCTTCGTACCAACGTTTACTTTCTTGTGGCTGTGCGTAGCGTCGCCGCAGGTTACCGTTACGATATAATTCGCAGCGTTTTCAACCGAATACCAGCTGAGCGTTTGCGTTTCTTCGTCAACGGAAAGCCCTTCTACCTTAGCAAGCTTACGGTCATAAACGAAGGTTTCGGAAGTGGTATCCGCATAACCGTCCGCCGTAGCCGTTACCGTGAACTTAATACCGCCTTCTTGCATTTCGCAAGCGCTGAAATCGTAATAAGTCGATTCACCGATATAATAGGTCGTATGAGCGTGCTCGTCGTTACCGCAATCGATGGTTATGTAGTAGTTTTCCGCATTTTCAACGCGGTTGAAAAGTAAGCGATTGCCGTCGATTACCGTAAATTGCGATACGCGACCTACCGCCTTATTCTTATAATATCTCGTAACCGTGTCCGCGTTATTCGCAGTACCGCTTTGCGCTTTTGCCGTTACGGTGATTTCATAATCCCCTGCAGGCGCATTTGCGAAATTAACAGGGAAACTCGTACCGCTCACTTCTTCGTGAATGGTGAAGAAACCCGTAGGACCGGTAATCTTCAATTCATAACGGCTTACGCCCGTCAAACCGTTCCATTGAACGCCGTTTTCCGTAACCTCTACTTCAGGCGCAGAAAGCTTAGAGCCGAGCTCCTTCGTTTCCCAAAGCGCAAACAACGTCGTATTTGCCGTGAATACGGTGTCGTCGGTGTACTTATAGGTAAGTTTGGTGCCGTCTTCGTACATACTAATCCACCAACCGCAGAAGTTGTATCCTTCGCGTTCAGGAGTAGGAACGTTATAAAGCTTACCGCTCTTAGTCGTCATATCAGCAAGTTTTTCAGCCCCGTCATAACCTAAATCGAAATCCACGTTATAATTCGCAGCCGCAGGATCCACTTCTGCCCATTGCGCGTACAACGTAATGTTGCCCGTTACAGTTTGCGCAAACGAGTAGGGATTCTTGTATTCGCTGTCGGTGTACCAACCAAGGAACTCATGTCCGGGCTTTTTAGGATCAGCAGGTTTTGCAAAAGTTTGACCGTTGATAACCGTTGCATCCTCTACCTCGCTACCGCCCACTTCTTCATACGATACGGTGTAAGATACTTTCTTGTAGAACTTGTATTCACCGTTGTTGTAAGTCAACATTAACGAATCGGAAGACATAGTTGCCGTTGCCGTACTGCCGTCCGCAAAGGTCAACGTAAGTACGTTGCCTTGCACTCCGTAGGTAGCTTCTTTCATTAGGCCATCAATGCTGAACGTTGCTTTGTAATTATCTCCCAACGCAAGCTGATTTTCGCCAGTTTCAGTGTCGCAATAGAAAAAACCAAGTCCGGGAACATTCTCGGGCTCATCTTCTTTGCAAGAAGCTAAACCACCCGCCGCTGAAAGAGTAAAAGCAACCGTCAACGCAGAAAGCGCTATTTTTTGCCAGTTTCTTTTAAATTTGTTATCTTTCATGGGTTACCTCCTATCTATCGCTCCAACGTAACGGCCATTCCGCTAAAACGATAAAAAAAATTATTGCTCAAATCAATCCTTTTCTTTGAATAAGTTTGAATAAACTGCCTCATCAAAAAAAAATATTTCTCCCATTATAATCGACTTTTTGCATTTTGTCAATTGTTTTAATTAATTTTTTTGAAAAATTT
>JAFVRE010000018.1 GCA_017504465.1 Clostridia bacterium | reverse complement strand
GTAGATCCTATTGTGCCATAACAAGAGTACGATACCAAAGCAACAAATTTCGTGTTCGGATTCCCCGCCTTAAAGAAATTCATTATATTTTTAGCTTCTGTAAGATAATTCGTATCAGCGTCGACACCGCTACCAGGTTGCATAACCACGTAGTCGTAGTTTCTATCCGTTAAATAGGATGCGTGATCTACGCCGTCACAGCCACGATTAGCCGCGCAACTACCGCTAAATAAATAGTTGAAATTATGTCCGCCAAACGTCCAGTTTGTTACGTTTACTTCCGCGCCGTTAGCTTTACAAAGCTGATAGAAATATCCTTTATCGTTACTTCGAGCTTCTTGCTTTAAAACTGATTGACTTTTTTCAAGAACCGTTTGTCCATAATAGGTATAAGAATTACCGATAAAAATAATTTTCTTGCCGTTAAGCACATGCTCTGGCTTTTCCGGTTCTTCTTTGTCGCAAACGTCACATTTACCGTCAGTAAGCACACCACCGCAGGTTTCGCATTTGTCGTTCTCTTCAGTAACGTCTTTGTCGCAAACGTCGCATTTGCCGTCTTTAAGCGCGCCACCGCAGGTTTCGCATTTGTCGTTCTCTTCAGTAACGTCTTTGTCGCAAACGTCACATTTACCGTCAGTAAGCACACCACCGCAGGTTTCGCATTTGTCTTTATTGTCGGTAAGCTCTACACTGCAGATATCGCATTTGCCATTATCGTCTGCATCCCGATGTGGACACCACTGACAAGCAGAACCACAAAGTCCTAAGACGATAGCAAATGAAACCGCTAAAAACTTTTTCAAAATTATTACTGTTTTCTTTTTCATTTATATGTCTCCTATATTTTTCTCTAATTTTACCATATTTGAATTAAAAAGTAAAGATTTTTTATTAACAAATAAAAAAATAAAAACATTTATATGCTTATTTTTTTATTAAAAACATTGACATGATTTGCATGTTTATGATATAATTAAATGGTATTTTCAATTTTTTGAAAATTTGATTTTGAAACAAATAATAGGAGGAACTATGTTAAAACTTATAGACGTTAAAAAAGTTTATACCACCAAAGTGGGCGACGTTGCCGCAATGGACGGCGTTACCGTCGAATTTCCCGATCACGGTATGATTTTTATCAACGGTAAAAGCGGCAGCGGTAAAACCACTCTTTTGAACGTTGTCGGCGGGCTTGATGGGTTTGATAGCGGCGAAATTATTATCGACGGTAAAAATTTCTCTACTTTTAACGACTCTGATTACGATAGTTATAGAAATACTTTCGTTGGGTTTATATTCCAAGAATATAACTTACTCCCCGACTACACCGTGGAAAAGAATATTAAAATTGCAAACGAATTGCAAGGGAAAGAAACGTCCGATGAAAGAATTAAAGAACTCATGGAAGAGTTTGATATTGCGGGCTTACAAAACCGTAAAATTTCCGAACTTTCCGGCGGACAAAAGCAAAGAGTTGCTATCGTTCGTTCGCTCGTTAAAGATCCTAAAATTATTATGGCGGACGAGCCTACCGGCGCGCTTGACAGCTCTACGGGTATCCAAGTAACCGAAACGCTTAAAAAGCTTTCCAAAGACAAGCTTGTTATCGTCGTTTCCCACGACTTGGAACTTGCTGAAAAATACGCGGATAGAATTATTAGAATTGTTGACGGCAAAATCGTTGAAGACGTTATCATTTCCGACACCGAAATTACGGGAAGTTTACATACCGACGATGAAGGTTTGACCGTTAAAATGGGTGCTGAATTGAACCCTCATGAAACGGAAGAACTTTTAAAGGCGATTCGAGAAAAAAGACAAATCAATTTTACCGAGAAAGTAATGATTAGACAAAAACAGAAGACGCAAGAAGTGAAAGACGCCAAGCCGACAGGAAACGTTAAACTTATCAACAGTAAAATGAAGTTTAGAAGCGCGGCTGAGCTGGGTATTAAGTCTTTGGGAATTAAACCGGGCAGACTTATCTTCACCATTCTTTTATCCGTCGTTGCCTTCGCGGTATTCGGGCTCTTTGATACCATTGCTTCTTATCACGAAACCAAAACTATTCAAAACGTGCTTAGAAAATCCGATTATCAAGCGGTTTCGGTATATCAAATGTACGGCTCGGATTCCCCCTACTATTGCAGTGATTCTTTGTCTTCCAACAGTAATCTTTTGAAATTCAGCAAAGAAGACGTAGAAAAGTTAAACCGAGAATCCGGCTATAACTTCCGTCCTGTATATGATTTGAACGACGCAACTCTTTCCGACTTTATTTCAAGAGATGCCATTACCAAATTTATACATCCCGATACCGAAGAAGAAGAAAAAATTGAGGTTGGTAGAAACACTCCGAAGAATATCGGCGCTCTTTACTATATACCCGAAGTAACTGGTTTTGTTGAATTTAAAAACGACGAAATTGAATATGAAGAAGTCAGCGGGGTAAAATTCGCTAAAACAATTGATAAAGACGGTTTCAATTTAAAACTTATAGCGGGTAACTTGCCTAAGTTTAAGTATAATGCAAAGACGGGCACCGCAAACGATAATGAAGTTGCAATTACCAGATATTTAGCGGAAACTATCTTATACTGGAGAGAAAAGAACGTAGATTATACGAGCGTTGACTTATTGTTGGGCGCTACTATCGTAGTAGATAAAGTAGAATACGTTATTACCGGCATTTACGACACCGCTCCTTTCCCTAAAAAATACGACGAATTAAAAGAAATTCCTAAAATTACCAACACCCCTTTGGGCGATGATTTCCAAACGTATTTGAACGCGGGACTTTACTCCAACTTTATCGTAGGCGAAGGCTTTATTGATTATTACATGACCAACAAGAGAGTATATGACGTTGCTAAGGAGCGTATCCCCGGTCATTACGCTCAAAATCAAGAGTACAGCTTTACTTTCACCGAAACAAAGCCTTATCAAATTAGTACGGCAAGCAGAAACGGAAGATTTTATAACGTAAGGGATATCGACACTTCAAAAATTATCATGTTCGACGCGGAAAGAAACGAAGATATTACTCTTGCTGACGACGAAGTTTTGATAAGCGTTGAATATTTAGACGATTTATACGCTTACGAAAAGAGCTTTGCCGCTAACAGTCTTGTTCCCACTATTCATTCCTACTATTATCCGTTTGGCGAACAAGAAGATGTTTTATTACATAGATCCAATCTCAAAGCAACTGCAAAGATGAAAACCGCTTTGGGAATCTATATGGATAACATTAAAGCATTAATTGAAAACGCTGCCGATATTAAAACTGAAAATCACATAAAAACGCTTAGATTGGATATTTCTGAAAAAGAAGAGTTTAAAGAATTTAAAGTAGTCGGCGTATATACGGGTGTTGACACGGATATTAATGATCATACTTCCAGCTATACCATTTATCCCGTAGCAATGACCTCTAACGGCTTAAATTCCATTTACGTTAACCCCAACCAAGGCGTTTTCGGAAGATTGATCGCACCTGTTACCAGCAGTAGATCCGCAACGGGTTACTTGGCTGAAAAAATGACGAACAACGACGTTAAATTTATTTGGTACGGAAATAACGCGCTCAGCATGATTAACGAAGGCGGAAAAATGATTATGCAGTTTGCAAATCTGTTCTTGTACGTTGCAATTGTTTTGGCTGCATTCTCCATCTTCATGCTTTACAACTATATTTCGGCAAGTATTATTGCGAAAAAGCAGTCCATCGGCGTACTTCGTGCGCTCGGCTCAGGGTGTAAAGACATTATTATTATGTTTATTACCGAAAGCTTGATTATTGCCATCATCAACGGCATACTTGCGTCCTTTGTTGCGGCAGGCGGGTGCGTACTCGTAAATATGTATATTAGAAACGTTATGAACCTTGCAATCGACTTTGCTTTGTACGATGTAAGACAAGTCATCATCATCATAACGGCAAGTATCGTAACGGCTATCGCATCTTCGCTTATTCCCATTATCAAGATTTCCAAGGAAAAGCCTGTTAATCTTATAAGAGAACCGTAATTACAATTAAAACGTTAAAACGGCGTGATAGAACCAACTATCACGCCGTTTTTTTATCCTTTATTCTTTTATAATCGGTTATTTAATAATTTTGACAAGCTCGGTGATATCTTTGCGTTTTTTAGCGCGGAGTTTGTCTTTGTCTTTCGCATAGCCGAGCGTAATCACAAGCCGAACAGTGCCTTCAATATCGCAAATTTTTCGTATTTCTTCGTCGTTCAGCCAGCCGAGAATACAGCTGCTAAGCCCTTGCACCGTTGCTTCAGCTGTAATATACGCGGTCACAATCCCTATATCTATCGAACGGTAATCGTTCTTTTTCAGCTTTGCGCCAAACGCCGCGGACGCAACGTAAGGCTGTTCGGAAATCACGAGCATTACGGGCGCGTCGGTGGAAAACTTATTCATCCCCATACCTTGCGTTGCCTTGGCTACCTTTTTTGCCGTTTCGCCGTAGCATACCGTAATCTGATAGGGTTGTCCGTTGCACGCAGACGGAGCAAGCCGCGCCGTTTCTAAAATTGCGTCTATCTTTTCTTGCTCTACTTCTCGGTTTGGATTATAACTTCGACAAGACTGTCTAACCGTTGCAATCTCATTAAAATTCATCTTTTTCGCCCCTTTTTTATTTGAGTTTTAAGCCGTCGTAAAACGCCTGACCTACTTTTTCGCCCAACGTGTAGTACCCATGTCCGTCCGTATCATAACAAATAGGTTTAAATTTAGTTAAGTCAATCTTCCCCTTTTCGTCTAAAATGCCATCGTCGATTGAGACGTTTACGACTTCCCCGATACAAATTTCCGTTTGCATATCGTAGCTTACGAGCTTACATTCTAACACGAGCGGAAGTTCTTGAATAATCGGCGCGTTGACAAATTCGCTCTTTTGAATATGCCAGCCCGTTTTTGTAAGTTTATCGGGAACGTTGTTCGCGGAAACTACGCCGACGTAATCGGCAGGGATTACGTTTTTATCATCGGCAATCGCGACGGTAAACGCCTTGGTTTTCAAAAGATTTTTAACCGTTTTATGCGTTGCGCTCAAACATATTGAAACCTGTGCGGTATCGCAAACGGTGCCCCATGCCGCGTTCATAGCGTCGGGTGTTCCATTTTCGTCGTAAGTACCGATAATGAGTACGGGCAACGGGTAAATATAAGCTTTTGGTTTTACGTTTTTTCTCATAGCAGTTCTCCTTATTGCTTTTATAAAATAAAAAATCCTTACTATTACGGTCTTATTATACCCTAAAAGTAAAGATTTTGCAATTATTTTTATAGACTCTATTATAAAAACACCTAATTGTAAGTTTACGAGCCGTTGAATTGAAGCAAAGCTTCGTCAAAGCTTTTGCCGTGCCCTCTTTAATACTTTCCAGAGCGGTAAAAAGAGAAGGGAAACGGACACCGCCGTACACACTACTTGCGGAAACATAACTGATAAGGACGCCAAAATATATGCCTTTGCCGCCTTTGCGCTGTAAGCATACCATACCGTCGTTATAATATTATCCGTCAAGGTGAATAACACCGTTCCAACGCAGGACAAAATTACAATGAGCGGCAGTTTTACCGTCGTTTGAAGCTTTTTTCCAAGCAGTCCAAACCCCAAGGTTAAGCAATTATAGTAGAGTAAATACAAGAGTAAGACATTCGGAAAAAAGCCGAATATCATTTGTCGTAAAAGAGAAAACGCCGTCGCGGCGAGCATTCCCCTTTTCCAACCCATAACAAAGGAATAGGCAACGAAAAGTACCGTTACCAACTCTACGGCGGGTACAATAGCCAACGCAATTTGAACGGCGATTACCACCGCGACGAATACGGCAAGAAAGGCGCATTCCTTTGCCGTATTTATTCTTTTTTTATTGTCGTTATTCCTTAATTCCATAAAATCCCTTTTAGAATGTAACGTACTCCCAAACGTAATACTCGCCTGCGCTGACGGATAATTGTTCAGCGCCTAAAATTGCGCTGCCGTACGTGTTACCGTTATAAGTTGTAGTACCCCATTCCGTATTCGACATTTCTTTATCAGAGGTGAAAATCAACCAACTTGCACTCCAGTCGGCAGGATTTTCTTTTCCTTCAATTGAAGAGACCAAACCGCCTACAATCTCAAACGTTAACTCTCCCTCGCCTTTAAGATAGGTCATTGCGTCGAGTAAGGTAGCAAAGCCTTCCGTCTCATTCACCTTAATCACGACCATGGTATCGCTCTTTGATACGATTTCCGCTTTTGCTGTGCCATGCTTATCACAAGCGACGAGGCTAAATACGCTTATTACAAGCGTGAGTAAAAGGGTAAAAAATGTATAAATTTTGCGTTTCATTGTAACGCCTCCTTATAAAAAAATTTCGCTTATCTATTCAAAGACAAGCGAAAAAAATATGTGCGTTAAAATATCCCGTTGACAGGATTACGCCGAACTATCCGCCGTCTCTCGAATATTCGTTTTACTAAAACGCAAGGCAGGTCTCCCGACTTACAACGCTCTTGGTATGCGATTGGCGCATACCTGCTTCTATCCTTCCCACTTTCGCAGTGAATAAAAGCGAACGTTCTTACGGTTGCGAGGGCAGTGGAGTAATTTGAAATTCTCTCTTCCCTTTTAAACGGCTCTCAAAAGCCGTACCATACGTTTGTATTCAATTCAACTACATTATATCATAAACAAAACTGCTTTGCAACTATTTTGCCGAACAAAACGCAAAATTCTCGCGTGTTTTTTTATTCGTTGCGTACATCCCCCCGTCGTTTGCTCCGACGTATATGGTATCGCCCGCTGAAAAATCACCCGATAAAATACGTTTTGCGAGCATTGTTTCAAGGCGTTGTTGGATATAACGTTTCAAGGGGCGAGCGCCATATATAGAGTCGTAACCGTTTTCTACGATATATTCCACCGCTTCCTTAGATATTTCTATCTTAAGCTGTTTTTCTTTTAACCGCGCTTTTAATTGATCTGTCATAAGCAATACGATTTTGCCGATTTCCGTTTTTGCAAGCGGTTTGAAGAAGGTAATTTCGTCCAAACGGTTTAAAAATTCGGGACGGAAAGAGGCTTTTAATAAGCCTTTCACTTCCACTTTCGCCGACTCGGAAATTTCACCGTCAGAAGTGATGCCGTCTAATATTGAGCTTGACCCTAAATTTGACGTCAAGATAATGACGGTATTTTTAAAATCCACCGTTCTGCCCTGCCCATCCGTTATTCTACCGTCGTCGAGTACTTGCAAAAGGACGTTAAATACGTCGGGGTGCGCCTTTTCAACTTCGTCAAACAAAAGCACACAATAAGGTCTGCGACGAACAGCCTCGGTGAGCTGTCCGCCTTCGTCGTAGCCAACGTATCCCGGAGGCGCGCCGATAAGTCTTGATACCGAATATTTTTCCATATACTCGCTCATGTCTATACGAACCATATTCTTTTCGTCGTCAAACAGCGCCCTTGCCAGCGTTTTTGCAAGCTCGGTTTTTCCTACGCCCGTCGGACCTAAGAAAAGGAAGGAGCCTATCGGTCTATTTGGATCGGCTATGCCTGCGCGAGAACGCAATATCGCGTCGGCAACCGCTTTCACTGCTTCGTCTTGACCGATTACGCGTTCGTGTAAAGTTTCTTCCAAGCGGAGCAGTTTTTCGCGCTCTCCTTCCACGAGCTTGGCTACGGGGATTCCCGTCCAACGCGCTACAATTCGCGCGATTTCCTCTTCGCTTACCCGGTCGCGTAACAGCTCGTTCGAGCCTTTGGACGCAGTCTTTTCAAGCTCTTGGAGTTGTTTCTTGATTTCAGGGATTTTTCCGTACTGCAATTTCGACGCCTTTTCTAAATTGTATTCTCTGCTGGCTTTATCAAGTTCAGCATTCGCCGTTTCAAGCTCCTCGCGGAGTTTTTGCACCCTTTCGATCGCCGTCTTTTCATTTTGCCATTTGCTCGTCATTTCATCATATTTGCCTTGCAATGAGGAGAGCTCTGTTCTAATTTCGTCCAGGTGCGCTTTAGACAGCTCGTCCGTTTCCTTGCTAAGCGCGTTTTCTTCGATTTGGAGCTGCATAATCTTTCGTGAAATTTCATCCATTTCCGTCGGCATGGATTGCATTTCCGTCTTAATCATTGCGCACGCTTCGTCCACGAGATCGATTGCCTTGTCGGGTAAAAATCTATCCGTAATATATCGGTTGGAGAGCATGGTTGCAGAAATAAGCGCGTTGTCTTGGATTTTTACGCCGTGATAGACCTCGTAACGCTCTTTGAGTCCGCGAAGTATGGAAATGGTATCTTCCACCGTCGGTTCTTTGACGAGTACGGGCTGGAATCTACGCTCTAACGCAGGATCCTTTTCGATGTATTTACGATACTCGTCAAGCGTGGTTGCGCCGATACAGTGCAATTCACCGCGCGCAAGCATAGGCTTTAACAGGTTCCCTGCGTCCATTGCGCCGTCCGTTTTTCCCGCGCCTACGATTGTGTGAAGCTCGTCGATGAACAAGATAATTTTCCCGTCGCTTTTTTTGACTTCGGCAAGCACGGCCTTTAACCGTTCTTCAAACTCGCCGCGGAATTTCGCGCCGGCAATAAGCGCACCGATATCTAGCGAAAATACCTTCCTATCTTTAAGCGAATCGGGTACGTCACCTTTCATAATGCGGATCGCAAGGCCTTCGGCTATTGCGGTTTTACCTACCCCCGCTTCCCCGATCAACACGGGATTGTTCTTCGTTTTTCTCGATAAAATTCTCGCCACGCTGCGTATTTCTTCGTCGCGCCCGATTACGGGATCTATCTTTTGTCTGCGCGCTTTTTCTACGAGCTCCGTTCCGTATTTGTTTAAAACATCATACGTTTCTTCGGGGTTTTCACTCGTCACGCGTTGGCTCCCGCGCACACCCGCAAGGGCTTGTAAAAACGTGTTTTCTTCAATTTTGTATTCCTTAAAAAGCTTTTTGGTAACTGCGTCCGATTTTTCCAGCAAACCGAAGAATAAATGCTCGACGGAAATAAAACTATCCCCCATTTCTCCCGATTTCTTTTCGGCGCGTTCAAGCACTTCAGAAAGCGCTCTCCCAACGTACTTTTCCCCTCCTGAAACCTTAGGGAGTTTGTTTATTTCATGTTCGCATGAATGAATTAAACTCGACACAGGTACTTCCATTTTCTTTAAAAGCTGCAAAATTAGCCCTTCTTCGTCCTTTATAAGCGCGCACAATAAATGTATGGGTGTAATTTCTTGATTGCCATACTCGTTTGCAAGCGATTGTGCATTCATAAGCGCGGACGTTGACTTTTCAGTAAATTTTCTCATATCCATAATTTTTCTCCTTTGAGCGTTCGCTCGTCCTATATTCTTATTTTATATTTACCCGATTTTTTTTATTTAAAACAAACTCTTTATTCCGCTCTTTTCCCCTGACTTAAAAAAATTCAACGAGTAATTAAAAATGACTATATCATAGAGCCTAAAAATAAAATTTCCTTAAAATAGTACAAAAGCCGAAAAAAATTCTTAATTTTCGACCTGAAGCAAGGTGTATGATGAAATAAATTCAATCAAAAGGAGTTTTATTATGGCTTTTTTTCAAAAACCGATTTTTGTGAAACGCAAAAAGGGCGAGGCATTTTTTTACGAAAAGCGCGGGGTTTGTCTTGGCGTGTATATCAGTAAAAAGAGCGCGCAAATTAAGCATCTATTTTGTTCCCTTGACGACGATAAAAACGTCAATTTGCCTTTTTCCGCCGTTGAACGAATAGATGAATTTGGCGGAATTTATTTGAAAAATTTACGTTCCGCATTTCCTAATCAATGCGCAAGGCTTACCCCTTATCTACCCGTATATTCTTGCGAAGGTAGATACATGGGTAGGCTGGACGGAATAATTTGTGAAAATTCTACTGTTTCCAAGCTCATCGTCAGCGGTAAAAAATACCCTGCGCTTGCCATTGACGGAGTTTGCGACGTCGTACTTTTAAAGCCCCTTCCCTATCCTTTGGGAGAATGGTCGGAAGAAAAACAAAGCGGAGTGTCTAGACGTATATTAAAAGAAAAAATAAAACAGGGAGAACTTATCAAATTCACCCTGTCGCTTGCCCCTTTTTCAATTGATTATGATAACGCGGGATAAAATATCCGCCATAGTTATATCTTACACGGCATATTTTGCCGTAAGCTTTAACAGCCTTGCAAAACAGTCGTTTAAAGATCTCGTTTCGCTCGGAGATAGGGCGTTTTTAAGTGCGTAAAAGGTGACTGTTTTAGAGATTCTGTTGACTTCTAATCTATCCGCAGGAGTAAGCTGCAGGGCCTTGAGCTTCGCAACCGTCTTGCGCGTATAGTCTAAACGTACGTCTAAGTCTTTCATGAGTACCGCGTTTGGTTGCGGTTTTTTCTCCGTTTCCGACTGAAGTTCGCCGCGAAGACGTTCGCGGATAAAAGTGTTTTCACGGTCAGGCAGGGCAAAAGAGAACTCTCGCGTAGCTTTTTTAAAACGTTCTATTCGCATTTTTCTATATTTGAATAGCGCCATCGCGCATAAAACGCCCGTCAAAACAAGGCTTAAACAAAACAGTACACCGCAAATCCATTCTAACTGATTATAAGAAAAATTTAAAAATCCCATTCCGCATACACTCCAAATTTCTTGAAAAAGTATATCCGTAAATGAGATTTTTTATACCTGATTATATAAATTTTTTTGCTTTTTATAACGAGATTTCAAATCCGCGAAGTACGTTTACAATACTGCAAGAAACCTTACTTTCGTCAATTTTCAAAATACGCGAAACCGCTTTTCTGTAAAGCTCGAGCTGAGGCGCGTAATCCTTTCTCAAAGCGTCTTGGCTTTTTACCGAGAATTTATAATCGATAATCCAAGCCCTTCCGTCTTGGAAAACGGCAAGCAAATCCATTGCGCCTTGAAAGAGCAACTCTTCGTCTAAAATACGTTCGCTGCTATCGTCTAAAAGGCGTTGCGTAAGGGCAGGTACGAGACGAACGGGAAGCGAGACGAAAAATTGCTGTTCTTTGTACAGCGTTGCGCCGTCAAGTTTATGAAATACCGATAAAGAAAGGACGTCGGCAAGCTGTTCTGCCGATAATAGTCCCAGCGTTTGATCTGAAATCGCTTGCACTTTCTTCCATTCTAAAAGAGTTTCATTAATCAATGCAAGCAGGTTTTCTCTCGTACCTACTCCCTTGATTTTTGAAAAATCGAACTTCTCAAGGAAGGTGTGATAGGCGATACCGACTTCTTTTCCGATACTCTTCCCCTTCCATTCAAATCCGTCTTCCTTCTCTTCGAAAAGTGTTTCGACGGAGTACTCGTCGTTTGAAAAGGCTTTGACGTCGTTCATAATCGAGGTAGCGGAATTTTTAACGGATAAATTCTCTCCGCCTTTGTATAAATACTGCCATTCATACGCCGAAATAATTTTCTCGACAAGCTGTTTATTAGACGTTCCACCCTCTACCTCACGGCTCTGACGAAGAAGCGTCTCTTCCACGCCGTAAGAGATATTGTCTTCCCAAACGGAAAAATCGGTGAGTTCGGAAAAACTGCGCGCATAGGGTACGTCGCAAAGAGGGGGCCTTTCTTTGAAGAGTAAATGCAAGGCGTATTTCGCTCTCGTCATCGCTACGTAATATAAATTTAATTCGTCGCCGATACTGTCGCGGTTTTTGCTTTCGTCATACAGCCTACGAAGAACCGTCGAGCGCTTGGTCATTTTTTCGGGGTTGTAACTGTTTAGCGCAATCCCGAATTTTTCATCTACGACAACTTCCGCGCGTTCTTTCCCGCGGAATTTTTCGGTGGCGTTGACGATAACAACGGGATATTCCAAACCCTTAGACGAATGCATGGTAAGGATTTGCACGGAATTTTCACCGCTGCTTTCGGCATATTCGATTTTATATTCAAGATTTTTAAGCCGAGTTAAAAACTCGTGCAACGTAAGCGGTTCGGGACAAACGCTTTCCGTTATAAAACGGCGCACTCTATTCAAACACCCTACCCCGTTTTCGCGGGCAAGAATTTCCGCTTCCATCTGCGTTTCGGATAAGATTACCGAAAGCACTTCGCCCACAGAAGAAACGGCGGACAGTGTGCGCAGTTTCTTATAAAGGGCGTAGAACGCGTTAAGCTTTGCAGAAATTCTATCCTGCTTTTCTTCCTTGTAGCGTTTGCACGCCGCGCGGAAGGTAGTTTCTTCTCTGAATGCAAGACGAATATCCGTCAAATCATTCACGTCCAAGCCACCCATGGCCGAGAGTAACGCGGTAACGAGCGGAATATCCTGCTCTTCATTGTCGAGCAAGCTCAAAATATCAATGAGCGTTTTTACTTCCGAATAGTCGCAAATATTTACCGCCGCCGCGCTTATTACAGGCACGCCAAGCTCGGAAAGTTCGAGCGTAATATCCTTAATCTCGCCCTTTGTTTTTCTTGTGAGAACAACGATATCCGAATAGCGTACCCGCTCCATTTGCTTGCTTTCAACGTTATAAAATTCTTTACCGAGCTCTTCGTCGATGATTTCTTTTATAGCGCGAGCGGTTTCTATACTCTCACGTTTTTTAGCAAAGGTTGCCTCGCGAACGGAGTATATAGGCAAAATGCGCTCTTCTTTTTCCTTCTTGGGCTTTGGTCCAACTTTCTTTTCCTCGAAAATATGTGCGCAAAAACGCCCGCTGTTTTCGGGATATCCGCCTCCCTTTTGCATAATCGAGCCCTGTGCGTAGTCCATACCGCAGTTTTCTTTGGTCATAACCGAAACAAATTGAGAATTGACGGCGTCGAGCACTTTGTCGCTGCTTCTGAAATTTTTAGAAAGGTGTAAGGACTCCCCGCCGATAGCCGAGTATTCGGCTTGCTTTTCACTGAAATATTTGGACTTACTCCCTCTAAAGCCGTAGATTGCTTGTTTTAAGTCCCCTACCAAAAATACGTTCTTATCCCCGATCAAAGAAATGATTTTTTCTTGTACGGGATTGACGTCCTGATACTCGTCAACGAATACATGGGTGTACCGTCCGCGGATTTCTTCTAATATTTTCGCATCACTTAAAAGGGAAACGGAAATGTGTTCAAGGTCGTTATAATCCAACAAATTTCTCTCGCGTTTGAGCGCGGTATATTCCTCGTCGAACTTCAAAAGATACTTGCCAAGCGCGCGGGCAAGTTCGCCCGACGATAAGAAAGCTTGCTTTTCTTCATTCAAAGTGCCAAGCTTTGCAAATTCCTTAAAAAGTCCATTATATTTTTCATCGCGTAAATATACAAGCTCGTCGAGTTTTTGGATATACTCCTCGGGGCGTTTTCCTGTTCGCTCTTTTACAGGCGAGCGTTTTTGCGACTTGATTGCCGTAAAGTAATCGGGCGCGGACGCAATTTCCAAAAATCCTTCCTTTAAGGTCTTAGCAAACTCTGCCGATTTCTCTCCGTCAGCGTTTTTGAAATAGTATTCGTATTCTTCTACAACCGAAGCGTAATACTCGCATTTTTCCTTCAACAGGGACATCAAGGCTTTGCAGATTTCTTCAAAATCCGATTCGGAATAATCGCCCGAACGCCATAAAAGCTCTCGATAATCAGACCTGTCGCGAATGGACGAGTAGATTTTTAAGAAAATTTCACGCAGTACTTTATCGCTCTTTTTTCGCCAGTATGCAGACAATAGCTTGAAAAAGTCCCCTGACCTGTCTTCAGCAAAAGCTTCTTCAAAGACCTTGTCCAGCGCGCGATTTTTAAGTGCCGTACCGTCCGCGTCGTCACCTGCGATAATTTTGAAATCCCCTGCCACGCCCGCGTCAAAGAAGTGAGAACGGATAAGTTTTGCACAAAAAGAATGGATCGTCGAAATATCCGCGCTTGGCACTAACGCAAGCTGATCTTTAAGACGTTTGCGATTTTCCCCGTCCGCGTCGCCGGAATTGATCGCCTTGATAAGCTCGCGTTTGAGCTTGTCCTTCATTTGAGAAGCCGCTTTTTTGGTAAACGTTACCGCAAGGATGTCCGAAACGTCGGTATCCTTTAAAATGAGTTGAATAATTTTTTCTATCATTACGGTAGTTTTTCCGCTACCTGCCGAGGCGGAAACAATTACTTTGCCCTTGCTGTCTATCGCCCTTTGCTGTTCTGCAGTAAAAGCCATTATTCCTCCTCCCTTTTAGCCACGTCCGCAATCAAGCGTTCGTTTACACCTTTTTCCTGACGCGGAGAACGCTCCCCATTTCGCCCGCACGCACCGCCGAATTTACAGTATTCGCACACGCCGTTATACGGCGACGGCGCAACAAAACCATCCTTGAGTTCCGCCCGCGCGCCGTTTGCAACGAGGTTGGAATAGGACAAGAATCTACGGAAAGTTTTTTCGTCCATAACTTTATTACTACGGTTCTTTTCTACGAGCGAAGCGTCGAAAAATTCACTCTTCTCGCCTTGCGACAGAGTAGTGTCGCCCGCTTCAATCGCTTCCATATCCCCGTTCATATACCCAAGCATTCGATACCTGCCCTCGTCCTCGCCTTCACTTTTATAGCTAACGGACGCAGGGAAATAGTAAACGCCAGCAGGTACCCTCTCTCCCTGCACTGCCGACATATAAAGTTGAATTTGTATTCTTCTGCCTGTGTAATATTCCACGGGTTCAGCTTTGATTTCTCCCGTTTTATAGTCGATAATTCTCACGAATTTATCCGTGCCGTCCATTCTATCTATTTTCCCCGAGAACTCGGGCGTATAAATGTTTTTTTCTATCCCTTCCACTTTGAATTTCGAGCATTTGATTTGTCGATAGACCGCCACGGCTACACGCGCGCTTTCTTCAATCATACATTCCGAAGAATATTTCCCCGACTCCGTTTCCGCCTGCGCTGCATACAAAGGCTTTTTCAAAAGCTCAACAGCCATACCTTTTGCAAATTCCGCCGCCTGCGCTTCCGTTTGAAGATTGTCTATCTCTGCGCTTAATTTTTCAAGGATTTGGTGTAAAAAGTTTCCCGTATCCACCGCCATAACCAGCGTTTCTTCGCGATCGCGCACCTTTAGACCTTGCGTTAAAAAGTTTTTAAACGGACAATTAAAGTAACTTTCAAGCGCGGTAGGCGATACCTTTCCGTCCTTAAAAAACAGTTCTTCGCCGCGTTCAATGCATACCTGCCACCCGCGTTCATAGGTTTCGCTCTCTCCAAGCTTATCTAAAACTTCCGCTATCGATAACGCCTTTTCTCTTGAATCGGACTTACCTGAAAGATAGGAATCGCGCTCGATGAATCTACGCCTAACCGCAGGTAGCTTTGCCGAGCAAGCGTATGCAAAATCTTCGTCGGAAAATTGTTTATTTGCGAATAAGCTGCCTTCTTTGGCTTTAAACAGCCCTTTTACGTAACGTAAAACCTCGCTTGTCGTGGGCGCTGTTCCATCCGCGCTTAACGGATAGGATAAATACAGTTTATCCGTAAACGAGCAAAGATTCAAACAAACGCTTTCGCGCGTGCGGAGATTTACTTCAGCTACCGTCGGTTCAATCAAAGTCTTAACTTCGGCAAGCTTGGCAATTTCTTTGTCGGAAACGAGCGCGGTGTCGTCCGCATTATGAGGTACGGCGTCGGTCATTCCTGCAACAAAAAGTATGCCGACCTTTTCAATACGGCTTGAAGAAATATCCCCTACAAATACCGCATCCGTCTTTAAGGGAATGAGCGAAAGCTCGGTTGCGTCTAACCCCTCTGAAAGCACGACTTCGAACTCTGCTACCGTCATTTCGCGATCCGCGGTCAACAATTCCGCTTCCGCCAACACCCGTTCGAGCGCTTTGAATATTTGCGAAAGGTATCCGCGCATAGACACGTCTTCAACCTGTTCGGCAAGAGAAAGGAGCTGATTTTCAATATCAAAATCCTTGAGTAGTTCTTGAATAGCAATGCAAAACTCTCGACCATGCCCCTTGTATTTTATATTTTTCGTCGCCATTTCAAGACGTTTTTTACCACTTTCAACCTTTATTAAATCAAAGGCATCCGTTTCTTTAATATCCTTTTGCGCGCCGCCGCGATAGTTGGCGTATTTGAGAAGATAGTTTCTATATTCGTCACTCTCGCCAAAGAAAACGTTTTGCGCAAGCGCCTGCACGGACGCAGGGGAAAATCTTTCCCGAACCACTTCGAGCGCGTTGAGTAAAAATGCGCTGACGGGATGTTTCTTCAATGACTTTTTCTCGTCAAAGAAACAGGGAATACCGTATTCGGAAAACGCGCGCTTAACAGGCAAGGAATAGTCGTTTGCGTTTGGTAAAAGCAAGGCAAAGTCACGATAGCGCAAACCTTTTTGCTGTAAATTTTTCTTGATTTGGACGGCAATGTACTCTATTTCATCCCATAAATCACTCGCCTCGTACAGCGTAATTTTATCGGTGGGAGTAGCTTGTCCCTTTAAACAATCGGGATCGTATAAGCCCTTCCTTAAAATTTCCGCTTCGCCGCCGATCGGCGTACCAAGGTCGAAAACTTTTACTTCGCCATACTCCGCGCACACCCGCCTAAACGTATCACGCGCTTTGTTTGTGTATAACTCTTCCTTCCCCGAGCAAAAAATACCGATTACGTTTTTAGCGTTTTCCACTGCCGCGCGAACGGACTTCATTGCTTGTGCGGTAAACGAAGTGTAACAAAGGAAAAATACGTTTGAGCGTTTGAGTTCCGAATCTTTTTCAATGCGTTCAGGGAGCAAGGCAAGATATTTACTCTCGTCTAAGTATCCGTTCTCGGAAAGGAAGAGCGAATACTCACGATAGATGAGCGCAAGATCGTCTATTTTATCTCTCAAAACGCAGTTTTCAAGCGCGAGAGAGCTTTCTTCAAGCGTTTCCGGCGTGACTTCCGAAGAAGCGAGCTGCGCGATCGTTTCATACGCCGCTTTCGCACTGTTCTCAATCGCGGAAAGACTGGTAAAACATTTGAGTTTTTTTTCTTTATGCAGGCGCGCCATAATACCGCTAATCGCCATGACCGAGCCTTGCTTGGAGATAATACGTTCGTCAGCGTTTAAAAATCTTGCAAAAGTGGTAACGCTTGACAAAAACGTACCGCCCATACGGCGCGTAATAGCGCGTTCGGCTATCAGCGTTAAGCGGTCTTCACAAAAAATAATATTCTTCTCGCCGTTATTCTCGCAGTGTTCCACGCGCTCTGCCATTATATCCATACACTCGGAAAGCGTGTAGGCGTTTAGAATAAAATTCATAAGCGTTCTCCTTGAGATTTTTTTTGCGGTCGGGCAAAATGCCATAAAAAAACTTTTTTTCGCATTGTTGCGCCCTACCCTTTCATTATAACATATTTATAGTCAAAATTTCAGCTTTTTTTCACAAGTTTTTTCTTAAAAGTTTGATTTTGTTTTTACAAATTGGGAAATATGTGGTATAATAGACATGATCGGTCGATTTTTCGACAAGGAGTAAGTTATGAATAAGAAAAAATTACTCGCTCTTGGCGCAACGATTATGAGCGCAATGCTCTTCGCGTCCTGTACGAGCCCGAGCAAAAAAGTGAAATTTAGCGAAAATTGGTATTTAGATACCACTTCCTCTATCAAAGCGGACGTCAATGAAACGTTGACTTATGCCGTTACTTTTGAAGGAAAAGACAACGCGGACACAGAGTACCGCGCCCTTCGCTATAACCCCGGCGTTTACACGACAACGCTTGTTTCCGAGTATTCGGACGAACTTAGCACCTACGTTTACCGCTATACGACTTCGTTAGAAGTTTCAGGAGAGCACGAATGTAAAACGAGCGGAGAAATACAATCCTTTGAAGACACCGTGACTTCCGAAGTCGTGTTCACAAGCGCAATGCAGGGTTTAAAGCCTATTTCTTCCGTCAAAACCTTCTCAACGCACACCCCCACCGTTATTTCTCAGCCCACTTCCATTGAACAGTGCTACACGAAATACGATTACAAGGTAGAAACAACCTACGACGAAGCGTTGAACGGTACGAGCGTGCAGACTCTTTATAAAGAAGGACAAGAGCCGCAAGTTACAACCACGAATTTCACGGCAAGAAACGAGGATTATACCACGCTTGACAACGAACAAGTATTGTTTGCTTTGCGCGGTATGACTAGCTACTCAGCGCAAAAATTCAACGTTTATAACAATTCTTGGAAGCGTTCTCAGCTTGTTGGATTGTCCGTTTCGGAAGAAGACAGCGAAGAGTTCTCGCTTGAAATTAACGGCCAAAGCAAAAAAGCAACGATCAGCTACGTACCTTTAACGATCGGGATTCAAGAGAATAATTCTGGCTCGTCGCAATTTGTTTGGATTGCAAAGACAACTGACCGCACGAACAATACTTACCGTAACGTAATGTTAAAATTCTTCTTGCCCGTGAATAACGCGTACGGTACTTTTGAATATACTCTCACAAAAGCAAATTTTATTTAAGAATTTAGCAATCTTCAAGAAAATAAAAACGCCCGAATGGGCGTTTTTTATTTTCTATTTATCTCGTACATGGTAGCGTGGTTTTATTAAAACTACGCAAAATTTAATCAGCCTCTTAACGCGGAAATTGCTTTTTTGCGGTCGGGCGCATTGAAGACTGCGCTTCCTGCAACGATTACGTTTGCGCCTGCGTCTATAATTTCCTTCGCGTTGTCAAGGGTAACGCCGCCGTCGATTTCAAGGTCGATATCCCTATCAAGCTTATCAATAACCCCGCGAATAGCGCGAAGCTTGTCCAAAGACTCTTTGATGAATTTTTGGCCGCCAAAACCGGGGAATACGCTCATCACGAGCACCATATCACAAAGCGGAATAATTTTTTCAATCGCCAATACGGGCGTGTCGGGGTTGATAACCGCGCCGCATTTTACGCCCGTGGATTTGATGAGTTTAAGCACGTCTTCAAGATTGTGCTTACAAGCCTCGTAATGCACCGTGATAATATCCGCGCCCGCCTTTGCAAAACGCTCGACGTACTTTTCAGGGTTGACAATCATCAAATGACAATCGAGCGGTAATTTCGTATATTTTCGGATATCTTCCACCATCTTGATACCGAACGAAATGTTATTGACGAACACGCCGTCCATGACGTCGCAGTGTACCATGTCCGCGCCGTTCTCTTCTAAAGACCGTACTTCTGCGCCCATATCCGCAAAATTTGCGGATAAAATAGAAGGGCAAACTTTAATTTTATCCATAAGGCTCCTTTCTCTTTCTTGCAGTCTTTCAAGCGCGAAAGAGTTTTTATTTGCATTTTAATTGTTTTGTATTTTATATTTTGACTTGTATTTCGGCAAAATATTCTGCTTAATGATTGCAAAAAGATTTGCTAAAAACTCAAAAATATAAGAGATGATAACGAACGCAGTTGCGCTTATCCCAAAACCATAAACGACTGATAATCCCGTAGGAATGATAGTAACGAGGCGCAATACGCTTAAATTCCTTATACGGAACGTGAATGCGTAGAAAATGAGGGCTGTGAGATATAAAACGTCCCAAATCTCGTAGTTCTTAAGAATAACGACGTTGACGATAACGTACGCGAGCAACGTCAAAGCGGAGAATAAAAAACTCAACCATAACGGCGCAGGCTTATTCTTATTTTCGTAAACGAAAAACGTCAACGCTCTGCCCAATCCAACGCTTAATCCTACCATTGCAAAGAACTCACTAATGAACAGATAGGACAAGATCAAAAACACTATGCTCGATGCTTGTAAGATAAGATATAGCGTTTTTTTATCGGTAAAATAACTAATTACAATCAACGCCATCGCGAATAATCCAGCGATAAAAGAAAGCGTAGCATTTTCCATAATAATTAACCTCACTTAAAATCCAAAAAATTTTGATAAACTTTTTCCTAACTTAATCACACGGCTGTTCTTCCAAATAACTCGCTCGAAGCTGCCCGCATGCACCCCCTATATCCACGCCGATTTGACGGCGCAAAGTCGCGCTTAACCCGCCCTTTTCCAGCACACCTAAAAACCGATACGCCGATTTGTCGTCGATTGATTTCAAATCCCGTTCCTTAACCTCATTTAAGCGAATCAGGTTGATGTGACAGGGCTTGCCTTTAAGAAGTTCAACCAAACCCTTGGCGTGACGCTCGTCGCAGTTCTCGCCCGAAATCAAAGTATATTCAAAGTAATATCTTCTGCCTGTCTTCTTGAAATAGTGATCGCAGGCTTTTAATATCTCGGCTATTTTATATGCTTTCCCGACCGGCATTACGCGGATTCGTTCTTCGTCTTCCGTCGCGTGCAAAGATACCGTTAAATTGATGGGTAAATTTTCCGACGCAAGCTCGTACATTTTAGGAACTAATCCGCACGTCGAAAGAGAAATATTGCGCGGGCTTATTCCAAGCCCGTCTTCCGACGAAACCAAACGCAAGAATTTCACGACTTCCGCGTAGTTGTCAAGCGGTTCGCCGCTACCCATTAAAACAAGGTTGGTAACTGCCCTTGCGCTCTTACCTGCCCCCGCCTTAACGTCGTTTTTATGCAAGGCGTTGACGAGCAATACCTGCGATAAAATTTCGCCTGCGGATAAATTTCGTATGAGTCCGTTTAAGGTAGAGGCGCAAAATTTGCAGCCCATTCTACAACCCACCTGAGTGGAAATACATTGCGTATATCCGTATTTATATTTCATTAAAACGCCTTCGACAAGGTTGCCGTCCGCGTATTCAAAAAGGTATTTTTCCGTTCCGTCTGATGAGAGATATCGTTCTCTTATCTTGATCGGCTCGTTCTCAAATTCAGCTTTGAGTTTTTCCTTGAAATCCTTAGAAAGCGACGTGATCCCATCAATCGTTTTGCCTTGGGTAAGCCCTTCAAAGAGCTGTTTTGCACGGAATTTCTTTTCCCCGAGCGCAAGCGTAAGTTCTTCAATTTGAGCAAACGTAAGGTCTTGTAAAATCTTCTTCATATCAGCCCTTCCTTATGAGTTTACTCACGTAAAAGCCTGCACCATACGCGGTATCGGGTAAAAATTGCAACCCATATTTCTTCTTTTCATGCGCAAGCGGGCTTTGAAGTTCCTGCATTTCATATTCGGGGTGATTCTTTAAAAATTCTCCGACAATTTGATCGTTTTCACTCTCAAACAGCGAACAAGTTGAATAATATAAGCTACCGCCTTTCTTGACGTATTTTGAACAAGTGGATAAAATTTCCGTTTGCGCTTTTTTTAAACTCGCAAAATCACTTTCCTTTCTAAACAGTTTCACGTCCGGATTTTCGCTTACCGTGCCAAAACCCGAACACGGTACGTCGCAAAGTACGCCGTCAAAGGCGTTTTCGTAAGTCTTGTCAAAAACTGAGCTGTCTTTTTGCATGGGCGTAACGTTTTGTACTCCCATTCGCGAAAGATAGCTTTCAATGAGTTTTACACGATGTTCATGTAACTCGAAAGAAGTTATACTTTTGCATTTTTTAGAAAGCAAAACAGATTTACCGCCGGGCGCAGCGCACGCGTCTAAGAAATTCTCGCACGGCGATACTACGTCGCAAATAGCGATACTCCCCACCGATTGAAAGGTGTAATCCCCTTTCTCAAATCCTTCGTCACGGACGAAGTTTTCAAATAAGTAATTGTTGGTAAAGGGGGAGCAGGTATGCGATTTTGATAAATATTTCTCTGCGTTGCGTTCAAATCGAACGGATACTCCGCCCGATTTCGACCTTGCTATATCAAACGCGCGATTGCCGTATTCCCACTTTAAAAACCGATAGGCATACAACGGATAAGACGCTAAAATACTCTCGCCTTCAACGCCTTTTGGAATTGCGCTTGACACTTCTTCTTTGTTAAATCTACGCAAAAATGCGTTCACAAAACCGCTCACACCGCTTTTGCCAAGTTTTTTGCAAAGAGTAACAGCGCAATCAGTCACCATATATTTTTGTTTATCCATGAATAAAAGCATATACAGCGAAATCTTCAAAATCGTTCTCACTGCAAGCTTTGGGGATTTTGGCGCGTAATGGCGAATACAAAAATCTAAATACACGTCGTTTTCAAGAACGCCGTAAACAATTTTTACCGTTCTTGCGCGATAAAGCTCCTCGATATACGTATCCGCAATCGCCTGCTTTAAATGGGCGCCTTCCGAATAGATTTTCGTTAAAATTTGATAGGGATCATAAACGGGATTACTCAACATGGAAAACATCCCCCTTTTGCGCCTTTCTGCCGTTTAAAAAATCTCCGCCCTTTATGCGCTTTCCACCCGACGATTGCACTTCCAACAAACGCACCGCGCCGTCTTTACATTTCACGATTAAGCCTTGCTTGGGTGAACTTGACAAAACTTCGCCGCATACCTGCCCTGCGCATTCTTCAAAATTTTCAATTTCCTCCGCCAAAAATACGTTTACCTTTAAACCGTTGACCGCCGTGTATGCAATCGGTTGCGGATTCATCGCGCGGACAAGATTTACAATTTCTTCCGCGGTCCCGC
Organism: Clostridia bacterium; assembly: GCA_017504465.1. Classification (GTDB taxonomy): domain Bacteria; phylum Bacillota; class Clostridia; order Christensenellales; family Borkfalkiaceae; genus Scatosoma. Next base: position 3,523 of record JAFVRE010000018.1, on the reverse strand, counting down.
TAAAGTCTATTTTAGCGTGGTCTTTACCGATTTTTCGTACGACTTGCACGCCCTCTTCGTCCTGTTTGGTAAGGGTGTATTCCCCCGTTTCCAAAAGCTTTAAGGCCTTTATAATCGTTTGTGCGGAGAGCACGGAAAGCCGATTTGAAAGTTCTCCGTACGTTTCCGTTCTTGAAATTTCAAGCTCGTCAACAAGTAAAATATCGCCGCAATCAAGCCCGAGCTCCGTCTTCATAATCGATATACCCGTCTTGCTTTCTCCTGCTAAAATACAGCTTTGGATAGGCGACGCGCCGCGATATTTAGGCAATAACCCTGCGTGAATATTCCAAACGCCAAGCGGAAACAAATCGAGAATTTCCTGCGTTAAAATTTGTCCGTAAGCGCAAGTGATGAGCAAATCGCCTTTGAGCGAGCGGACTAATTCCACTTCGTCGCGGAGTTTTAAAGGCTGTAAGACAGGAATGGAAAATTTCTCGGCAAACGCCTTTACGGGCGGAGGGGTTAAGATGCCTTTTCTGCCCTGCGGTTTGTCCGTCTGCGTGATAACGCCCACTACGTCGTAGCCGGAATTTATTATATTTTCTAATGGAGCAACCGCAAAATCGGGGGTCCCTGCGAATACTATTCTCATACCTGTACCTATCCTTTTTAGGATTTTTCATTAATTTACAATTAAATTAGTCCTTGTTGGTTTTGAGTATTTCCATAAAGACTTCCGAAGGCACTTCTACGCTGCCGACTTGGCGCATACGCTTTTTACCTTCTTTTTGTTTTTCAAGCAATTTTCTCTTTCTCGTAATGTCGCCGCCGTAGCATTTTGCAAGTACGTCCTTTCTCACTGCTTTTACCGTTTCACGAGCAATGATTTTACCTCCGATTGCCGCCTGAACAGGAATTTCAAAAAGCTGACGGGGAATGGCGTCCTTTAAGTTCTCGCAAAGCGTTCTGCCACGCTCATAAGCGCGACCTTCGAATACAATCGTCGAAAGAGCGTCGCAAATCTCGCCGTTTAATAAAATATCCAACTTGACGAGCTTTGATCTTTGATACCCTGCAAGCTCGTAGTCGAAGCTTGCATAGCCTTTTGTCCTCGACTTCAAGCCGTCAAAGAAATCGTAAACAATTTCATTCAAGGGCAGGGTGTATTCAAGCTTAACCCGTCTTTCGTCCATATAGGTCATATTTTTAAAGATACCGCGTTTTTCCTTACAAAGATCCATAATCGGTCCCATGTAATCGGGCGGAGTGTAAATTTCCGCTTTTACGATCGGTTCTTCCATGTATTCTATGTCCGACACGTCGGGTAAATGCGTGGGGTTATCCACGAAGAACTCCTCCCCATCCGTCTTGTGTACAAGATAACTAACCGACGGCGCGGTGGTTATGATGTCGAGATTAAATTCTCGCTCTATTCTTTCTTGGATAATTTCCATATGCAAAAGTCCAAGGAATCCGCAACGGAACCCAAACCCGAGCGCAACGGAATTATCCGGCTCAAAAATGAGCGACGCGTCGTTTAACTGAAGCTTTAAAATTGCTTCTTTTAAATCGTTAAACTTACTGCCGTCAAGCGGATAAATACCGCAAAATACTACGGGCTGTACTTTTTTATAACCGGGCAACGGTTCCTTTGCCGGTCTTAAAGCGTTTGTGACGGTGTCGCCCACCGCTACGTCCTGTATGGATTTGATCGAAGCTGCAATATATCCAACTTCGCCGGCTTTAAGCTCTTCCTTCGGGAAAAGCCCGGGTGCAAACGCGCCTACTTCGGTTACGTCGTACACGACGTCGGAAAGGAAGGTGCGGATTTTATCCCCTACTTTTACACCGCCGTCCACAACGCGAACGAATAAAATTACGCCTTTATAATTATCGTAGTAGCTATCGAAAATCAGCGCTTTAAGCGGAGCCTCCGTATCGCCGTCTGGGGCAGGAAAATATTGCGAGATGGCTTCGAGCAAATCTTCAATATTCGTACCTTCTTTTGCGGAAACGCAAGGGATATCCGACGCGTCCAGCCCGATTACGTCCTCTATTTCCTGCTTGACTTCGTCCACGCGCGCGCTCGGCAAATCAATCTTATTGATGACAGGCAAAATTTCAAGGTTATTTTCAAGCGCAAGATACACGTTTGCAAGCGTTTGCGCTTCTACGCCCTGCGTTGCGTCAACGACGAGTATCGCGCCCTCGCAAGCCGCAAGCGATCTGCTGACTTCGTACGTAAAGTCAACGTGGCCGGGGGTGTCGATTAAATTGTATTCGTATTCCTCACCCGATTTGGTTGTGTAATACATTCTCACGGGTGTGAGCTTGATTGTAATACCGCGTTCGCGCTCGATATCCATGCTATCGAGAAGCTGTTCTTCCATATCGCGTTTAGACACCTGCCCCGTGCGTTCGATTAAACGGTCCGCAAGAGTGCTTTTGCCGTGGTCGATATGTGCGATAATGCAAAAATTTCTTAATTTTGAATTGGGTTTTGCCATATAATTTCCTTTCTATAGTGTTCGCTAAAATAGCTGCTTTTACTTTCTTTTTATCCTACTATCCGTTTTATCAAACGTCAAATCCAAACAAACTCAAAAACTCTCTTAAAGCAAAGGGAATACTTTGGTCTTTGAGTAAAATCATTCCCACCGAGCGAGTAGGCAAACAAGGCTCGGTTTTAACTTCAAAAACTTCGCCCGTTTGCAGTTTGTCTTGGATATATTCGCGGGGAATTACCCCTATGCCCATGCCGCGCGATACCAAGCGTTTCATCAAATCCCAGCTGCCGACCTCTATCGACGGTTCAAGTGTAACGCCCAGCGTTTGCACGTATCTATCAAGGGCTTGTCTTGCCGCGGTCTTCTTTTCGAGCACGATCAGGGGATAGTTTTTCAACTCTTCAAAAGACGAGGACTTATCTTTCAGCTCACTGAATTTCTCGCCCGCAACGAATACGTCGTTGAGCTGCATACAGTTTCCGTAGAGTTTGAGCCCATCGTCCTGCTCGATAGGAAGGTTCACGAACCCAACGTCGCATTTTCCCGACTTCAAATCCTCAACGGTGTTGGGTGTGATATCGGAAATAAGATTTATTTTCACCGCCGGGAATTTTTCATGAAATTCAACGATTTTATCGGCGAGGAAATATTCAAAAATGGTATCCGACGCGCCAACGCGGATTTCTCCCGTTGCGGTGTTTTTACGTTGGTTGATCATATCTTCGGCGTCTGAAAACAGCTTTAACCCTTCTTCAATTTTCTTAAAAATCACTTCTCCGCCCTGCGCGGACAATTCCATGCCCCTGCGCGTACGGTTAAAAAGCGAAACACCGAGCTGGATTTCAAGTTGTTTAATCGCTTGCGAAACAGCAGGTTGAGAAATATAAAGCTTCTCCGCCGCCTTAGTCAAGCTGCCGCATTTTGCCACCGTATAAAATACTCTGTATAAATCCAAATTGACCATGCTCTACCTGCCCTTATCTTTCGCGTGTATTTCCTATTATTTTCCTACGCAGAATTTCGAAAAAATCTCT
>JAFVRE010000001.1 GCA_017504465.1 Clostridia bacterium | reverse complement strand
AATTCGCGGTTTTAAAAATCAAAGCAAAAATGTCATTCACATTAGTAGGTGTATTCTTTCAACGTAGAGAATAAAATTTTTCAATTTAGAAAATAGACAATACCATAATAAGCCTGAGTTAAAACAAATAATACAATATAAATAATCCTATTAACTGCTTTTTTTATTTTTCCGATTTTATCTTTTTCTTCTTTTTCCACCGAAACAAAAGATTCACTGTAAGAAACCGCAAAAGGTCTCAAGCCTACAACATAAAAAAACAAGATTATACTTGTTATATATAAAGCATTTTCAAAATACACACTAATATAATCGGCGTTCGATTTTTCCAAATAAGGAACTTCAATTAACCTGAAAAATAACGGCATAATAATAATACATATCACCGTCGCAAGAAATGTATTGATAAAAGTTTTTAACCCAATACTCTCTTCTTTTGATAAGGTTTTTAGCTTTTTGTTTATAATTACTAACAGTAAAATTCCTGTAATCAACCATACGATTATTGCAATATTCCATTGAAAAAATGAAAATATTGCAATCGCTTGAACCCAAAAAATATATTTGTATAAAAATACATTTTTATCCCATCTTTTAACCTTCATTGCAATCAACTTAATTAAAAATAATATCATTGAAAATAAAATTACAAATAAAAAGATTAAAAGCATGCTAAAACCGTTATATGTTCTCATCTTTAAAAAAAGCCTTCCTTATACTTCTAAAAAAATCAAAATTGCTTAATTTTATTGATAAATTCTTGAGCGCTTGTTAATATATCCTTTGTTTCCGTAAACGTTAAAAAACTCAAAGCCTTTTCATAAGGCATAAAAGCGGCTTCCGTCACTTCTTCTGCTTGGCATATAATCTCATCTTTCGTACATATCCCAAGAAAATATACACATTGTTTTATTGTATCAACCGTTTTAGGTATCTTATATTCTATTTGTCTTCTAAATCCATCTACTACTTTAATCTCTACATTCGTTTCTTCTTTAAGTTCGCGAATCGCAGTTTGTAGTTCGGTTTCGCCTTTTTCCATATGCCCTTTGGGAAATCCAACGTCCTCATTTGAGCTTTTAATGATTAAGTAATAATTTTCATTCTCTGTTTGTTTAAAAACGACAAAACCGCAGGATTTAACATATTTCATAGTCTTCTTATCACTCATATCTATCTGAATGTATCAATCCATCATTTTAACGATATGTTCCGCCGTTAAACGAATTTGCGCTTCGTTTGTAATCGTAGGCGTACCGTCCCCGTCCTGCGCGCCATACATTCCAAAGTAGGAGTGACAGCCGCCGTCAATGATCATCTCGGTAAAATCATTCGGTAAATTGCATTTATTATCGTCGTATTTCTTACGGTTCATTACCTTATCTTCGCTTCCAAAGACCGAAAGCACGTTAAGCTCGGTGTCAGACAAGTCCGCCGTGGAATATGAGCCAAGCAAAACAAGCCCCTCATAATCGTTGACGTTATCGGCAAGATAGGACGCCGCCATAGAACCGCCAAGAGAATGACCGCCTATGTACCAATCTTCTATTTCGGGGTATTCCGCCTGAATCCCGTCCGCAGCATTGACGTCAAATACGGCAAGGTTGAACGGCATCTTGACAAGCACGCACAAAATTCCTTGCTCGGCGCACGCCTGCATCAATGGAACGTATGCGGTATGTTCCACCTTACCGCCAGGATAGAAGATGAAGCCCTTTGTCGCACCTTCCGCTTCAAAGACTATTCTACCGCTGGGCTCTTCTTGCCAAGTTGTGCCTTGTGGCAAAAACGCGCCTATTGCTTGATTATCGGCGCGGTAATAATCGCCAAGATAGATCGCGCAAGCGCCCACGATAATTGCAAGAGCAAGAACGACGGACGTTGTGATGATAAATATTTTTCGTTTTAGCTTATCCATTAAAAATTTCATATCTTTTCCCTAAAAAATCTATTATTTTCTCGCGACTATTTTTCGGTTGTAAATTTATAACTGCCGTTCGCGGAAATGGTAGCAACTACCGTACCTTGCAAGTCCGTCCTATAGACTTGACAATTTGCCGTTGAAAGATGATCAAGTAAATCTTCATGCGGGTGGCCGTAGATATTCCCGACTCCGCAAGAAATAACGGCGGAACGGAAATTGAAATAGCTGACAAGCTCGTTGGTTAAACCGTCTTTCGCACCATGATGAGGTACTTTCATAATATCTATCGAGTTTAAATTTATCCCTCTGGGCTTAAACGCGCCTAACCCGTCTTCCTTGACTAAGCCTTGAAGGACGTTTGCGGTGGTATCCCCGCAAAACAGCGCATCCGCTTCGCCATAGCTTAAATACCCGATTGTGGAAAGCTCGTTGCTTGAAAAACCGCTCTCCGTTTCCTCGTCATACTCTACGCCGTGGGGAAAGAGTATCGTAAAAGCATAGGGATACTGCGCGGAAGAAGAGGTGATTTGGTCGAAACGTTTAACGGTTTTAACCTCTATCTCTTCCGATCCAAGAACAGACAAAAACTCTTTATATGCCGTTTTGTAAGTACTATTCTCCGTCATGCAGGGCAGTAACACCCTATCCGCGCCCTTATATTTTACCACCTCGTCCAAGCTACCGCAGTGATCGGCGTCGGTATGAGTCAAAAGAACGTAATCGAGCTTTTTTATCTTGAGCGCGTTTAAATACCGCATAATCGTTGCGTCGGAATGGGTATCGCCGCCGTCTATAAGCAACGTTTTTCCGTCGGGAAACTCAATCAGCGTGCTGTCCGCTTGTCCTACGTTTAGGTAATGAATACGAAGTTCGCCATCCTTTCTTTTCTCGATTTTAGGCAAAGAAAAGGCGTATTGCCACGAACTTGTGGGGACAAAGAATGAAAGCGCGCTCAAGGCAAGAATTAAGAGAGCAAAGCAAATCAAGAAAATGAGTTTTATTTTCTTGAGAGTTTTTTGTTGTTCCGCTTCCCTATCCCGATAGCTCATTTTTTCTTCCTATTCTTCGTTTAAAATTTCCGTTTGAGAACGAATCCCGTTACAAATTTTTTGCATTCGTTCTTCCAGCGCGAACAAACCGTCCGCGCAATCTTTAAGCTCTGCTTTATAAGCCTCAATTCCTTCTACGTCCATTTTATAGGATACTTCGTGTTCAAGGCTCGCCCACATATTCATAGAAATGGTGCGAAGCTGTATTTCCACGGGTACGCTCGTTTGCTGCGTCGAAAGACAAACGGGAATTTCAACGATTAAATGCAAACTTCTATATCCGTTGGATTTCGGGTTTTTTATGTAATCCTTGCATTGTAGGAATTTAACGTCCGGCTGTTTTAAAAACAGCGACGCAATCGTGTAAATGTCCTCAATATAACTGCAAACGACTCTAACGCCCGCGATATCGTTGAGCTTAACGATATGTTCGGGGTGTTGGGCAATTTTACGGCGATAGAGCTTTTCATACGCGCTTTCGGCGGATTTCAGCCTACTTTCGATATGATGTATGGGATCGTGCCCCTGCAGTTCGCCAAATTCGTTGTCAAGAATTTCAAAACGGGTACAAACGTTTTTCATTGCGCCAAGATACAGCGGCGTTAAGCGTTTATACTCCCTCAAAAATTCTTCCGTAGGTGAAACGTTTTCTTTCACGGTACTGTCTTTTATAAGTGTCATTTTCCCCTCGCTGGATTATTTAATCCGCCTATTTTTCTCACCGTATATATTATATCATATCCCTATGCGAAATGCAAGGAATATTTCAAAATTTTATCCCTCTTCCTTTTTGTCGCTTACTCAGCTTTCCTTATAAAAAAGGACTGCGCCGCAAAATCAGCACAGTCTTTATCATTTCATTTACGTTTTTTTACTCGGAAAGCATTTTTATAAGTTCTGGCAAAGCGGTTTCAAATCTCGCGCCGTACCAGTGCTCGGTATCTTGCTGCGTCGCTTTGATGCAAAGCACCGTATAATCCGCTGCTATTTTAGCCGCCTCGAACGCCGATTTTCCTTTCGCCAACGCGCCTACGAACGCAGACGCATAGATATCGCCCGTGCCGTGACAGCCCTTGGATAATTTCTCGTGTTCGTAATACTGCTTTTCGCCGTTTTTAAATACCACAACGCCTGTTTTATTTGCGGAATAACCGATTCCCGTCAATACAATCGTACCGCTTGTGAGAGTCACCAACTTAGAAAGCACAGCGTCGATATAAGTTTCGTCATACTCTTCGCGATAGTCTTCTTCAATCAACAGACAAGCTTCGGTTAAATTAGGCAATAAGTAATCGCTCTTTTTACAAAGCTCGCGCATTTTTTTAACGAACTCCATATCAAACCCTAAGTAAAGCTTGCCGTTATCCGCCATTGCAGGATCAACGATAAGCAACGCGTCCTTAGCTTTGCAGGAGTTATAGATACTCTTCACGTAATCCATTTGCTTCGCGCTGCCAAGATAGCCCGTATAAACGGCGTCGAATTTGATATTTTCCTTTTTCCAATGCTCTTCGATTAAGGGCATATCTTCCGTCAAGTCACGGAAAGTGAAGCCTTTAAATCCGCCCGTGTGCGTAGAAAGCACCGCGGACGGCAAAATGCAAGTTTCAATACCGCAGGCAGAAATGATGGGTAACGCCACGGTAAGCGAACATTGTCCAAAGCAGGATACATCTTGTATCGTTAAAATTCTTTTCACGGTTCTTCCTCCTTCAAAAAAGCGTTCTCAATCTTCCTTTTCAAGCAAAATCGTAACAGGTCCGTCGTTGAGCTGGGATATTTTCATATCAGCGCCGAAAACACCCTTTTTAACGATTACGCCCTGTTCACGCAAAGCGTTTAAAGCGTATTCGTAAAGCGGTTCGGCTTTTTCGGGACGTTCAGCGAGCGTAAAAGAAGGTCTGTTGCCCTTGTTTGCATCACCGTAAAGGGTAAACTGCGAAACGAGCAATACTTCCCCGCCAACGTCCTTAACGGACAAATTCATCTTTCCGTTTTCGTCCTCGAAAATTCTTAATGCGGAAATCTTTTTCATTAAAAAATCCGCCTGCTTTTCGCTGTCCCCCGATTTTATGCCAAGAAAAACAGTCAACCCAAACGGAATTTCGGAAATTAATTCCCCGTCAACTTCAAGCTTGGTATATTTTACTCTTTGTACGACCGCGCGCATAGTGTCTCCTTGCAAGGGACAATCCCTTGACCTAACTTTTCTACGAGGGATAATCCCTCGACCGATCTTTTCTTGGGAGGTTAAAAATAAACGCAGAATACAATGTGGCTGAAGCATAAAACACACACCAAAATACAGGATATTGCGCAAACATCCTGATTAATCGGTTAAAAGCGTTATAAATTATACTCTGCTCATGTATTCGCCGGTTCTGGTGTCGATACGAATGGTCTCGCCTTCTTCAACGAACATAGGAACTTGAATGGTAGCGCCCGTTTCAACCTTTGCGTTCTTCATAACGTTGGTTGCGGTGTTACCCTTCACGCCGGGTTCAGCTTCGATAACTTTGAGTTCAACAAAGTTTTCAGGTTCAACAGAGAATGCTTTGCCATAAAGGAATTTAACGGTAACCGTATCGTTTTCCTTGATGTACTTAAGCGCTTCCTCTACTTGATCGAAGGACAGCATTTCTTGGTTGTATTCTTCGTCCATGAATACGTAGAATTCGCCGTCATAGTAAGAATACGTCATCTTCTTCGTTTCAACTTGAGCCGTTTCAAGCTTTGCAGTGGGGTTGAACGTTTCGTTGGACAATACTTGTCCCGTAACAACGTTCTTAAGCGTTGCTCTTACAAACGCCGCGCCCTTACCGGGTTTAACGTGCTGGAAGTCGGTAACGGTGTAAACGCCGCTCTTGTATTCGAAGGTAACGCCTTTACGAATATCGCCTGCCAAAATTTGTGCCATACAATTAGTTCTCCTTGTATATTGGTTTTTATCTTTTATATCTCAAAACAAGGGAATCCCCTTGATATGATTCTTACTTAAAGGATAACGAGCTTTTTATCCGTCAAGCTCATAAAGCTCTTCACACGACCGTTTTCAAGCGTTACGGTGTCTTCGATACGAATCCCGTATTCGCCCGCAACGTACACGCCGGGCTCGTCCGAAAATACCATTCCGTCTAAGAGCGCGCTTTCGCCCTTAGGACTTACCGACGGCATTTCATGCACGTTCAAGCCGATACCGTGACCGAGCGAATGGGTAAACAACTCGCCATAGCCCTTTTCTTTTAAATAATTTCTCGCAATCGCGTCCGCTTCAACGCCCGTCATTCCCGCGCGCAAATTTTCTTGCACGAGATTATGCGCCGTCAAAACCGCGTCGTATGCCTTTTTAAATTCTTCGTGTTTTCCGTCGTCGCCAAAGAGTACCGTTCTTGTAATATCCGAACAATACCCGTTCACTTTACAGCCAAAATCGAGCAAGATCTCATCCCCGAACTTTAAGGGAGTTTCTCCCGTGACGTGATGGGGTATGGCTGCGTGCGCACCGAACGCGCAAATGGTCGCAAACGACGTACCTTCCGCGCCCAAAGAACGCATATTATATTCGAGCATAGCCGCCACTTGCGTCTCCGTCATTCCTTCTTTGATGTGGGGCAGGGTTGCGATGAACGCCTTTTCAGCGATTTCACAAGCCTTTTGAATGTTCTCCATTTCCCATTCGTTTTTAACGATTATTGCTTGCGTCAACGCGCTATCGACGTTTTTAAATTCCGCGCCGCACTTTTTCAGCATTTCAAATTCGGAAAGTGTAGTGCTTCTAAAAGAAATCCCGACCATTTTATATTTCGCCAACCGCTCGATTGCTTCGTTTTGTTTAAAAAGCACGGGCGTAACGTCCGTTCCTTGAAAAAGCTTTTCCGCCGCTTCGATATACCGCTTGTCCGTGAACAAAGTTGTTCCGTCCTTATCAACGATAATAAATCCGTTTTCCGCTTCAAAACCCGTTATATATCTCATCAGCGTTTCAGTCGATACGTAAACCGCGTCCGTCTGACAAAGCTTGAATATCTTTTTTCCGTTCGTTACGAGCATACGAGCACCTCACTGTATCTATTTTAGCAAAAAAATCCCCTTTCGTCAAGCGTGGACGGTGTATATTCAAAAGGATTTTTAGTTTCCGAAATAAATTTTCTTCATGAGCAACGCGTCTTCTATTTGCGTACCAGCCGATTCGCTTACGATAAACGGCTCTAACCCCAAATCCTTGAGCGCAATTGCAAGCGGTTCAAATTCAGGTCCAAAAACGGTGTCTTCCATCGTTAAATGCTTGATTTCGCCTTTCGCACCATACATAATCTTGGAAAAATGTACGTGAAAATTCTTCATTCGCTCAAAGCCCAGCCTTTCAATCATATACTCAAGCCGAGATTTATAATCCGCCACCGTTTTCAGCGAGCCTTGTTCTCTTGAATTTACGTGACCGAAATCCACACAAGGCGTGAAAACGCTATCCACAAGACAAAACTCCGTGACTTCTTCAATCGTACCGATTTGTGCGAGCTTGCCCATGGTCTCGGGGCAAAAAATCATATCCTCTAAATTGTTGAGATAGATATATTCGCGCAAAATTTTCAAGCGCTCCACGGTAAGCGCAACCGCTTCCGCTCTCGTCGCCTTTCCCTGCGCTGCGGGGTGGAACACCACCCGCTTTCCGCCCATCAGCTTACACGCCCTCGCGCTGTCTAAAACGTAGCCGTAGGACTTTGCCGCCATTTCGTCGTCAGGGTTCGCAAAATTGATAAAGTAAGGGGCGTGTACGGAAATTTCAACGTTTTCTTGTCGAAAGGCGTCTGCAATCGAAATCGCCGTTGATTCCGACATGCGCACCCCTCTGCCAAAGGAATATTCAAAGCAGTCGAGCCCACGCTCGCGAACAAATTTCGCCGCTTGCTCGGTGTGGCTATACCCCGCTTTATAAAAGCTTTCCGAATTTCCGCTCGGCCCGAATTTAATCATTTTCCGTTACACTCCTTACGTCTTTTATCAGTTGTTTTTTTAACTGCTCCGCATTTTCAAACTTTTCAATTCCGCGAAGCCATCTTTCGAATTCTATCTTTAACGTTTTTCCGTACAGGTTACCCGTGTACGAGATAAAATGCGTTTCCGTCCAAACTTCACCGTCTAAAAAGGTTGGTCTTGCGCCGTAGTTCGTAATCCCTTTATACCGTTTTCCGTCGATTATTGCGCTTGTTTCATACACCCCGGTTTTAATGGGAAATTTCTCTTTCGGGTATCGAATATTCGCCGTAGGGAAATTGATAGTCCTGCCGATTTTTCTATCTTCAAGCACTTCGCCTTGCACGAAAAAGGGATGACCGAGCAATTTTTTAGCCTCTTCCGCCTCGCCCTTTAGAAGCTTGGACTTGATAAGGCTTACCCCTACCTTTTCTCCGTTTTCAAACAATAAATCTTCCACAAAAACTTCTTCGCCCATTTGGCGAATGGTGGAGGCATTCCCTTTTGCGCCTGCACCAAACCTAAAATCCGTTCCGCACACAAAGGTCTTGACCGTCCTATCTTTCTTTAAAAGCTCTATAAACTTTTCGGGCGATAGGTCTTTGATCTTCGCAAAGGACATTTCCAAAACGAAATCTATACCTTCTTTGGCGAAAATTTCTTCGCGCTCAACGGCGTTGAATAAATTTCCCGTTGCTTTACAGTCGTCAATCGTCATAATCCCTATGGGCAAGCCAAAGGCTTTCGCGCGCGCAACAAGCCGCTTATGGCCTAAATGCAAGCCGTCGAACCCGCCGAGTAAAATTACGCACGGCAAATGCCTATCAAATTGTCGCAAAACAATGGTTTTTAACATAATTTCGTCTTAATCTTCGCCTTTCCATTCTTCACTTCCGCAATTCCGTAAAATTTCCCATCGCGGTAGAACTTATATTCTCCGTCCTGATAATCGGTGGGGATTGCTACGCCGTCGAAAATTTTATCTCTTTTTAAGGAAGTGAGTTCAAGAACGGGAAATGGCAATACCATGTCCGTGGGTATTACCCTTTCTTGAATATTTTGTTCGGTTAATTCTTCTATTTGAATAGCATTTTCAAGCGTAAAAATACCGCTTTTTGTACGTCGAAGAGCACTCATAAGCCCCTGCGTTCCGCACGCAGTTGCAATATCCCGCGCCAACGAACGAATATACGTACCGCCGCTGCAGTCAATTTTGAAATTAAAAGCGTTTTCCTTACCTTCTGCTCTTCCCAAAAACTCTATACCATGCACGATAATTCGCTTTGGCGGAAGCTCAAACTCAATACCTGCCCTTGCCAAATCATAACCGCGCTTTCCGTTCACGTTCTTCGCGCTGTATTTTGGCGGAATTTGATCAATCTCCCCGATAAATTTAGGCAAAACGGATAAAATTTTACTTTCATTCGGTACATGCCCCCCACGGACAATTTCTCCCGTGCAATCAAGCGTGTCCGAAGTTTCGCCAAAGGTAAATTCCGCAATGTACGTTTTTTGTTTTTGAAGAAAATAATCAAACAGCCTTGTCGCATTCCCTACACCAACGGGTAAAACTCCGCTCGCCAAAGGATCGAGCGTACCCATGTGTCCGCAAGGCACTCCTGCCAGCCATTTTATTTTATTGACGATAGCCGACGAAGTTATCCCCGACGGCTTATCGACGTTAATAAATCCAAAGGTGTTTACGCGTATTTCTCGTTTCAAAATTTACCTCGTTTTATTCGCATTAGCGCAATTCTATGCCAAGCTTGAATTTCAAATTATTGAGAATTTTCTTCACGAATCCGTCGAGCACTTCAGGCGTGAATGCCTTTTCAGCGCTCATATCAGGCGTAAACGTGAGTGTGAACGCCATACTCTTTTTGCCTTCAGGCACTTGTCCGCCGCGGTAAACGTCGAAGAGCACCGCTTTAGTTACGTATTTACAGGAATGAAGCAGCACTTCTTCAATTTGCGCGCAGGTGAGCTGTTCGTCCGCAATCAGCGCAAGGTCACGCTCTACGGCAGGGAACTTGGGAAGATTTACGTATCTTACGCTATCGTCGAGCACCCTTTCGAGCTCGTCTAAATCCAACTCACCCAAATACACTTTTTTATCAAGACCAAGTGAAAGCGCGATAGCAGGGTCGAGTTCACCGAGTTCGCCCACTACTTTTTTATTGCAAATAACCTTCGCTGAAACGCCGGGGTGCAGGTAGGATTTTTCCGCTCTTTCATACGTGAAATCCACGTGGAAGAGCTCGGAAATCTTCTCCACTCCGCCCTTTAAATCAAAGAAATCGTTTTTTCCGCCCCATACGCCGAGAACCAGCTTTCTCTTTTCAATGGGTTGCGCGGAATCTTCCGTTTGGCTGGGGTAATACACGTTCGCAATTTCAAATTCCCTGCCTACGTCGTTGCCGCGACGAATATTTCTCACTGCGTTTGCGAGCATGGACGGAGCGAGGAAGGTACGCATTACAGACAATTCTTCGCTGATAGGATTCAAAATCTTCACAGCGTTGCGTTCGCACGCGTCCGCGGACAATTTCATTAAATCGAAATCCTTGGGAGAATAGAAGGAATAGTTATACGCTTCCAAATAACCTTGTCCGCAAAGCACGCGTTTTAAATGCAGTTCTTTCTTTTGCGTAAGAGAAAGTCCGCCTTCGGTGACGCTTGCTTTTTCAAGGAATGTCGGGGTTAAATGCTCATAGCCGTACATACGGATAATTTCTTCCGCAAGGTCGGGATAACCGTCCACGTCGTCGCGATAGCCGGGAATTTCCACCGTGAGCGTATCGCCGTTTAATTCGGGTTTGAAATCGAGATTTTTTAAGATTTCGAGGATTTCTTCGTCAGGCACGACAATCCCCAAAAGCGCGTTGATTTTCGACACGCTTGCCTTCATTTTACGAGGAGTAAGGTCGGCGGAACATTCGTCCGCTTTCATGTCGGTTACGACACCGCAGCCAAGCTCTTCAATAAGATGCAACGCACGCGCCATACCGTAACCGTTGGTGTAAGCGTCCACGCCCTTTTCAAAACGGGAAGAGGAATCCGAACTCTGCCCTAAAGCGCGCGAGGTCTTTCTTACGTTATCACGCGCAAACTTCGCCGATTCAAAATAAACGTTCTTCGTCGTATCCTTAACACCGCTGTTAAGTCCGCCCATAACCCCCGCTAAAGCTACGGGCTTATCCCCGTCGCAAATGACGAGGTTTTCTTTATTGAGCGTAAATTCTTTTTCGTCGAGCGTGACGATTTTTTCACCGTCTTTTGCACGGCGCACGATAATTTTTCTGCCCGCAAGCTCGTCCGCGTCGAACGCGTGCATAGGTTGCCCCATTTCAAGCAGTACGAAATTCGTAATATCGACGATCGGGGAGATGGAACGAATCCCCGAAAGAGCAAGGCGTTTTCTCATCCAAGAAGGCGTTTCTCCGCCACTCACGCTTTCTACGTAATGGCCTACGTAGCGGGGACAAAGCTCGCTGTCTTGTACTTCGACGATGATTTTATCCGCCGACGTTGCGCGTTCGGTATAGGAATAGTTCGGTTGCTTTAAAGGCTTTTTCAAAACCGCCGCCACTTCTCTTGCGATCCCTAAAATACATTGACAGTCGGGGCGGTTTGCCGTAACCGAAATGTCAAAAATCCAGTCGTCAAGCCCAACGATTTTCTTAATATCTTCGCCCACGGGTGCCGTCTTTTCTAAATCCAACAATCCGTCGAACTCCGCGCCTTTATAGAAATCGTCGTTGATGCCGAGTTCTTCGCCCGAGCATAACATACCGAAAGATTCTACGCCGCGAAGCTTGCCTTTTTTAATCTTTTTGACGGCGTCAGGGTTCTTTTCAAGTACCCTTTCATCACTTTCCACCACCGTCGAACCGTCGAGCGCGCAGGGCGTTTTCATGCCCACGTAAACGTTGCTCGCGCCCGTTACGATTTGCAATTCTCTGCCATATTCTTCCCCGCAATCCACAACGCAAATTTGCATGTGATCACTGTCGGGATGGGGCGTAAGCGCTTTGACCTCGCCCACAACTACCTTATTAATCTTTTCACCGAGGTAGATGAGTTCTTCAACCTCAAATCCGCAAGAAAAGAGCTTTTCCGCAAGCTCGTCCGCGGAAATGTCAATATCTACGTAATCCTTTAACCAACTGAAAGGCGCTTTCATTTTTCTACCTCCTTATTCTTCAAACTGTTTCAAGAAACGGGTATCGTTCTCAAACAGCGTTTTGATGTTATTGATGCCATATTTGAGCATCGCGATACGTTCAATCCCCATACCGAACGCAAAGCCCGTGTACTCGTCGGGATCAACCCCGCAATTTTCCAAAACGTGACGGTTGACCATGCCCGCGCCGAGCACTTCAATCCAGCCCGTACCCTTGCAAAGCCTGCAACCCTTACCTCCGCATTCCGAACAGCTTAAATCTACTTCTACGCTCGGCTCAGTGAAGGGGAAATACGAAGGACGCAAACGCACCTTTGTCGAAGACGTGAACATTCTCTTCGCAAACTCCCCAAGCATACCTTGCAAATCGCAAAGCGTGATACCCTTGTCCACGACAAGCCCTTCCATTTGATGGAACATAGGCGAATGGGTAGCGTCGTCGTCCGAACGGAAAACTCTGCCCGGGGAAAGAATTTTAATGGGCGGTTTGGTTTTCTCCATAACACGAATTTGTCCAGCCGACGTCTGCGTTCTAAGCAATAAATTCTCCGCAATATAGAAGGTATCCTGCATATCTCTTGCAGGGTGGTCCTTAGGCGTATTCAACGCGGTAAAATTATAATAATCGGTTTCTATTTCAGGTCCTTCAAAAACCTTAAATCCCATACCCGAGAAAATATCTATGAGTTCGTTTTTAACAAGCGTAATGGGATGCAACGCGCCCTTTTTTACCGTTTTTCCGGGCATGGTGATATCAATGCGCTCGGAAGCGTATTTTTCTTCCATTTCCTTTTGTTTAACAACGACTGCGCGCGCTTCAAATTTTTCTTCCATACCTTGTTTAAACTCGTTCACAAGTTTACCAAAGGCAGGTCTTTCTTCCTTGGATAAATCGCGCATACCGCTCATAACGACCTTTAATTCCGCTTGAAATTTGAGTTTCAGCTCGTACAGCGCTCTACTCGTCTGCGTGTTTTCCATCGCGGACTCGATTTCAATGCGCAACGCCTCGATTTTTTCTTTCATATCTATGTTCTCCTTTGAATTTTCAAGAGGTAACCCCTTGACCTAATTTTTCCATCTTTTATTGGGTGGTTAAAAGTTGCTTTTTGTAGCCCCTGAAATCTGTCAGCAGAGCAAGAGAGCGTACAAGAAGTTTCGACCGCACGACAACGCTGGATTGCAAGGTATATAAAACGCAATAGACAAAAAAATCCCTGCAAGCCGATAGGGCTTACAGGGCGAAACTTTCGCGGTACCACCTGTATTCATGAGAATACTCTCGTCTCATTTTTCGCTGTCACGCGCGAATCGCGTTGCCGACTACCCGTGAGTGTTCACGCTCCCCGACACAGCTCCAAAGCGAAACGGTAAACTTTTACGACTTCGCGCCTTTCAGCCCACGAGCGCGCTCTCTGATAAATCGTAGTTCCAAAGCCACCAACTTTTTCATAGCCTTTATAGGTTTTTCTGCTTATCATTATATCCGTTTACAGCCCAAAAGTCAACCGCTTTTTTAAGCTAAAACGATTTTTTTTATATTTTATATAAAGTTATTTGTTTTTCAACAAATCACGGATTTCCTCTAATAAGCGGGTATTCGCCGTTGCTTTTGCTTCAGCTTCCAAGCGAGCCTGCTCAGCCTTTTCCTTTTCCAAGCGTTCTTGCTCAGCTTTTTCCGCAATTTTTTTCTGTTTTTCTTCGTGATATTTTGCCCAAGCCTCTTTTTTCGTCAAGCCTGCGCGGCGATATTCCGCCACCGTCTTTTTCTCGTCAAGCTCTAAGCTATCAATCCACTTTTCACGCGCTTTTGCAAGGTTGTTCATCGCCTTTACCAAGCAAAACAAAACGAACGCAATCAAGAAGAAATTGATAACGGCGTTAATGAACGCGCCCCAGTCCAAATAGATTGATTCCGCTAAAATGAGGGCACCTGTGTCGTCATAAACAGGTTTCAGCATGGTGTAAAGCTCACTCAAAGCGTCCTTACCCAAAAGGATTGCCAGCAAGAAATTAATCGTCGGTTTTAAAATAAAATTACTCAGTCCGTTGACAATTCCTGTAAACGCGCTACCGACGATAACACCGACCGACATATCAAGCACGTTGCCGCGCGTGATAAATTTCTTAAACTCATCAAAAAAGCCTTTAATTTTCTTTTTCATACATACTCCTTCGTGAAAAATTTACTATATTTATCTTACTACTCTCGCGCGCGGTTGTCAAGTGATTTTTAAATTTTGTAAAATATTTTACTAAAATATCCAGCACCGCGCATTTCTTAGCCAAATCCTTGACTTTAAAACGTAAATATGATAACATAATGGTAGATTATTTTATGAGAATATATAAAAACCCACGGGTATAAAAGGCAGGGATTTCACAATGCTTAAAGAATGGAAACAACTCAAATGCAGCGTTTGCGGCGGCGAACTCGAAGAAAAGAACGATAAACTCGTTTGTAGGTATTGCCGTACCACCTACGAAGGTATCGAACGGATTTCCGAAGACGAGGTTATTCAGCTCAATCAAGCCACCGTCCAAAGAACAAGACTTCTTTTCGACGACGCGCAGGACCGTTACGACCTGATTTTAAAAAACTACCCGAACAATTCAGAAGCGGCTTGGGGCGCTTTCCTTTGCTCTTATGGGATTATTTATGAACAGGACTACGACGGCTCTTATAAACCCACCTGCCATAGACTCAACGAGTGCCCCGTTGAAAAATCCCCCTATTTCGCTAAACTATCCTCCGCCGCAAAACAAAAGGCGAGGGAGATAGAATCTCTCCGTCAAAAGATTTTATCGCAGGCAAACTCTATCCCCCCTTACGACGTATTCATTTGCTACAAAGCCACGGACGACTGGTACGGCAGAAATATGCCAACAAAGGAATCTAGTTGGGCGCGCGATATTTATGAACTTCTGACGCGGGATATGGGATTAAAAGTATTTTTCGCGGAAAAATGCTTGTCGGGAAGCAATACCGATTATGAACCGCATATCTATTCAGCGCTCCAAAGCGCAAAGCTGATGCTCGTTTTGGCAAATTCTCTCGAACACGTAAACGCAGTTTGGGTACAAAACGAGTGGCGCAGGTACGCGAAATACGTCCGTGAAGGCGCAAACAAAACCATTCGCGTCGTCTTTGACGGAATAGAGCCTTACGCACTGCCCAAAGAACTTCAAACAAAGCAAGCTATCTGCCACGACTCCATGGACTGGGGCAAACAAATTCAAAAATCGGTGGAAGAAATTTTCCGCAAAGAAGAACCAAAAAAGGATAAGCGCGACGAAGAATTGGAGCTTCTTAGGAAACAAATCGAAGAACTTAAAAACGCGCAAAAACAACAAGCCGCGCAATCAGCGCAAGCCGTTCAAGCCGTACCTGCTACCTCGGAAAGTCTTTCAATGGACGAATTAATGAAGAAAGGAGAATTCCACGATCAAAAGAAGGAATACAAGAAAGCCCTTCCCTATTATCAAAAAGCCGCGGAGTTAGGAAATGCTAACGCGCAATTTGCGATTGGTTATTATTATGAGTACGCGCAAGGTGTTGCGAAAGATTGCAACAAAGCAATTTATTGGTATGAAAAAGCTGCCCAACAAAACGAAATTCGCTCTCAATTTTTCCTTGGGCAGATTTATGATAACGGCTTAGACGTAGCAAAAGATTACGTGAAAGCATTTTATTGGTTCGAAAAAGCTGCCTTGCAAGGCCATAAGGATGCGCAATTTGCGATTGGTTATTATTATCAATACGCACAAGGTGTTGCGAAAGATTGCAACAAAGCAATTTATTGGTATGAAAAAGCTGCCCAACAAAACGAAATCCGCGCTCAATTTTTCCTTGGGCAGATTTATGATAACGGCTTAGACGTAGCAAAAGATTACGTGAAAGCATTTTATTGGTTTGAAAAAGCTGCCTTGCAAGGTCATAAAGAAGCGCAATTTGCGATTGGTTATTATTATGAATACGCGCAAGGCGTTTCAACCGACTATTCCAAAGCAATTTATTGGTACGAGAAGTCGGCAACCCAAGGAGAAGTGCGAAGTCAATTTTTCCTTGCGCAAATGTATGATTACGGCTTGGGCGGAGCAAAGGATTATACGAAAGCATTTTATTGGTATGAAAAAGCAGCTACGCAAGGTCATAAAGACGCGCAATTTTCTCTCGCTTATTTCTACGAACACGCGCAAGGCGTTGCGAAAGATTATACCAAGGCAATTTATTGGTATGAAAAAGCAGCCGCGCAAGGTCATAAAGAATCACAGGGCGCACTCGGTTATTTATACGATTGCGGCTTTGGCGTGAAGCAAGACCACGAAAAAGCTTTTTATTGGTATAAAAAATCAGCCGAACAAAACTATAGTTATGGTCAATATATGACGGGGCGTTGCTATGAAATAGCAAACGGTGTCAAAAAAGACCTTTCGCAAGCGATTTACTGGTACGAAAAAGCCGCCGCGCAAGGTTATGAAGCCGCTAAAACCAGTCTTAACTTCCTTAAGAAATAACCTATTCCAAATAAGGAGTATTGTAAAATGAACGAAAAAGACGAAACGTTTGAAAATAAAAAAAACGGCGAGGATGAACTTGAAATGGAAGTGGTACTCGAACCGGTCAAAACTCCCACCCCAGATCCCATTTCCGAGGGTACGCCCGCTCATGTTAAAGTCACTATGCCCGAAACCATGCCCTTTGGTTCGGTGATAGAAGAAATCGAAGAGAAAGAAGAAAAATCCGAACTCTCCGAAACAGAACAAAAGAAAGAGCAGGAAAGCGTTTAACGCATACCTGCCCCTTGCTAATCAACAAAAAAGTTAGGCGACGGAAAATTTCCGCCGCCTATTTTACACTCATTTAGCCGAAGTTTTTTATTATTTTTCGTCTATGCCGAGTTCCATACCTTCGTACATATAATCGTTCCACTTAAAGTTCTTGTAGAAATTCACGTGGTAGCGGTGCATTTCTTCGATAAGAAGGTTAAACTTACCAACCGTTTGATGTTTAGGAATAAACTCGCAATATTCCCCTTTATAGTAGAAACAGAAGTACGTTACGTCAGTTGGCGTGAAAATCGTATACAAATTCTTCCAATCCATCGTAAATTCATAGGGTGCTCCATTTCTCGTGCCAACGTAGTGGAAACCTTTGTGGTCGATTCTAATTTTACCTTCGCCAACGATAAAGCTCGTCTTATTTTTACCAACGAGTTTATATTCGTCCAAATTACCAAATTGACATTCGTCTTCAAAATAATAATCAGGATTTTCACGGATTTCTTTAATGATATCCCTACGCTCGTTTTCAGCCCACTCAAACGGCGACGCAGGAATCACAGCACCTTCGTAAGGATGGAAGACGTAATAATCGTCCATCGTCGCGCCGTTACCGCAGCTCAAACACTCAATCTTATCCCCTTCGCCTTTCATGGTAAATTCCTTACCACATTTAGGACACTTGTAGCAGAAATCTTCTAAGCGGTGACAAATTCTACCCTTCGTATTCCACTTAATTTTCTTTTCAGCATTCCAAGCGTATTCGTTTCTTCTGAACTTTTCGTTCATGATATCGTCCATTTCTTCAACGGACAATCTTTCAATGTCCTCTTTCGAGAACAAAAGGCTCATCGTTGCATACGTTTCGCCGATTCTTTCGTCTAAGCATACCTTCGTGTTTTGAAGATATTGTCCTTCAAGATGACAGAAATAAACGGGTACTTTGAAATGCTTAAACATTTTGCTCGTTCCCGGCACGATAGGCTTGTTTCCGCCGTAATCGCTCGCAAGTCCTTCAGGAGCGAACGTTACGCAACCACCTTTTTTAATAACTTCGCTAACTCCACGAATAGAAAGCTTATCGGGAGCGTAGTTCTTTTTGGGAATAACCTTGTTGAGCCCAAAAATGAAATTGAACTTTGTACGATAAAATTCGTTACGTGCCGCCATCATGTTCGTGATTCTGGGATAACAAGCCCCCATAACGTACATGTGATCTATTCTCGACAAGTGGTTGAACACAACGAAACAAGGTCCGTCGCAATCGTTTACGTCGTCTATAATATGGAATTTGGGCTTATATTTGCGCCCTACAATATCCACCATAACAAACTTGTAAAACGCCGCGATAATTCTCGGCGCAGGGCGATACTTTCTATTCGAGAGTTTCTTTGCAATCGTTAATTTTTTTGCCATACGTTTTTCCTTTTGTATTAATACTCTTAAACTCTTATCGTTTGCATTTAACTTCCTAAACAACCGTTAAAAGTTTGTTAATTTATTTTATCATATTTTAACGTTACTGTCAAGTGTTAGAAAGATTATTTTTACATAAACGTAAAAGCAGGCATACGTTGAACGCATACCTGCCCCTTTAATTTTTGTTTTTATTATAAGTATTTCTTTAAAACTTCCACTTTATCCGTCTTTTCCCACGCAAAGTTCGGTCTTCCAAAATGTCCGTACGCCGCCGTTGCCGCATAGACGGGGTTGCGTAAACCAAGCTCGCGAATAATGTTATACGGTCTAAAATCAAATTCCTTTTTCACGATCTCAACAAGCTTTTCTTCGCTGACCTTTCCAGTGCCGTGCGCGTCAATAAAAATAGAAACGGGTTTCGCAACGCCGATTGCGTAGGCAACTTGAATTTCAAGTTCGTCCGCAAGCCCTGCCGCAACCAAATTCTTTGCTACGTATCTGCAATAGTACGCCGCGCTTCTATCCACTTTCGTGGGATCCTTGCCCGAGAACGCGCCACCGCCGTGCGCGCATCTTCCGCCGTAAGTATCGACGATGATCTTTCTTCCCGTCAAGCCGCTATCCCCTTCCGGACCGCCGATTTCAAATCTACCCGTGGGGTTGATAAAAAATTTCGTATTTTCATCCATCAATTCCGCAGGGATAATTTCTTTGATGACGTATTCCTTAATATCCGCTTTAAGCTGGGTTTGCGAAATCTCGTTATCGTGTTGTGTAGAAACGACCACGGTATCCACTCTCGTCGGCTTACCGTCCACGTATTCGACGGTTACTTGTGTTTTTCCGTCGGGACGAAGATAGCCCAATCTTCCGCTTTTTCTAACTTGCGTCAAACGAATTGCAAGCTTATGGGAAAGAGTAAGGGTGAGCGGCATAAGCTCGTCCGTTTCACGGCAGGCATAGCCAAACATCATTCCTTGATCGCCCGCGCCGAGCGTATCTTCATCGGAACCGCCTTCCGTTTTCTTTTCAAGCGACGTATTCACGCCCATAGCAATATCGGGCGATTGCGCGTGAATGGAAACGATTATTTTGCATTTATCATACGCAAAACTACCAAAATCGTAGCCGATCCGCTTAATCACTTCACGCGCGGTTTTCTCGTAATCAATTTTCGCCGTGGTCGTAACTTCGCCCATAATCATAAGCTTGTTAAACGCCGCAGCGCATTCAATGGCGCAACGCGCCGTAGGGTCAATGGTCAAAATTGCGTCTAAAATTCCGTCGGAGATATTATCACAGACCTTGTCCGGATGCCCTTCGGTGACGCTTTCGCTGGTAAAAAACTTTTTCATGTAAAAAATCCTCTTTTTAACATAGTTCGTTTTCCGCGGCTGGGATTTGCAGAAAATTCCCCGTAATTTATACTTAAATTCACTCTTTCGCATAATACGGGATTCTATTATACCCTACCTTGCGAAATTTGTCAACTTTTTCCGTATGTTTTTTCGTTTTTATTCAGGCTTACTCGTTTCAGCTTGCAAAATTCCCGCGTTCATGCTATAATAAACGCAAGAATATTTTTTTGGGGGGCTTATGTCGCTTTTCACGTACGACGAAAAAAATTGCAAACTTTGTCCGAGAGAATGCGGCGCGGATAGACAGCGCGGCGTCGGCGTATGCGGAAACTCAACGCCTAAAATTGCAAAATACTACCTTCATCCCTTTGAAGAGCCCTGCATTTCCTTTAAAAAAGGCAGCGGTACAATCTTTTTTACAGGCTGTTCACTCCGTTGCGTGTTTTGCCAAAACTACGAGCTGTCAAGAGCCGAACGCGGTAAAACGGTCTCGGCGCAGGAGCTCGCCAATATCTTCAAAGAACTCGAAGATATGGGCGCGGAAAATATTTCGCTCGTGACCGCAGGCCATTTAATCCCATACCTGCTGCCCGCATTTGAGATTTACAAACCCAAAATCCCCGTCGTTTATAACTCGAGCGGCTACGAAAAAATCGAAGCCCTTGCGCTTATCGATCCGTTTGTGGATATCTACTTGCCCGACGTGAAATTTTATTCCCCCGCCCTTTCCAAGCGTTACACAAACAGAGCGGATTACTTCGACGTCGCGGAAAAAGCCGTCAAATTTATGGCAAATAAGCCCTTGAAAATGACGGACGAAGGGAAAATGCTCAGCGGCGTTATCGTGCGGCATCTCGTTATGCCCATGGCGGTAAACGATACCCGCGCCATTTTAAAATGGTTCAAAGAGGAATTGCCCGAAAGCGTATATTTAAGCTTGATGAGCCAATACACGCCCTATGGAAATATCAAACAGTTCCCCGAGCTCAATCGTCCCATCACGGCAAGAGAATATCAAACAGCGCTAAATACAGCGCAAGAACTTGGAATCACCCGCCTTTTCGCGCAGGAACGCTCGTCCAGTAACGAAAAATTCATTCCCGACTGGGATTTCTAATCACTCAACGCACACCTGCCCTGCCCATTTTCATTTGAACGCACACCTGCCCCGCACGTTTGCTTCATCTCGTACCTTCCCCTACTCTTTCAATTTCAAAGCGGTAATTTTCGAGGCGAGCTTGGACGCGCGCTTAGGGGATGCAAAAAGGATTTCTTCTTCATATTTTCTAATTTTTAATAAAATTTTAGTATTCATAAGACTATTATACGCATTTTTCGGAGTTTTTCTATGTTAGTTGCAAGCGAAAATTTAACGTTTGGCTTTTTAGGCGAAACGCTACTCGAAAATATCAATTTTACGCTATCCGAGGGGGATAGAGTCGGCTTAATCGGCGGGAACGGCGAAGGCAAAACCACGCTTTTACGCTTAATTTTAGGCGAGCTCGACGCGGAAAGCGGAAAACTTTTCCGCAAAAACGGCGCAAAAATCGGCTATTTGGCGCAAAACGGCGGATACGACTCGAAAGCGAGCGTGTACGAAGAAATGTGCTCAATTTTTGAAACCGACCGACGCATGATAGATAACTTACGCGAAATCGAGCGAAAAATATCGAAAACAGACGAAAACTCGAACGAATACAAGATTCTTTCTTCGAAATATGAAACGCTGAACAAACAAATCGCCGCACGCGACAGCTATAACTATGAAATCCGCGTAAAGACGGTGCTTGGCGGTATGGGCTTTGCCGAAAACTACGAGCAAAAAATCTCCACCATGTCAGGCGGAGAAAAGACGCGGCTTAAGCTTTGCAGGCTACTACTTGAAGAGCCCGAGCTTTTGATCTTGGACGAGCCCACCAACCACCTTGACATGAAAACGCTGTTTTGGCTGGAAGACTATCTTTCCGCGTTTAAAGGCGCAATCCTGGTTGTTTCGCACGATAGATACTTCCTCGACAAAACGGTCAGGGAAATTTACGAATTAGAAAACAAACGGCTCTCCACGTTCAAGGGCAATTATTCCAAATATAAAACCTTGAAAGCTGAAAGGACGGCGCATATCCTAAAAGAATACGAAAAACAACAAGAAGAAATCGCGAGAATGGAAGACTACGTCGCAAGAAACCTTGTCCGCGCTTCCACCACCAAATCCGCACAATCAAGACGAAATAAACTTGAAAAAATGGAACGGATAGAAAAACCCGCCTTACCCCCTACGCCGCCAAGATTTAGCTTCTCATACGCGGAACGCCCCTATGAACGCGTTCTTTCGGTTGAAAATCTAACGCTCACCGTTGGAGAAAGGACTTTGCTCAAGGAAGTAAATTTCTCCGTTTTACGCGGCGAAAAATGCACCGTTGTGGGAGATAACGGTACAGGCAAGTCCACGTTACTCAAAGAAATTTTACGCGGTAAAAACGATAAAATCAAACTTGGCAGATTTGTAAAAATTTCCTGTTACGACCAAGAAAACGCCAACCTAAACCCCGAAAACGAAGTACTTTACGAGCTTTGGTCAAGACACAGCCTTTTCGAACAAACGAAAGTAAGAAAAATTTTAGCGCAAGCAGGGCTCGGCGCGGAAGATATGGAAAAAAAGGTAAAATCCCTTTCGGGCGGAGAGAGAGCAAAACTCGCGCTCGCCGTATTCGAATGTGAAAACGGCAACTTCCTTTTGCTCGACGAACCCACCAACCACCTTGATTTACAGGCAAGGGAAAGCCTCGAACAAGCCTTAAAAGACTTCGACGGCACCGTCCTTTTCGTTTCTCACGACAGATATTTCATTCAAGCTCTCGCAAGCAAAGTGTTAGAGCTTACTGACGGTAAAGCGGTTGAATTTAACGGCAGTTATGAAGAATATACCGCCTTAAAAAACGAAGAAAAAGCCAAGAACGAGCAAAAAGAAGGTGAAAAGCGCGAAAATCGCGCCGCTTCCAATACTCCCGCTCCCTCTTACCGCTCCAAAGAAGAACGCGCGGCGGAAACAAAAAAACGGCTTCGCACAAAAGAAATTGAAAACAAAATTTCTCAGCTCGAAGAAGAAGAAACGTCGATTCATTCGGAACTTGCAAACCCCGAAGTTTCGGGGAATTTTGCCC
The DNA here is from genome assembly GCA_017504465.1 of Clostridia bacterium. Lineage (GTDB taxonomy): Bacteria > Bacillota > Clostridia > Christensenellales > Borkfalkiaceae > Scatosoma. Next base: position 4,754 of record JAFVRE010000001.1, on the reverse strand, counting down.
TTTTAACCGAAAAATGCAACCGCTTGGAAAAATTGAAAGCCGAGCTCGACGCTTTATATGAAGAATATGAAACGCTGATATAACAGTTGACGGCTTAAAAAAGCAATTCGAAACAGCTCCCTTGGGGGAGCTGCTTGCTTTGTTATCTGTAAAACTTACCGCCATTACGAGCGTTTTTTATTGTCATTGCAAGCGTAGCGCGGCAATCTCTTCCCTACTGTCATTGCGAGTGTAGCGTGGCAATCTCACTGTCCTTCGCCTTGGTCTTTGGGATTGCTTTGTCGCTTTCGCTTCTCGCAATAACAGAAAAACAAAAAAATAACGGCGACGGAAATCCGTCGCCGTTATTTTTAGTTTTTAATCGCTAACCGATTTATCCTCGCTTATGCTTGAGGAGCTACGTAAGCAGAGTTGAAGATAACTCTCGCCTTGATAGCTGCAGCATCATTCTTTTCGCCTTCTTTTTCCCCATCATCGATCAACATGAAATCATCCCAATCTTTTTCAGTACCAGGATAGTGGATGTTAACGGTAGAAGCCGCACTACACTTGTAGAAGATATATCCGCCGAGAGTATTTAAGTTCTTGCCGAAGTAAATGTTCTTCAACGCATTACACTTATAGAAGAATTGATCGCCGATCTTTTGTACAGAATCAGGGATTACGATTTCTTCAATACCGGTAGCACCACCGAACATATTGTTGCCGAGTTCTTTAAGCCCTTCAGGGAACTTAACTTCTTTGATACCGTCAGCATTTCTAAAGATACCAGTACCCAAGCTCGTTACAGTGTCAGGGAAGATAACCTTTGTAACACCGTCCGTGTTATAGAAGATTTCTGCACCGATCGTGGTTACGGTGCTGGGAATCTTGAATTCGCCTCTAAGAACAGTCATGTTTCTGAATGCCGAATCGCCGATTTCCAACAAACCTTCAGGAAGGTCAACCGCCTTTAAGCTGATACAATCCTTGAATGCCCAACCGCCGAGCTTCTTCAAGTTCTTACTAATATTGATTTCTTGTAATGCTTGACATTGCGTGAATGCATTGGTACCAATTTCAGTAATGGTATCAGGCATGGTAACTTTGGTAAGAAGCGTCTTGAGTTCAAGTCTGCCACCGTCAGCTACAACTGCGTCGAAAGCAGCGATACCGATTACGGTTACGGGAACTTCTTCATATATTTCGGGAATAACAACTTCTTCAGCCGTACCGTTGTATTTCTTAACGACTGCATACTTTCCGTTTACATCTTCTTGGATTTCAAATACGAGACCTTCCGTATAACCAACTTGCTTTTCACAAGTTTTGCAAACGCCTGTTTCGTCAAGGTTATGTCCCATAGGCAATACGGTTTCTACTTGTTCTCCGCAGGTAATGCAAGTCTTGGTTTCAAGACCTTCGGTCGTACAGGTAGCTTCTTGCGTCGTAACGCTCCAATTATGAACTTGGTCTTGCTTCCATTCAACGTCGTTGCAATCGCCGCAAACTCTGTAATACAAACCGTCGCCGCAGTATGCTTCGCCGGGGAAGTAAGCCGTCCAATCACCATAAGTATGGTTGTCTTCGGAGGGCATACCAACCGTTTCGGACGTACCGTCCGTGTAAGTAATCTTTAAATCGCCGTTTTCGTCGTATTCAACGCCTTCAACGCCAATACCGTTTTCACCGGCAATACCGGCAACACCTTTGTCGCCCTTGTCGCCTTTGTCACCCTTAGCGCCTTTCATTTGGTCACAAGAAGCAAAAGCGAACGCGCTCGTTGCAACAAGCATCATAGATAATGCTGTAAGTAATAATTTTCTTGTTTTCATAAAAATTCCCCTAATAATTTATTTTTATTCGATATGAATCTTAGTGTTTTTTATTGTGATTGTTTACAATCTATCAGAATTATCTGTGATTAAGCTTGATAATTATAGCTGATCGTTGCCGTCGAGAAAGACGTCGTGTTCATCGCGTCGCCTTCCGTGGTTACGTTACCGCTGCCATCTACAACGTTAAGAATCATTGCTTCCCATTCTGCTTGAGTACCAGCATACTTAATAGTAGCAACCGAACCATTGTTGAATAATTGAGCGCCAATCGTCGTCATCGACTTAGGAACAACAAGAGTCTCTAAAGTAACTTTATAGAAAGCTCTATAACCAATCGTTTCTACGCCTTCAGGAATAACGAGAGTCTTCAAGCTCGTATTGCTTGCAAACGCGTTTCTTGAAATGGATTTTAAGGTGCTGGGAAGATTTACAGTCGCCAAGCTCGAGCAACCAGAGAACGCATAGATACCGTCGATTGCAGTAAAGCCTTCTTCGAACGTTACGCTCGTCAAAGCAGTACAGCCAGTGAATGCATAGTCGCCCATCGTCTTAACCGAACCAGGAATAGTAACTGACGTAATCGTAGTATTTCCTTGGAAAGCAGCCTCTTTACCTTTGCCTGCACTATAAATTTCAACTACGGGCTTGCCTTCGTAGGTTGCAGGAATAACAACTTCCGCCACGTTGCCGGTATATTTCTTCACGATGTAGCCATCGCCAGCAGCGTTAAGTTCATATTCAAAGCTCATAACGGGTTCAGCAGGAGTTTCGGGTTCTACGGGTGCTGTAGCCCAAAGCGTAGGAACGCCGTCAACGTAACGCCAGCAACCTGCAGCTTCCGTTTCGCTATAATAGTAAGCCGTTGCAGCTGTGAACGGTTCGTTATTGGAACCTATGGTTGTGGGAGCTACGTACTCGGATTCAGCGCAAGTATAATATATCGTCTTAAAGGATTTGCAGTCGTAGAATGCTTGTTTACCAATCTCAGTTACGTTGCCCATTACGATGCTTTCAATCGTGGAAGCAGCGAACGTAGCTCTGGGAATAGTCGTATACGTAGCAGGGAGAACAACGTTCTTAACCGCCGTTCCTTGGAAAACACCTCTCTCCAAGAGAGTTACTTTTTCAAGATCAATGGTATTATCATTCAAAGCAGAACAGCCTCTGAACGCTTCTTGTTGAATTCCAGTCATCGCTGCGCCAAGGTTTACAGTCGTCAAAGCCGAACAATTATAGAACATTCTGTAACCAATAACCGGAGAGTTATAGTTAACTGTCTCAAGTGCAGTACAGCCGTTAAATACCGTTTGGTCAACAGCGGGATCAATAGAAGTTAAACCAGAACCAACCGTTAACGTCTTCAGATTCGGGCAACCCTTGAAAGCGTTTTTGCCGAGCTTAGTAACGGAATCAGGAATAGTAACCGTCTTTAAGGAAGTGTAAGCAAATGCTGCTTGTTCGATCTTGGTAATCGTGTTAGGAATAACAACCGTCTTCAAAGGAGCAGGATCAGTTGCGCTCGTACCAATGAAAGCGTTGGTCTTAATTTCCGTTACAAGCGTGTTATCGTAAACGCCGGGAATAACAACCGCGGTGTCCTTACCAACGTACTTGCTTACAGCGTAAGTACCGTTATCCAAAAGTTCATATTTAAGACCTTCCGTACCAACAACAGTGTGTCCACAAACGGTACATAACGTTTCGTCTTCTGCAGACAAGGTGTGTTCTTTATACAATAGTTCTACATCGGTGTCTCCGCATCTTAAGCAAACTTTAGTCGAAGTACCTTTTACGCTACAAGTAGCTTCGTCAACATTGGGAGTACCCCAAAGGTGAGGAACACCTTGTTTCCATTCAACGTCGCCACATTCGCAAGTTCTGGAGAAGATACCGTCCTCGCAGGTTTCGCCCATGAACTTCGACCAAGCACCGTATTTGTGCGTGTGCTTGTTGGGATCAACAACCGTTTGCGTAGAACCGTCGGAGAAGGTGAATACCAAATCCCCGTTTTCGTCATATTCTACACCAGTGATAGTAGAACCGTCTGCGCCGTCTTGACCAGCAGTACCTTGCGCGCCTTGTTCGCCCTTGTCACCTTTGTCGCCTTTTAATGCGCCTATTTTGTCGCAAGAAGCAAACGCAAACGCGCTTGTTGCAACGAACATCATAGATAACGCTGTTAATAATAATTTTCTCGTTTTCATATAAAATCCCCTATAATTTTAATTTTATTTCCACGTGAACGTGGATATTATTCTTTAATTATACCTGTTGATTAGTTGTTCTTCCATTCAACTTCTTTGCATCCGCTGCAAACTTTGTAGCTCATGCCGTTGCCGTTGTCAACCCAATCACCAAAGGTGTGTTCATGCGCTGCAGGAGCTTCAAGCGTTTGAGAGGTGCCGTCCGTGAAGGTTACCTTCAATTTGCCGTCTGCATCGTATTCAACCTTTTCGATACCTTTGCCTGCCGTACCGTCCGTGCCTTGTACGCCCTTGTCACCTTTGTCGCCCTTGTCGCCCTTCTCGCCTTTCAGTTGATCGCAAGAAGCAAACGCAAACGCGCTTGTTGCAACGAGCATCATCGATAACGCCGTGAGTAAAAATTTTCTCGTTTTCATAAAAAAATCCCCTATAATATTTATTTCCACTAACTGGATAGTATCATTTTATCACATTTTTTGTGTCATGTCAACAAAATTTGTAAAAAAATATATTAAAATATAAAAATATTATTTTTGATTGTTTTTTTATTTTTCGCGCTTTTTTATTATATTATTTTATAGTGCGCGTACGCACGTGCTTGCGCGCAAACAGCCGACGTTTAACCTCGAATTTTTTTGTCTTTCCTATTCGTTTTAATTATTATAGTCCGTCTTACGAACGTTTTTTATTGTCATTGCGAATATTTTTTACTGTCGCCGAAAAAGAATTTTTT
>JAFVRE010000017.1 GCA_017504465.1 Clostridia bacterium | reverse complement strand
GCGCGGAGCGCCGCCACTTGTATCAAGACAAGCACACGCCTAAAAACCAATTACCTATTTTGGGGCAAAAATTAACGATTTTATTGGGGCAAAAATTTAGCGAAAAAATATCGTTGAAAACAAAAAAAGTGAAAAATTTTTCTTGGAGAGGGATTTAGCTTCAAAGTATAATAGAAGTAGCCCCTTTCCCAATAGTCAAATTAGTATGGAAAAGGAGGTTGAAGTTATGATGCAAAGCGACGTAATCACGGGAAAGGAAGTGAGAAGTGAAGAAAAGGTCAACACTTATTTCCTGAAGTGGACGAATGTGTCAGAACGAGAAAAAGCTATACAGGAAGAAAAACGAGAAGCGTTTTTAGATTTTTTGACAATTCTCGTGAAAAAGTATGGCTATAAAGTTTTGAAAAAATAATCAAATGGAGGATTTTTATGAATCGAGAAGGTAAAAAGTATGTTTCCTATGTGCGCGTAAGTACGGAAATGCAAGTTGATGGTTTTAGTTTGGACGGGCAGCATAATCGTATTGCTCGTTTTGGTGAAAGAGAAGAAATGGTGTGCGTTGGTAAGTATGAAGACGCAGGTAAGTCGGGAAAATCTATAGAAGGACGTCCTGATTTTAAACGTATGATTGCGGATATAGAGAATGGTTTACGGGTAGATTATATTTTAGTCTATAAGCTTTCTCGTTTCGGTAGAAATGCGGCGGATATTCTTAATTCTTTAGAGCGAGTTCAAGAATACGGGGTGGAACTAATTTGCGTTGAGGAAGGGATTGACTCTTCGCAGACAAGCGGTAAGCTTTTGATTTCTGTTTTATCGGCAGTAGCGGAAATTGAGCGTGAGAATATTCTTGAGCAGACAATGAACGGAAGAAAGGAAAAGGCAAGACAAGGTGGATGGAATGGTGGTCCAGCTCCGTATGGCTATATCTTGAAAGATAATCAACTTTTTGTCAAAGAAGAGGAAGCTGAAATTGTTCGACAAATCTTTGAACAGTTTGTTGATACCAATAAGGGCTGTGGCGGTATTGCTAAATCTTTGAATTTGCAAGGTGTGCCAAAAACCAAAACGACGAAAAAGGCGTTGACGGTTTGGAGCGCACATTGCATAAAGGCATTGTTGGATAATCCAGTTTACGTAGGTAAAATTGCATACGGGCGAAGAGTTCGCGAGAAGGTCAAAGGCAAAAAGGATGAATATCGTGTTATTCGTTCTGACGATTATATTTTGCGTGACGGTAAGCACGAAGCTATTATCGATGAGGATACTTGGGAACGTGCGACAAAGAAACGTAAGCAAACGGGAGTTGCGCAGAAACCCAAAGCGGGTGCTCCGAAAGTGCATTTGTTGAGTGGTATTTTACGCTGCCCGAAATGTGGCGGATTGATGTACTGCAATAGGCATACTTGGACGAAGAAAGACGGTACTAAAAAAGATGTTTATTATTACTATTGCGGGAACAGCCATTATCAACGTGGGAGTCGTTGTGGCTATCAAGCCAAGTTAAAAACAACGGACATAGAGCCAGTTGTGGTTGAGCTTATTAAATCGTTGGTGAATAATAAGCATTTTAGCGAGGCGGTCAATTTGAGAATAGATGACCGAACGGATGATAGCAAAGTGGAAATGGAAATCCAAAACTATCGCGCCAAGCTGAAAGAGATAGAGCTTAATAAGGTTCGTTTAGAGTTGGAAATCGACAATATGCCAGCGGATGCGAAATTTAGAGAACGTAAAATCCAAGATATGACAATGAGGCTGAATGCGTTATACGAGTCAATATACGAAATCGAAGAAGCAATAGAAGATGCGCTTTTAAGAAAAAAGGCATTTGAAGAAGAAAAAATGACTTTAGAAAAAATTCGCCAAATATTAGTGACTTTTGACGAAGTATATGATATAATGGATGAGAGCGAAAAGAAAGATATACTTTCTTTGCTGGTAAAGGAAGTACATATTAACGCGAACGATGTGGGTGCGAAGACGTTATTACGTAAGATAATCTTTAACTTCCCCGTCTATTATAATAACGATAATGAGGCGGACCAAATTTTGTGGGAATGCGAAGGTAGTGTCGAGACTCTTGTAGTACTACAACGAAAATAGGGCGAAAATACACGGAAATCCTGCATTTTCCTATGTATTTTCCACATTTTCGGTTCATCCAAAACGAAGAAGGATGGGACGAAAAACAGTTTTCAGATTTTTGCACGGTCCGTATTTTAGTGCAACTGGGGACTGGGAACACAACAAAAAAGAAGAAAAAATAACGAAAATCTTGGCAAATCCGTATTCCCGAGCCAAGATTTTTCTTTTTGTCAAAAAACCAAGCCGACGTGTTCCTTCATAGTGTCGAGTTAGGTCGTTTGAAATCGGGAACACGTTGATAAATTTTAAGGAGGTGTGCGATGCGTTGTTTGCGGAAATTTGAGTGGGTAAAACTCTTTCGTGATAAATTACCCGACGGGAAGGGGATTCTCGGTTTTTGGGCGAAATTAGCGGTAAAAGTGGCGTATCGCAAAGGCGTTGCGCTTTATTGCAATCATCAAAACGAAGTAGAACGTGGTACGTGGGTTGGCGGTATCGTCGGCGTGAAGAGTATTTTAGGTGTAAAGAGCAGACGGCAGGCAATCGAGGTTTTGGACAAGCTGACGGAACTTGGCTATATCGAATACGAAATAGACAAGGAAACGAAGAAACTGACCTATCGGGTTTTGGATTTGGTGTTGCTTTGCGACGGGGAAGATTGCGGTGCGGAAAATAAGGGGAACGGGGAATGGGTATCAGGTTCGCGAGGAACTTTCGCTAAGCGAAAGTCGCAAGAGGGTGCTCCCGTGTGACCCTGCCAAATGCGCAGGGAGTTTTGAAATTACGCCCATAGTAATCGGTTAGTCGGATGTGCGGACGTCCATAGACAAATGATTCCGCACGGAGTTTCAGTTTGTGGTATAATAATGTTTCTGATAGGAGATAATGAGTATGGCAAGATTGACTGAAATCGCATGGGAAGAGTTCGAGGGGCTGCCTCTTGAGGCGAAGCGTCCGTATTTGGAGCGTTCTGTCGGAGACAGCATGCCGTACCATACGCTTTTTGCGCAGCAGTTCGACCGTCCTCTTTTGGATAGGCTTGTTGCGCTTTCCAATCGAATCCGTTTTATCGCAAAGTCGCGGGAAGGCTCCCTCTTCCTGAAGTCGTTCCTTTCGCATAAGAGGGCGAT
>JAFVRE010000016.1 GCA_017504465.1 Clostridia bacterium | reverse complement strand
CAGCGCTGTAAGTACCGTAAACGGTACGGATGTTACCATCTGCGTCCTTAATCTTCATGTTGCCATAGGTAGTGTTGTAAACTTCAGTGATTTCACCAACAACGTAATACTTACCTTCGGAGTAAGTGTTATGAGCGAAGGTAGCACCGTAGGTAAGCGCTTCGGTAATGGTAAGCGTAGAATCAGCTACGGGAGCATCGGGAGTGGTGGGTTCTTCAGGTTCGGGATCAACAGGAGTTTCAGCAGCCTTGTGTTCAACAATCCAACCATTCTTTAATTGAACGATGTTGTTGTATTGACCAAGAACACCATAAACTTTAACGGTGTCGCCAGCAACGGGTTTGGTTTCCAAAGCGTCGTAACGAGTAGAACCGTCAGCGCTGTAAGTACCGTAAACGGTAAGGATGTTACCATCTGCGTCCTTAATCTTCATGTTACCATAGGTAGTGTTATAAACTTCGGTGATTTCACCAACAACGTAATACTTAGCTTCGGAGTAAGTGTTATGAGCGAAGGTAGCACCATAGGTAAGCGCTTCGGTAATGGTAAGCGTAGAATTAGCTACGGGAGTGTCGGGAGTAGCAGGTCCTTCAGGAAGAGTTTCCTTGCCGATAATTTCAGCGGTAGCGCCTTGAGCTACTTGAACAGCGTTGTTATAGTAGCCAAGCTTACCGGTAACTTTAATCTTATCGCCCAATTCAACTTGTACGCCCAATCTGTAAACCAAAATGGAGTTCGTGCCGTTTACGTCATCAGAGATGAAAACTTCCATGTTATTATAGGAAGGATCCCATTTGGATTTAATGGAAGTAACGATACCGGTGATTTCATAGATTTCAGTCGTCTTGCCGCCGTTGTAGCCGTTGCCGTATGCAACGAGGTCCAAAGCAAGAGCGTCAGCAATCGTCAATACGCCAGCTGCGGGAACGGTAGGAATAGGAGAAACAGTGAAAGGAAGTTCTTTTGTAAGTACAGGTGCGTCGCCGCAATGGAAGGTAACGGTCAAGGTAGCCGTCTTATCTTCGGTACCAGCCGTGTAGGAAAGTACGTTGCCTTCAAGCGTTGCGCCTTCGCCGGAAATTTTATAGGTATAAGTAACGTCGGGGAAGGTTTCGTTCGCGGTGGGAAGTTCGTACGTACCCGTGCCGAAGAAGTACTTGGAAAGACCGTAGTTTCTTTGAGCTTGCGTAAGCTTTTCAGTGGTAGTAACGTCATTTACGGTAACGAGCGCAACAAGGTGACCTACGTTAGAGGTTGTAGCTTTCTCAATGACAGAAGCGCTAACCGTCGTGTAGTGCTTGGTGCCGTTGGTGTAGTTACCAAGATAGAATTCGGACATTTCGCCGTCTTTGTCAAGGATCGTGGTCGTGATCGTACCGTTGTCAAGATCAGGGTTCCATTTGAAAGTAGAAACTGGAGCTTCGTCGAATACGAGGTTGTTGTGTTGACCGTCGTCGCTTACTTTAACGCCAACGTATTGTTTAGAATTGTCATCTTTATGGTTGAAGCAAAGATAGAAGTCGGTCTCGCTGCCTTCTACGTATTCAACGTAAAGGTCAACAGCGTCTTCGAAGTTCGTGCTTGTCTTGAAGTAGTAACCGTCCATTTCACCTATAAAGTAGCAGTCTTGTTGAGCGCCCGTTTGATAAACATAGTATTTATACATAACGCCTTCTTTGGGAGCATCGGTAATGGGAGCTGCAACCTGAGAGGGCATAGCCAATACCGTTCTTTCAAAGCTAATTTCAGCGAAGGTTTTGTCGCCAGCGATAAACTTAGCGGTAAGTACGTAGTCGAGATCTTCTAAGAGCATTTCGTCAACGTTAACCGTTGTTTCGGTTTCGCCTCTTTCAAGAACGACGCCGTTGGTTACGTCAACAGACCATTCTACAGTGTACGTAGCTTTCATAAAGTTATAAGTGTTAGGTACAGTGTAGTCGTTACGAGTTTCTTCGTTCTTATCAAAGTTTAACTCGTAGAACATGTCAGCAGCAGCTTCTGCATTCCAAGTTACTTCTTCTTCGCCACCGGGGATAAGGTCGGTGACTTTGTCCCATACGTTTTCAAAACCGCTGGAAACGTTGTTCCATACGCCTTCGAAATCAACGGAATCGCAACCTGCAAAGCATGAGGTGCAAGCAAGGAGGGCAGCAAGGCCCAAGATACGTTTTTTCATGTTTGTTTCTCCTTTTTTATTTTTTTGGTTTTTTCCCCAAACATTTACTAAATTAATGAATCGTGATGTCGTTATAGGCAAATACCTTAATTTGGTACGTTCCGTTGTAATAATCAACGATACCTTTAACGTCAATCGTTTTGCCCAAAAGATCAGCTTCTACAAGGTCGGAGCCGTCGGGCTTTTTGAGCTTTTGAGAGGTACGGATAGCCACTTCCTTATCGCCCATTTTGCAATAAAGGGTAATAGCGCCGTTGCTCTTACTGTCTTCGTTGTTGGTAGTGTAAGCGTCGTTTACGTACAAGTTTTGCATAGAGATAGAAGTATCCATTGCAAGTGCGCCGTAAGCGTAGTCGTTGTTCGTAATACCGTCTTCCGTTTCCAGTTGTAAAGTAACTTGGCTAAGGAAATCGTCGACCGTGGTTAATTTATAGGAAATAGGCTGATTTTCTTCAAGCAACTTGATGTTGTTCGGATCGTCAGGCATCCAAACGTCATACATAAGGTCGGAAACTTGGTAGTTAGGGAACGCTTCGCTAGGAGGATTTACCTTACCAACGATAAACATACGGTTACCGGGAACAAGTTTTTTCTGTCCAAGAGAGGAAAGAGTGAAGCCGTAGTATAAATACATACCGTAATATCTTTGCGTTTCTTCGTCGTAATCTTCCACATAAACGCCGTTATTATAGTATTGCGTTACCGTACAGTTAAAGGAAACGCGTACGCCCTCATATTCTTCCGTGTTAAGACGAAGTTCTTTCAACGTAAGATTTTGCGCTGCGCCGTAATAGAAATCGGGGTCGGCTTCGGAAGAGTGAATGTGCAATTCAAGCAAACTCGCATTGTGAAGAGCGTTGTTGCAAACGGTGCCGTAACGATTTTCGCCGGCTTTAGAGCCTATAGCCAAACCGTTTTGCAAAATTTCAATATTGAGATTGCGGTAAACGCCGCCCGTTTCGGGGGATTTGTACCAAACCCAAACGAGATAACGTTCGCCTGTCGAGTCCTTTTCCCAAGTAGTTCCGTCCGCTTCGATAATAATCGACGTTGCAGACTTTAAGTGTTCTTTTGTAAAGTTGGAAGCTTTTTTACCCCATTCTTCAATTTTACCCGTCGATTCAGGGGTGTTGCAAGCAATATATCTTGCTTTTAACACGCCACTGGATTCGATAGAGGTGGGAACGTTGAAGTGAGTGGTGTCACCGTCGATATAGTTTTTAACGGTAACCTCTTGTTTGAGGGTTTCACTGTTCATATCAAGGGTGACTTGGGCTGCATAGTCGATAAATTCAGGTTTATTACCGAAGCAGCCGGTCATCACGCCAACAACCATACAAAGGAGCAATATCAAAGATAAAAATTTATTTTTCATATTCTCACCTTGGTAGATAGTTTAATTATTTGTCGTAACGTTTTGCAAGTGTTTTAACAGCGTCTTCAAAAGATTTTTCAATAAATTGAGATACCGTTTGACCTGCTGCAGGATCTTTCGAGAAACAGGTTTGGATAAGAGTACCTACGTCGTCACGAGCAGTGGAAGAACCGAAGAATGCGGGGGATACGTAGTAGTAATCTCTCATTGCAATCGTTTGGTTGATACAGGTTGCTTGAAGGTATGCGTTTCCGTCAGCGTTAGAAAGGAAGTCTGCATAAATCTCGTTGTTAGCAACCGATTGAACTGCCGAAGAATAACCATTGTTCATAGAAAGACTTGCTTGAAGTTGGATATCGGTAGAAAGGAACTTAACGAAGAGCCAAGCTGCCGCCATTTCTTGTTCGCTCCCTTTCTTGAACATACAAAGCGAAGGGCCTTGAGAAATCATCTTAGGATTTTCAACGTCAACTTGAGGGATCATAGTAACGCCAACTTCGAAAGGATAGGTTACGCCGTCCGAGTTCTTGCTGGGACATTGATAGCTTGCGCCCGCCGAGGAACCGATGCTCATGAAGGTGTGCAACTTCTTACCGTCCGTTTCTTTGAAAAGGTTGGACGTGTACGTGCCGCCATTGAGCGCTTCCGTCGTTACGTAGCCTTTCTTATACCATTCTCTAAACGTTTCAACGAAGCCACGGTTGGTTTCATTGTTGAAAAGGAAGTGGCTATTTTTGTCGTTGTTCATCGTAGCGTCGGTGTAGGGAGAACCGTATTGTTCGCACATGGTGATGAACCAGTTTGCTTCGGAATCGTAACCCAAAGGAATACATCTGTTTCCTAACGCTTTTTCAGATTCAGTAATAACTTCGCAAATAGTTTCCATTTGATCCCAAGTCATACCGTCGAATACCGATTCGGGCGTGGTTGTTGTTTCAACGTCAAGACCTTTTTCTGCAAACATAGCCGCATTTGCTTCAAAATACGTCTTATTATAGTACAATACTTCCGTCGATTTCAACATGGGAAGGGTGTACATCTTATTATCGCCGTAAACTTTACCTTCGTCGTAGTAAGCGGGAACGAAATCGTTGATTTGTTCTTGAGAAAGACCTACTTCAGGGTGATTGATGAAATCGTCCAAAGGAAGAGCCGCTTTCGACTTGTTATAAAGCGCTACATGGTCGGGATAGCAGTACGCAATGCTGGGAGCAGTATTGTTACCTTGCATTTCCGTGGTGATTTTATCACGAACCCCGGGATAGTCGCCTTGGGAAGCTTGCTTAACTTCAATGTTGGGATATTGTTCGTTAAAACGTTTGATATTTCTTACCAAGATCGTTTCAAGAGCGTCACCCATCGTGTGATAGAAGGTAACGGTTACTTTGCTGCCGTCGTAAGCTACGCTGTTAACGTTGCCGGTTACGATTTCCGTGTTCTTGATGCTGTTTTCATCGCCGCCGCAAGAAGTCATAGCCATTACGTTTCCTGCAAGAAGGACGCTGGAAGCAATAACTGCCAAGAGTTTGGTTGTTTTTTTCATAAATTTTCCATCCTTTATTTTTTTATAAAAAATTAATTTTAATTTTAAACTTGATATTAGCCCTTGATACCGCTTCTCGAAACGCCTTTCATGATATATTTTCTAAGGAAAATGAATACCATAAACAAGGGGGTAGAAACCATTGCAACCGCTGCCATTTGTACGGGGAAGTCTATTTGACCGCCGTCGGGCGCTGCGAATGCGTCGCGCAAACCGATAGTGATAAGGTACATATCGGGGTTAGAGGTAACGAGTTTCGGCCACATATAAGTGTTCCATGCGCCCATCATCTTTAAAATTGTGATAGAGATAAGGGTGGGCAAAGCCAAAGGAATCATTACTTTGCAAAGGTATTAAAAGTCGGTCGTACCGTCAACCTTTGCGGCAAGGTATAATTCGTTGGGAATTTGCAAGAAGTTCTGCTTGAGCAAGTAAATATAGAATACGCTTACAAGGAAAGGGATAATCAATACCTGATAGGAATCGAGCCAATTGAATTTAGACACTGTTTGATAGTTGGTAATCGTGAAGAGCTCGCCGGGGATCATCATGGTTGCAAGCAAGAATGCAAACAATGCGTTTTTGCCTTTAAACTCAAGCCGTGCAAACGCAAATGCCGAAAGAACGGTGATGATAAGAGAGAGAACGGTGGATATGACACCAACGAGAAGAGTATTCAAGAAAAGTCTGCCAAGACTTGCAGTATTGAATGCTTCAACGTAGTTCACGCCGTCGAACGTTTGCGGCCAAAGCGTAGGTACGGTCAAGTTATATTCGTCTAAAGTTTTTACCGAGGAAATCAACATCCAGTAAAACGGGAAGACGACGATAAGCGCCATAATGATAAGGAACGCATATAACCCGACTTGTACGAGTATTTTAGAAACAGCTTGCTTATCAGAAACCTTTTTCATGTCACGATCGTGCATTACGTTTTCGATTAAAGCTTTGGGTGTTTCCGTTTGAAGGAGCATGTTTTCGGTTGATTCCGTCGTTTGTTCGGAAGTCGTCTTTTCATTTTCAATAGAATTATTCATATACGCCCTCCTTAATAGTGAGTTTTCTTTTTGCTCACGTAGAGATTAATCATCGTAACGACGAAGATAATCGCGAACAAAATCAACGCTGCGGCGCTTGCTTCGCCGTAGTAGCCGTCGGGGATAATTTCATAGATATAGCCGACCATGGTATTCAATCTCCCCGCGTCGCCGACAGGGCCCATTGTGTCACCGAAAATACCGACGATATTCGAATATTCTTTAAATCCGCCGATAAAACCCGTGATGATAACGTAGGCAAGCATAGGGGAAAGAAGGGGAACCGTGATCCTCGTAAATACGCGCCAACGGGGCGTGCTGTCAATTTGCGCCGCTTCATAATATTGCTTGTTGATGCTTTGCAATGCACCGAGCAAAATCAAGATTTTGAAGGGAAGCGCATTCCATACGGTATAAATAACGATGACCGCAATATTTGCGCTGTATTCCGAGCCCGCATTAATCCAGTTGATAGGATCAACTCCAAAAATGGAAAGAGCGCTGTTAATTAAACCCCAAGTTTCAACGAGATGTTCTTGGTCAGGACGACCAACGATATTAAACATTGCCGCGAATACCATACCGATAGCAATCGAGTTGGTAACGTAGGGCAAGAAGAAAACCGTTTGTAAGAATCTTTGAAGGGGCTTAATTGCGTTCAAACATACCGCTATCAACAACGCAAGTATCGTCGAGATAGGAACGGTAAGTACGCAAAGCAACATCGTGTTCTTCAAGCAGGTCAAGAAAATATCTGCCTGTAAAACGGTACTGAAGTTATCAATACCAAATTCAAATTCCATTCCGCCGATAGCGTCCATACCGTTATAGCCTTCAAGCAACGAAATACGAACGGTATTGATAATAGGCCAAATCGTAAAGATTAAAAGCAAAACGATTGCGGGGGATAAGTATATCCACCCCTTCCAAGAATCAAAATGCCAATTAAATTTCTTTTTTGCGACGCATGCAGTTTCGTCTGTTTTTGCGTCTTTCAACGTTTCCGCGGCTTTTAAAGTGTTTTCTTTTACCGTCGTATCCGTTGATTCTTTTTCGGGAATTTCCATCGGAGTATTCTCTTCCGTCAATTCACCGTTTGTCGTTTTTTCATCCATCATAGACAAACCTTCCTTACAAAATTATATTATAATAAGAAATTAGAAACGGAAAAACTTACTCGAAGTAAATTCTGTTTTCGGTCTTCGCGTCGAAAAGGAATACCTTATGCGGTTTCAACGAGTAGCGAATTTCTTGCGCGGTCAAATCGATCTTATTGTCCGCATTGATAATCGAACGGATAATCGGATTCAACGATTCTTCGTGCGTAGAAACAACGCTTACGTCTCTACCCATGACTTCTACGTTGGAAAGTTTACATGAGAAAGGCCCGTTCTCGTCAAGCATGAAGCCTTCGGGACGAATAGCGACGGTTACGTCACAATCTTCTACTCCCTTCACGTCAAGAACGGCTTGTTCACCGATATAAAGCTTTTCAGCGGAGACTTTACCCTTGAATACGTTAATAGGCGGAGTTCCAAGGAACTTCGCAACGAAAAGGTTCGTGGGATTATCGTAAATATCTTGAGGCTTACCAACTTGTTGCACAACGCCGAGTTTCATAACAACGATGAGGTCGGAAATACTCATTGCTTCTTCTTGGTCATGCGTAACGAATACGGTGGTAATGCCCGTTTCTTTTTGAATTCTTCTAATCTCTTCACGAGTTTGCAAACGCAATCTTGCGTCGAGGTTGGAAAGGGGCTCGTCCAAAAGCAATACGCGAGGCATCTTAACAAGCGCACGTGCAATAGCAACACGTTGTTGCTGACCGCCTGAAAGTTCGCTGGGTTTTCTGTCCATAAGCTCGTCGATTTGTACGAGTTGTGCAGCCTGATGCGCGCGTTCAAGCATTTGTTCTTTTGTCATTTTGTCCTCGCCTTTCAAGTTTTGAAGGGGGAACAAGATGTTTTGCTTAACGGTCATGTGCGGGTAAAGCGCGTAGTTTTGGAATACTAAACCAATACCTCTGTTAACAGGCGAAAGATCGGTAACGTCTTCATCACCGAAAAAGATCTTGCCCGCGGTGGGTTTTTGAAGCCCGCTGATCATGTAGAGGGTGGTACTCTTACCGCAACCGGAAGGACCGAGTAAGCCTACGAGTTTACCGTCGGGAATTTCAAAGGTAAAATCGTTGACTGCGACTACTTCTTCTCCGCTTTTTTTGTTTCTGCTCGGGAAAATTTTCGTCAAGTTTTGTAATACGACTTTCATAGAACCTCCTAAAGAGTCTTTCAAGGATTTTATTTATTTTGAAGGCGTCCGCTTATGTAAAGCCCTCATAAAAGTTATACGTAGTTTGCTTCGTTCGCCTTTTTTGCCGCCTCAGCCTTTTCGTACTCGACGAGCGTGTCGTAGCTTTCAAAGATCTCTTGGCTAGCTAAATCCACAACCACGGTGTCCGACAGCAAGTCGTGAATGGCGGAATTCGTGGGGGACGCGATGATAACCCCGATTTCAAGAGCGGCGAACAATCCAAGCACAATTAAACCGAGGGAACCAAGCAATCCAAGTAAGGTTGCGCCGAAAAGAAAGGCGGGAAACATAGTCTCAATGGCATACTGCCCAACGAAAGCGCGCGCGAACAATACGGGAGTAGAAATCTTGACGCTACTTGTGCGTATCACTGCCAAACCAAAGCATTTTTTGCCCAAAGTTTGTCCGTTTTTCAAAAGTACGGGAATCGCGAAATAAACGATAAGGTTGGCTATAAGTAAACCCAAAGAGATCGACGATATAGCTACCGTAATGATATTGCCGTAAATGTTTTTGACGTCCTCGTCTTTAGAAAGAGCAGCGTTAAGATCCGCGTGTTTTTCGTTGTAAGCCTGTTTATCCGCGTCGGAAAGGTTATCAAATTCTTCCTTTGTGATATCGAGATCAATGCCGTATTCAAGCTCGTATTCCGCACGTTTTTCTTCAAGCGCTGTCAAATGCGAATCAAACTTAAACGCCGACAGGCACACAAGCATCGCCGCAACGGAGATAATAAAAATAATTAAGATATCGAATAAATACGCCGAAATGCGTTTCCAGAAATCGGCTTTTTGTAAACGAACAGACATTTAAGAGTTTCCTTGACATAAAAAAGTGGGGCTATAACTCGAAAAAATCAAAAATATAACCCTTAATTTCCACAACAAACGAACAGTGTGGATAACTGCCTAAATCAAGTATAGCACAATATTCGACAAAAATCAAACTAATAAACGCAAAATCTTTGAAAAATTTTTTTTAAAAATATAATTTTTATTTATAGGAGATTAAAAACGTTGGAAGGGAGAGTTCGGGGTGTGGACAAGCCCAAATCAGTGTCTAAAAAATGGAAAATAAAACAACAAAAAT
>JAFVRE010000015.1 GCA_017504465.1 Clostridia bacterium | reverse complement strand
TTGAGATTTTTTCGTTTTTTAAAGGATTTTTGAAAACTTAAAGCGACGGAGAAAATCCGTCGCTTTCGTTATGCTCAGTCGTCCAACCCTTCGTTAAGCTTTTTAAGTAACGTTTCAAGGTCTTCGCCGTGTACAGCTACCGCTTCCGCTACCGTTTCGTTATGTGCAAGTGCGCAACCAAAACAGTGCATACCTGCCGCCATAAGAATTTCAGGCGCATTAGGATTGATTTGTAAGCAATCTGCAATCAAAGTATCTGCCGTAATTTTAGCCATTTCTTTCATCTCCTTTTTTTATTTTTTCTTTATTATAACTTTTTTTTACAAAAATTACAACCTTTCCGTATGGGATTTTCTAATTTTTCTTCATTTTTTCACTAAATCAAAACACTTAAGGCTATTAAAGCTACCGTTAACGTGGGAATTGCTACCATTACGCCATACTTTACAAAATCTTTAAATGCAAATTTTACGTTATGCGTCTTTAAAAGTCCTGTCCACATTATCCCTGCAAGCGCACCGATCGGGGTTAAATACGCGCCCAAATTACTCCCGATTATCGCTCCGTAAATCTTTGCGCTCGTTCTTACCCCACTTTCAATAACTCCGCCGAACAGTACGCTCATAGGAATATTATTGATAACGTTCGCACTTAAAAACGAGGCTATGCCATATTTAAATATTTCCGCAAAATCCCCTCCACCTGAAAGCAGGTTTGAAATCTCGTCCGTGATGGAATATTTTTGTAGCGCAAGTACGAGGGTAAACATGGAAAGCACGAACGGTACGAGTTCCCATGGCTCTCTTCTAAACGATTGACCGAGCAGTCTACCCGTTGACGGTTCCTGCTTCTTCGTTACCGAATATACGAGCGAATATGCCATTAAACTACCTGAAAAACCAAGCGCAATTAACCACATTGACAGGGGCAGGTACGAGCTGAGCGCAAGACAAACTATACAACCGACAAGATGACCAATACCAATTTTAAGCAGGTTTTTATCACGCACGTCCGCTGTTTTATTCAGCGGAGTTAAGGGCGCGGCAAGTTGCTTTTTAAATATTAAATACAATACCCCAAGCGCCGTTAAACCTGCAAACAGCGTAGGCAGGCACATGACGGAAAAATATTCTCCAAAACCGATATCGCAAACAGCGGAAAGATAGATATTCGTCGGGTTACCGATTACGAGTGCCATACTCCACGTATTTGCCGCTACAAACTCCCCTACCAAATATGGAATAGGACTAATACGCTCTTCCTTGCAAAAGCAACAAATGAACGGCGTAAACGTGAGAACAACAATGTCGTTTGACGTGAAGATAGTGAGTGCGGATACGAGCGCGTACAACGATAAAAAAAGTTTGATTTGACTTCCGCGCGCATTGCGAAGCATAGAAAAAGCTAAACGACGAAAAAAGCCGAGTTCATCTAAATACACCGATAAAAAAGTCAAAGACAAAAACAGCGTTAAAATCTTGATAGGATTCATTTCGCCAGAAGCCGTCAAGCCCTGCCATAGTTCTTGCGGGGTCAATAACCCAAACGCTAACAAGAGCGCCCCGCCCAAAAAAGCGGGGATCCAGTATATACTTATTTTGTCGCCGCGCAACTCTATGGACGGTTTTACGAGCACGAGCGTGATGAGTCCAATACAGGAAATCGCGCAAATAATAATAGTTGGTATCATAATTTTTCCCAAACTTTTCCCCCGTGGATTCACTCACGAGGGATTTGTCTTTTTTCATTAAGTTTTCGCCATACCGGCTACACGATTACTAATTATTTGAAATACTTAACGCCGCTTTCAAAAATCTTCATATCGAAGTTGCCTTCGACGTTCTTGTAAAGGTTATCGCCGATACGTTCCGCATGGCCCATTTTACCAAGCACTCTGCCGTCGGGGGAAGTAATACCTTCAATACCCCAAATAGAGCCGTTAGGGTTAAACGGGGATACCATGGTCGCGTTTCCGCTCAAATCCGCGTACTGCGTGGCAATTTGTCCGTTCGCTTTCATCTTTTCAAGCTCGTCTATCGGAGCGACGATTTTACCTTCGCCGTGGGATACGGGAACTTTGTAAACTTCGCCGACTTTGCAAGCCGAAAGCCAAGGCGAGAGATTAGACGCCACCCTGATATCCGCAATCGTCGAAACGTGACGAGAGATGTTATTAAAGGTAAGTGTGGGAGAGTTCGACGTCATTTCAGTAACTTTACCGTAAGGCACTAAGCCGAGTTTGATAAGGGCTTGGAAGCCGTTGCAAATACCGATTGCAAGGCCGTCGCGGTTATTGAGCAATTCTTCTACTTGCTCCGCAATATACGGATTACGGAAAGTCGTTGCGATAAATTTACCGCTTCCGTCAGGCTCGTCCCCGCCCGAGAATCCGCCGGGGAAAGCAATAATGTTCGATTGCTTAATTGCTTTTACAATCGCTTCAACGCTTTCTTCGATATCTTGCGCCGATCTATTTTTCACAACGATCGTTTGCGTTTCCGCGCCTGCGAGGCGGAATGCGCGCGCGGTATCAAGTTCGCAGTTCGTACCCGGGAATACGGGAATAAACACGCGCGGCTTTGCAAGCTTCGTTGCAATATTCGTATATTTTTTGCCTGCCGTGTAATCGCAGTCAACCACCTTTCCTTCTGCCGCAGCCGTGGTTGAAAATACGCCTTCAAGCGTACCCATGTACGCGTTCTCCGCATTTTCAAGGCTTACTTTTTCATTTCCGCAAACAAAGCAATCGCCCTTTGCTTGACCGATATATTTCTTTGCGATAGAACAATCAAATTTGCTTTCATCCTTGATTGCTATGATAAGGTCGCCGTAAGCTTCGCTGTATAATTCGCTTGCCGTTATAGTAAAGTCAACGCCGAC
>JAFVRE010000014.1 GCA_017504465.1 Clostridia bacterium | reverse complement strand
TACCCCGTAGGATAGTTGACAAGCGTAAGTCTTGGCGACGCACCCTCCGTTAAATGCAAGGACAATTTCTTTTGCACGCCGGGAACGGTGAATCCCTTGTTCGTGCTTTCTTCGGCAAGTCTTTTTAACGTTTCTTCGGATATATCCAATATCGGCAACTTACTACCGCCGAAAAACGCTTTTACACATTTTTTATGCCAACCGTTTTCCATTTCTTCTATGGACGCTTTAGGCGTAAATTCTCTACCACAACATAAACATTTCATAGTTTTTCACCTCTTACGCTCACGTTCCCTACCGCGTCTTTGCAAGCAACCAAAAGCACACCGAACCTATCGCTCGGTGAAATCTTCCAATTATGCGTTACGATATCGAGTAGCCAACCCTCGGGAATTAGCCCGTCGAAGAAGGGGAACAACGTTTTCGCCCGATACTTATTTGCCGTAAGCGGTAACGTCAAACTGACGGCGGTAGCGTTTTCGGTTTGCAAATACTCTTCGTCGTAAGCAAAAGAATATCCGTAATCCGTTTCCGCCAACACGCCCGCAAAAACGTTTCGCACGTAAATATAGGCAGTTCTATACGTATCACTCATCGCTATTCAATCTCCCCACCGATACTTGCGCGCCGAACACCGCCAACGCTTGATTAACCTTATCAAGGCGCAACGTTTTCTTGCCTTGTTCAAGTTCTCGAACAAAGCGAAGCCCTAAGCCTGCACGCATAGCAAACTCTTCTTGAGTTAAGCACAACTCTTTTCTTTTTTGCTTTATAAACTCGCTTATATTTTCCATAGTACTATTATTTTATACCCTTTCGGGGCATTTGTCAAGCGTTTCAAAGCCATTATACCCAATCGGGTTTATATATTTTGAACTTTTAACACAATAAACCCGTTCGGGTATAATTAAACGAGATTTTACTCGTATGCCTTAACTTTTATGCCATAATTCGAACCATCAAATCTTGCCATTGATTCTCTCGAAGCAACGTGTGCCTTGTCTTTCTAAACTCTTTTGCCGTTTTATAACCGATAATAAAGGTCTTTATTTCCCTATAATCCCTATCCTCGTCCCCCTCTTGCCTAGGAAACAAATTGAGATACCACGTGAAATCCAGCGTTGTGTTCGGCACGATTTTCTTGACGATCGCCTCTACCAAATTCGACTGCTTTATCGGCGTTGAAAAGTCTAATTTTTCCATTATCATATCTTTGAAATCGGCTTTGTCGATAAGCGGATTCGCCATTTTACCTTCTTCTAAAAGAAGTGTTTTCGCCTCTTCCACTTCCTTTTCCGCCATAAGCATTTCGCCGTTGATTTTGTTTTTCATCGAAGAAAATTCCTGTTTCGTAATCTCCCCGTTGACACGCATTTCCGTTAAATTTTCTATCTTCATTTGAATTTTTCTAAGTTTTGCTTCCGCATCCCTAAGCCGTCTTAAATCTTTCACATCTCGCGTATAACACTCTTCAAATTTTTGATACGCCTTATCTACCAACTCGTTATTATGCAAATTCAACTCGTCAAGTATCTTTTGAAACATCAAATCGAGTTTCCAATCGGCAATCGCGCCCATATCGCAATATTTTTCGGCGTCAAGCCCGACCTCGATTCTCACTTTCTTGCTACCGTTATTCAACACGTTATAGCATTTATAGCCGTACGTTAAGCCGTGTTTCGTTGGGTGCCAAACGTCCTTTCGCATATGGTATCCGCAACGGCAACGCAAACGCTTTGCCCAAATATCTTCCGACGTTCTCATTCCCGACTTTTCAAATTTACCCTCTCGCGTTTTTCTAAGCCTTATCTTACTCTCTCGAATCTCCTTACACTTATCCCAAACTTCTTCGGGAATAATCGGCGTAAAGTTGCCTTTTACGTAGAGATAGGTATCTTCGTCGCGGTTGATTACCGTCTTTTGCTCCAAATGGTTGTTCTTATACGACTTGTAATAGCCTTGATACCCCTTATACGTCGCATTGTGCAAAATTCGGCAAACCTTCGTCGCTTCCCAGCGCACCTGCCCCGACGAATCTTTTCTTTTAAGGCGAATAAGTTCGTTGACGATTCTATTAAATCCCAACCCTTTTAGATACAAATCGTAGATAATTCGCACCGTTTCCGCTTGTTCTTCGTTGATTACGTACGTACCACCCACTCTATCGTAACCGAGAATATTCCCGTTGCCGTACAACACGCCGTTATCCCTGCTAATCTTTTGCCCTGCGCGAACGCGCTCGGACGTTTTTCGGCTCTCTTCTTGCGCAAGCGTTGCCATAATCGTCAAACGGAGTTCCCCGTCGTTATCCATCGTCCAAATGTTATCTTCGACGAAATAGACTTCGATACCCATTTCTTTGAGTTGTCTCGTAATCACGAGCGTATCTACCGTATTTCTTGCAAAACGGCACACTTCACGCGTTACGATTAAATCAAATTTATGATGCTTGGCATCTTCCAACATTTCCATAAACGCAGGGCGTTTTTTGGCTTGCGTGCCCGTAATACCCCTGTCTATGTACTGCTTTAATACCGTCCAGTTTGGATGATACCTCGCTTGGTCTTCATACCATTGCATTTGGTTTTCGAGCGCCGAAAGTTGCGCTTCGTGTTCCGTCGAAACTCGACCGTAAAACACTACGCTTCGTTGCCTGTTCCTATCATACCTTGAAACGTTGGTCGGCATCACCACCCTGTTTTCCGATAAATCGGATAATCTC
>JAFVRE010000013.1 GCA_017504465.1 Clostridia bacterium | reverse complement strand
CGGTTTTTAAGTTTTTACGCGTCATTGCGAATGAGTGCAGAGCACGAATGCGGCAATCTCGCATTGTTTTCGCTTTGGTCTTTGGGATTGCTTCGTCATTTCATTCCTCGCAATGACAGAGAAAAAATCCGCGCATCGAAAGGAAATTCTTATTTTTCTCTATGCTTTTCAAAGGTCGTCATATCCGTTCTCGTCATCATAAGCGGCGTTACGGAAATATAGCCGTTATGGATTGCAACGGTGTCGCGGTCTAAATCATTTTTACATTCTTCGGAAATGATTTCGCCCGTTTGCACGTACATATTCTCCCCTTCCGCTTTGATAAAGCCGTCCGAGAAATAAATTCCACCTTGCTTGGTTACTCTTATTCCCTTCGGGTTCGCCGGGATATTTACATTCAGCATATACGTGTTTTCAAACAAATTCTTTTGCCTGATAAATTCGTACGCCATATCGAAATATTTACAAGCTTCGTCCTGCGTATCGGGGAAGGTTGAAAAGGCAATTGAAGGAATGCTGTGTCTTGACGATTCGTAAATCGCCCCGACCGTACCCGAATATACGATATCCGCGCCAACGTTTTCACCTCTGTTTAAGCCTGAAAGCGCTAAATCGTATTTTTTATTAAGTCCTATAATGCCAAACCTTACGCAGTCGGCAGGCGTGGAATCCACGCTATACGCCTTTACGCCGTCTAAAAACGGAACTTCTTTTATTTCTACGGGTTTGACAAATTCTATACCTTGGCTTTTACCGCTTTGCTCGGATTTGGGTGCGACAACCGTCACTTCGCCAAATTGTTTTGCCCATTTCGCAAGCAATTTTATGCCGTGCGCGTTTACGCCATCGTCGTTTGTTATCAATATTTTTAAAGCCATCCGTCGTGTTCTTCCTTATATTTTTTGAGTAATTCGTCCGCGTCGTTTACAAGTTTTTTCAGCTCCGATTTAGAGTACACTGTAGCGCCGCTTGCGCAGGCGTGGCCGCCGCCTTCATAGCGTTCAGCAAGCTCGCTGACCGTTACGAAACGGGAACGAAGTCTTACCCTGATACTGCCGTCTTCGTTTTCGATAAACGCGATCCAAATAAGCGAGTTTTTGATTTTTTCCATATACGAAACGGACGCGCTCGCCGATTCTCTTGAGAGCTTGAATTTCTTTTGCATGCGCTTATCGACGTATAGATACGCTACACCGTTTTCGGTGATTTTCATTTTCTTATAGACGTAGGATTCGAACTTAAATTCGTTAAAATCCTTCAAATATAAATTCGCATACAGCGTATCGGTGTCGATGCCCTGTTCGAGCATAAGACCTGCAAGGCGCATGGTTTCGCCTGAAACGTCGCGGAATCTAAACCGACCTGAATCGGTTACCATACCCGCGTAGATATACGTTGCGGCTTGCTTGTTTATTTTCAGCTCATTTTTAAACGTGTCGTAGAATTTTGCGACCATTTCGCAAGTGGACGAGCGTTCTTCTTCTACCCATTGATAATCGCCATAGCTCTCCACGGGAATATGATGATCTAATTTAACGAGCTCTTTGCAGAGCTTATATTTTTGGTTGGAAAGACGTTTTTCCGTCGCGGTGTCCATACAAAGCCCCAAAGCATCGGAATACTCTTCGTCGGGGAGAAGTTCGTCTTCACCGCCTAAGAACGCCAAATAATCTGAAAAATCGCAGTTTTGAAGATAGATTTTCTTTTCGGGATAAGTGAGTTTTAAAATTTCCGCAAGCCCCTTTGTTGAGCCGATCGCGTCGCCGTCGGGACGGAAGTGGCGGAAAATTAAAATTTTGTCGTATTCCTTTATCTTGTTTAAAATTATTTGCATATTCTCGTTCATTGTTTTTCCCTCGTAAGTTATTGCTCGGATTGTTTATCAAGCGCGTTTAAATCTTCCAAAAGCGCCATTGCAGTCGCTTTATCTTTTACGCACGCGCCGCTCGCTTTGGCGTGTCCGCCGCCGCCGTATTTGACTGCTATCGGATTGATATTGTATTTGTTGGAACGGATTTCAACGAGAACGCCCTCGTCCGTTTCCGTAAAGTTTACCCATGTGTTTACCCCTTTCAACTCGGACATGGTATTGACCATTCCGCGTGAAATGGTGAAGGAGTCCGATTCATACGTCGGGAATTCTTCCTTTGTCGTATAGATATACGCGACTTTATAATCGGTAAACTGAATTTTTAAAACGAATTGCGCGCGGAGCTTGACGAATTTGAAATCGTCCGCGTACAGCTCTGTGTAAACGGAACTAATGCTAAATTCTTGTTTTAAAAGCTCGGACGCCAAACGAAAGGTATTCGAAGTGGTTGAATCGTAACGAAATCTACCTGAATCGGTTACCATGCCGGTATATAAGGCTTTTGCTGAGCGCGAAGAAAGCTTTAATCCGCTTTCCAACGCGAACTCCGTCACCAATCCGCAACAGCTTTCATAGCTCGTTTGTACGACTTCTATATCCGCTATTTTTTCACTATACGTGTGATGATCAAATCTAATCGTTTTAGCGGCTTTTTGGTAGCGGTCGTCACAAATCAAACTTGCCGAACCGCAATCGAGAATGAACGCGAGCGCACCGTCGTAGAGCTCATCGGCTATTTCGTGCATAATGGAATCGTCCATAAACGCATAGCGTTTCGCTTCGTCCCCTACCATATATACTCGTTTTGTCGGGTAATTGTCCTTGATGATATGATACAGACCGATTTGACTGCCAAGCGCGTCGCCGTCGGGCTTGGAATGTCTATGGATAATAACTGTGTCGTATTTTTCAAGTTCTGCCAAGGCTTGCTCGAACATATGATTCTCCTTTCTCTTTTGTCTTTATTCTTTATTCGTCGAAATACCCGCGATAATTTACTTTATACGGAGAGTCTTTGAAAAGAAGTTGGTGCAATTCAATGAAATAATCGTCCGTCATACTTGCGATATAATCGACTACGAGCTGGTTGGGCTCTTCCTTTTCATAAGGCGTTTTTCCCGCGTAGCCGGTCTTGTTTACGTAAGACACGTGGTACTTGAAAATGGGCGAGCTTTGTACGCCGTTTTTTACGTCGTCTAAAAGCTGACCGTAAACGTTTTGCATCATGGGCTCAATCACGTCGCCAAGCCCCGTATGCTTACCTGCCTTGTTGTAAATCTTCGCGTAATTTTCCTTTTTCGCTTTTTTAAGCGCTTCAAAATGCTCTAAATCCAGCTTGATATAAGGCTTTCCATAACTGTTTTCAATGACGTTGACCATTAAATTATTGACCATTTCGCGTTCGGTTGCACCGATTACCGTGTCTTCAAAGTCTTCTTGTGTAACCGCTTTAGCTAAAATTGCGTCCTGTCTATCCTTGCCAAGATAGGCGATAATGTCTGAAATTCGAACGACTGCGCCCTCGAGCGTGCAGGGCATAATTTTATCCGCAAACGCTCTGTCTTGATAGCATTTTTCGATGATTTTATCAAACTCGTCAAAGTCTTTAATGGGTACGGGACGGTATTCTTCAAGCTCCAACTCGCCGTTGTGCGCTGCGATTCCGTTCAACACTTCCAAATTTAAGTTATAACAATGCAATTTATCCAACACTCTGACCGAATGGATATTATGCAAAAATCTTCTACCCGTGTTTTTAAAATACAGCTTATCTAGCAACGATTCGCCCGTGTGCGCGAATGCGGGGTGTCCGATATCGTGACCGAGTGCTATTGCTTCTATTAAATCCAAATTCAAATGCAACGCCGCGCCGATTGTTCTTGCAATTCTTGAAACAAGCTGTACGTGTAAACTGCGACGAGTCATATCGTCGTTTTTAAACAGCGAGAAAACCTGCGTTTTATCTGCGTAACGGCTAAACTCCGAGCTGTGCATAATTTTGTTGATATCACTCGAAAAAGGAGTGTACCAACCGCGCGTATCTTGCTCCGGCAGGCGACGGCGGGCTGTTTTTTCGTCGAAGGTAAGATTGACGAATCCGCCGTTTGCACATTCTGCGTTCATTTGTCTATTAAAATCTTGTAAAAGAGTTTCGTATTTCGCCATACGCCTGTCTCCTTTTAACCTTTTTAATTTTCAGACGTTCGCCATGAATAGTTATTATACCATATTTTACGGATTTTTTCAAGTGTTTTATGAAAAAAAACTCAATTCTTAAAAACAAGCAAAAGATTGGGCGGCAAACCGCTTTCGCTGCCTACCGCCCATTTGAGGATTTTTATCAAAATTTTATCGTTTTTATGCTACTCTTTACACGATTCCGTGCGCCATCATTGCTTCCGCTACCTTTTCAAAGCCTGCGATATTCGCGCCCATTACGTAGTTACCTTCATAGCCGTATTTCTTCGCTGCTTTATCTACGTTATGATAGATATTTACCATAATCGTTTTCAATTTTGCGTCCACTTCTTCCGCCGACCAGAACAGTCTGCCCGAGGATTGCGCCATTTCAAGTGCGCTCGTTGCAACGCCGCCTGCATTTGCCGCCTTTGCAGGAAGGAAAATTACGTTGGCGTTTTGGAACGCGGAAATTGCTTCGAGTGTGGAAGGCATATTTGCGCCTTCGCCTACGTATCTCACGCCGTTTGCAATAAGCGATTTCGCGCTTTCTTCGTCAATTTCGTTTTGCGTAGCGCAAGGCAATGCAACCTCGCAAGGAATCGTCCAAATACCTTTACAGCCTTCACTGTAAGTAGCGCCTGCAACGCGGTCTGCGTACTCCTTAATACGTCCTCTTTCCACTTCTTTAATCTGTTTTATAACGTCAAGTTTGATGCCGTTTGGATCGTAAATATACCCGTTAGAGTCGTACATGGCTACCACCTTTGCGCCAAGCTCTTGCGCTTTCTCGCACGCGTAGATAGCTACGTTGCCGCTGCCGGAGATTACCGTAACTTTGCCTTCAAACGTTTCTCCGCGTTGTTTCATAGCTTCCGCCGTCATGTACACAAGCCCGTAGCCCGTTGCTTCCTTTCTCATAAGCGAACCGCCGTAAGAAAGACCTCTGCCCGTCAATACGCCTACGTGTTCGTTGCGAATACGTTTATATTGTCCGAAAAGATATCCCACTTCTCTCGCGCCAACGCCGATATCGCCTGCAGGTACGTCGGTATCCGCGCCGATATGACGGAACAGCTCGGTCATGAAACTTTGACAAAACGCCATAATTTCTCTGTCAGATTTTCCTTTTGGATCAAAATCCGAACCGCCTTTGCCACCGCCGATAGGCAAACCCGTAAGACTGTTTTTAAGGATTTGTTCAAGCCCTAAGAATTTGATGACCGAAAGATTTACCGACGGATGAAAACGAAGCCCTCCCTTATATGGTCCGATAGCACTGTTAAATTGAACACGATAACCCTTGTTTACGTGTACGTTGCCGTTGTCGTCAACCCAAGGCACACGGAATAAAACGGTGCGCTCAGGCTCGGTGAAGCGTTCAAGCAAAGCCGCCTTTTGATATTCGGGATGAGCATTGATAACAGGCTCAAGGGTAAGTAAAATTTCCGTTGCTGCTTGGTGAAATTCCTTTTCGCCCGGATTGCGTTGTTTCAAATCTTCCAGCACTCTTTGTACGTAGGTCATTCTGTTTTCTCCTTATATTTTTTATGCGTTTAATAATCGAAAAAATAAATCCTTTAATATAATATCATCTTTTTTTTCGATTTGCAAGAATTTTACAGCCAAAATTAAAAAAAGTTATAAAAACATTTGATTTTTTTGCAAAAAAGTAGTATAATGGTAAGGTAATTTTATGGTAGCTATAAGCCGTTCTTATGGATATTACGCCTTCATAGTTAAATGGATATAACAGCCCCCTCCTAAGGGGCAATTACAGGTTCGATTCCTGTTGGGGGTACCATTCAGCGGTCTGCAAAGTATTGCAGACCGCTTTTTGTAAAATTTGAGTACAATGTATTAGATAAAACACCAAACTTAGTTCATACGCTACGAAAAAAGGCAACTATTATGAAAAAACAGACAAAATCAGCTCGTATATTTAGAATATTATTCACCGTTTGCTGTATTTGTGCATACGTAGGATTGACCGTTATTTTATGCGTACAAGCTTTAACCCCGGCAAATAAGTCTTCGGACATAAGCAATAGCGTTGGGGATAAGATTGACGAAATTGTAACCGACGTCTCTAAGCCTATTGTTGAAATAGTGCCTGTTACTTCCGTAGAAATAACTTCCATTAAAGTGGGTAAAAAGAAAATTTCCGTTTTTCCTGCAGAGTTGCCGCTCGGTTCGTCGTCAACCCTTGCAACCAAGGTTTTGCCTCAAAATGCGAGCAATAAGGCACTGACCTATTCTTCTTCTGATGAAAGCGTTGTTAAAGTTAATTCCAACGGAAAGCTCCAAGCTCTCGCCTTAGGCGACGCGACTATTACCATTGCTTCTCAGGAAAATGATCAAATAACTTTTTCCGTATCTGTTTCGGTTGTGGAGATTGAAATTGTTTCGTTGAAAATAACAAACCTTCCCAAAGAAATTCGGGTTGGTCAGTCACATCGTTTGGATATTAAATTTACGCCTACAAATTGCTCGCAAACGTCCGTCACGTGGGAATCTTTGAATAAGAAGATTCTAACTGTGAATAAATCGGGAAAAATAACTGCGATTGCTGAAGGGAAAGCTAAGATCAAGGTGGTTTCTACCGTAAACACTTCGCTTTCGTCCGTTGTTGAGATTGAAGTTTTACCTAAACTGACTACTCCGATTATCCCCGTTGAATCAATTAAAATCCTTGACTGTGCGACCACAGTTCGCGTTGGGGATAGCGCTACTCTTACCACGGTTTTAACCCCAAAAGACGCTTCAGACAGTTTGTCTTGGACGAGTTCGGATAAAAACATCGCAACTGTTTCTCAAAAAGGATTAGTTTCATTCTTAAAGGCTGGCAGCGTTACCATAACCGCGGCTTGTAACAATTACGATTTTGAGGATTACATAACTTTCACCGTAAAAGAAAAACTTTCTTCCGTCATAACTCTTGACACGGAAGATTTAACAAAAACTGAAAGCGGTTATAGCTTGAAAGAAGGTAAAGCAGGGAAAATTAAAGGGATTTTAGAGGAAGACGCAACTGTTTTGTCCGTTACTTATTCTTCGTCCGATCCCTCTATCGCGTCGGTTAGTGAAGACGGCGCAATTATGGCGCTTAAACCCGGTTCCGTTACCATTACCGTCACGAGTTCTTATGAAGACGAAAGCGTCCAAACAAGCATAAATTTAACGGTTAACAGGCTCACGATAAGCGATACGATTGAAAACTTCTATCGATTAGTTAGAAAGGGACTCGGGCATTTCGGGGCATTCTTGGTGCTTGGTATTTTTGCAAGCTTTAGCTATTTTATGCTCTTTTCTAAGAGCACGAAAGGTAAGGTTTGGAGTTTGGTTGTATGCCTTATTGCAGGCTTTGCCGTTGCGGGCTTGACTGAAATTTTGCAGCTTCCTATCTTCACCCAAGGCAGATATTGTTCGTTTGACGACGTCCTGTTAGATTTTGGCGGTTATTGCTCGTCCACCGCGGTCATTTATTTGATTATTTTTGCCGTTCACTTCATAAAAATATTCAAGGCGAAGCGAGCATTCTCCAAAAACAACTAAAAACTTATTTTGACTATAATTTAAGGAGTAAAGATTATGATTTATAGCGATTTCCAAAACGTAAAACTTTCAGCGCTTGGCATGGGCACGATGCGTTTACCGCTGATTAACGGCACGAACGATATCGATAAAAACGCTGTGCGGGAAATGATAGCTTATGCTATGGAAAAGGGTGTGAATTATTACGACACGGCTTGGGGATATCATAGCGGAAACTCGGAAAAAGTAATGGGCGAAGTACTTGGAGAGTATCCCCGCGAAAGTTTTTATCTTGCAACCAAATTCCCCGGCTACGACCTTAAAAATATGGATAAGGTTGAGGAAATTTTTGAAACGCAACTCAAAAAATGCGGTGTTGAATATTTTGATTTTTATATGTTCCATAACGTATGCGAAGCGAACGTTGACGCCTATCTTGACGAAAAATACGGGATATACGAATACTTAATCAAGCAAAAGAAAAACGGGCGTATTCGCCATCTTGGGTTCTCTACGCACGGAAATCTCGATACTATGAAGCGTTTTCTTGATGCTTACGGGAAAGATATGGAGTTTTGCCAAATTCAGCTTAATTGGCTGGACTGGAAAATGCAAAACGCTAAGGCAAAAGTTGAACTTTTAAAGGAATGGAATATACCTGTTTGGGTTATGGAGCCCGTTCGCGGCGGTAAACTCGCTACGATAGAGCCTGAATTTGCGAACACTTTAAAGTGCTTGCGGCCTGAAACGAGCGTAGTTGAATGGGCATTCCGTTTTTTACAGTCTATCCCTACCGTTACAGTAACCCTTTCAGGAATGTCTAATATGGAACAGCTTAAGCAAAACATTGCCACCTATGAAACCTGTTCCCCCTTGACCGAGCGCGAAATGAACGTCCTTTTAGACGTTGCGAAGGCTATGACCGCAAAAAATACTTTGCCCTGCACTGCTTGCCGTTACTGCACGGACCACTGTCCTATGGGGCTTGATATTCCTGCGCTCATTGAGCTGTACAACGAACATTCCTATTTTGGCGGTGGATTTTTAGCGCCTATGGTGATTGCTTCTCTTCCAGACGACAAAAAGCCGTCCGCATGTCTTGGCTGCCGAGCTTGCGAAGCTGTATGCCCGCAAACTATAAAAATCAGTGAAATGATGACGGATTTCGTGGAAAGGCTGAAATAATGAAAGACTTAAATCAAGCCAAAAAAGTATTGAACGAAAAGAATTATACCTGTGTTCTCTGCCAAGACGATATGCTTTTTACCTCTACGCGCCGCGGCGTTGCGCCGCTAATTGCGTGCATTGAAAACGAACAAAGTTACTCAGCTTTCTCCGCTGCCGACAAAGTGGTCGGAAAAGCAACGGCGTTTTTATACGTTCTTCTCGGCGTGAAAGCCGTATATGCCCGCGTTATCAGCAAAGCTGCCATACAGGTATTGAATGAACACGCTATTTTCGTAGAATACGACGCGCTTGTGGAGAATATCATAAATCGGCAAGGAGACGGAATTTGCCCGTTTGAAGCGGCTGTACTTGACGTTATCGAGCCTACGCTCGCGTACAAAACTATACGGCAAAAAATGAGTGAGATGAATATCGAAATCTAAAAAACAGAAAAGACGACCTATTCGGTCGTCTTTTCATGTTTTTTATGCAACTTTAAAGCTTAAAAGCCGAGTTCTTTTTTACATTCGACAAACGCTTGCACGCATTTATCGATATCTTCTTTCGTATGTCCTGCGGACATTTGCGTTCTGATTCTCGCCTTGTCTTTGGGCACTACTGGATAGAAGAACCCGGTTACGTAAATGCCCTTTTCGAGCATTTTTTCTGCTACTTTTTGACTCAAAACCGCGTCGTAGAGCATTACGGGTACGATTGCGTGGTCTTTACCCGCTAAATCAAAACCGTTCTTTTCCATTTCGCTTCTGAAATACTTTGCGTTTTCCATAACCTTATCGCGAAGGCTTGTATCCGAAGAAATCATTTCTAACACTTTGAGCGTCGTTGCGCAAATAGCAGGCGCTACCGTGTTCGAGAACAAATACGGTCTACTTCTTTGGCGGAGCAAGTCAATAATTTCCTTTCTACCGCTCGTGAAGCCGCCGCTTGCGCCGCCAAGCGCTTTACCGAACGTACCCGTGATAATATCTACCCTGCCTTGTACGCCGCAGTATTCGGGAGTACCTCTACCCGTATCGCCGACAAAACCGGTTGCGTGGCTGTCGTCCACGACCACGAGCGCGTTGTATTTATCCGCTAAATCGCACACCCCTTTTAGATTTGCGATAATACCGTCCATAGAGAATACGCCGTCCGTTACGATTACTTTATGTTTCGCGCCGTTTGCGTCTGCCTCTTGGAGCTTTGCTTCCAAATCCGCCATATCGTTGTTTTTATAACGGTACTTGGTGGCTTTGGTAAGGCGAACGCCGTCGATAATGCTGGCGTGGTTTAATTCGTCGGAGATGATCGCGTCTTCCTTGGTCGTAATCGTTTCAAACAGACCGCCGTTTGCGTCGAAGCAGCTGCTGTACAAAATGGTGTCTTCCGTGCCTAAGAACTCGGAAATCTTATTTTCGAGTTGTTTATGAATGGTTTGTGTTCCGCAAATAAAACGTACACTGGAAAGACCGTAGCCGTACTTTTCATAGCTCTCAATCGCAGCTTGTTTAAGTTCTTCGTTGTTGGAAAGACCTAAATAGTTATTTGCGCAAAAATTCAAAACGCCGTCCGCCTTTGTCGTGTCGATACACGCGCTTTGAGGCGTAGTGATGATGCGTTCTTCTTTCCAAAGTCCGCTTGCTTTAATGTCGTCTAAAATGTCTTGAAAATATTTCTTATCTATCATCTCATTTTCTCCAGTCCAAAATTACTTTACCCGATTTTCCTCTGTGCATCATTTCAAAACCCTTTTCAAAGTCGGTATAAGGCAATTCCGCCGTAATAATCTTCGAGATATCTAATCCCGAACTAAGCATTGCGGTCATCTTATGCCAAGTTTCAAAGACTTCTCTTCCGTAAATACCTTTGATTGTGAGCATATTGAAAATAACTTTGTTCCAGTCAATCGTCGTGCTGTTGCCTTGAACGCCAAGCATGGCGATCTTACCGCCCATAATCATATTGTCGATCATTTCGTTGAAAGCGATCGGACTTCCGCTCATCTCCAAACCGATATCAAAGCCTTCGAGCATACCGATTTCTTGTTGTAAATCTTTAATGCGTCTTTCCTTGGTATTTATCGTCGTAATCGAAGGACATACCTGTTTTGCAAGCTCTAATCTATAATCGCTAATGTCCGTCAAAACAACGTTTTTCGCGCCGACGTGACGGCAAATAGCCGCCGCCATAATCCCGATGGGACCTGCGCCTGTAATGAGCACGTCCTCGCCTACCATACCGTATTTGAGCGCGGTATGCGTAGCATTGCCCAAAGGATCGAAGATCGCATACATCTTTTCGGGGATATTTTTCGTGTCGCAAAGCCAAAGATTTGAAACGGGGATACGCGCGTATTCCGCGAAAATACCGTCACGATTGACGCCGATTCCTTTCGTATTCGGGCAAAGATGTTTCTTGCCTGCGCGACAGTTACGGCACTTTCCGCAAACTACGTGCCCCTCCGCTGAAACGATATCGCCAACTTTGAACGTATCGTCCGCGGCTTTGATTTCTACAATTTCACCGACGAATTCGTGACCGATTGTCATGGGAGGATTGATTGTGTTTTGCGCCCATTCGTTCCAGTCGTAGATATGTACGTCCGTACCGCAAATTGCCGTGTAGTGAATTTTCACAAGCGCTTCCCCAAAACCGATTTGCGGAACTTCTTTTCTAACTAAATCCAAGCCCTTTTCTCTTGCAGGCTTGATGATCGCGTCCATCAACATACTTTTTTCTCCTTATGCGCCTTTGCGTTTAAATTTGGCGACGCTACTTAGATTATTATACTCTTATTTTTTTCCCTCGTCAACTTTTTGAAGATATATTTTATTATAATTATAAAATATTTTCCTATAATTTCTTATAAAAAAGTTACGGTTTTCGGAAAGGAAAACCGTAACGTCACGTTCTAAAGGATATTTCCGCGTTTTATTTTCCGCGTTTTGCGTTTTGTGATTTCATAATCAACAAGTACACCGCAAAAAGCACCGCTACCGTACCAAGGATTACCGCAAAGGTTACCCAAAGCTCCACTTTGTTCTCAAAGAAATATAAATTACAGTCGAACGCCGTCTTTACTTCTTCCACAAGCTGCGCGGGCATGCCTTGCTCTTGCATTTCAGAAAAGACACCGCGCATGGCGTGATTTCTGAGCAGAGACGTACCGTACGTGCCCGGGAAAAATCCAAGCACCTTTCTTAAGCCTTCACCGAACTGCGACAGGGGCATGTACGCGCCGCTGATAAATCCGTACCCTGACGATACCATCGTTCCAACCGCTGAGATTTGACCTTGCGTGCTTAAAAACGAGTTGACGATTGAAGACAACAACGTGCCGAACGTAGTGAGTAAAAGAACGTCCAAAATAAGTAAAAGCACGTCCGTAAACGATAAAAACCAGCCTTGAATAGCAAGGAAGACAAAGCTTGCGACAAGCGCGAACCCCGCTACGATAAGCGTCGTTAATTCGGTGGCTAAAAAGTAAGCGATTCCCAACTTTTCTCTTTTCACGGGAGAAACGGTTAAATCGGCGAGCGCGCCACTCGCTTTATCCTGCACCATGAGCATATTCGAGCAAAACGCAACCGTTACGCAGGATACCGACAAAATGGACGAACAAAGCTGAGCGCCGACAAATCCACCTACTACCTTATCCGATAAAACCAAACCGTTTAAGTTCGCAAGCAGGGAATCCTTGTAAACGTTGCCTAAAAAGGTTACGTATAGAACAAGCAAAATCATGGGCGTAATCAGCGACACAAAAAACAAGCTCTTATCCTTAAAAAACAGCTTCACGTTGCGTTTGGTTAAACTGATTATTTGTTTCATACCTTTCCTCCTTCAAGCGTTTTGCCTGTAACCGATAAAAACACGTCGTCCATTTTCCCTTTCATGATTTCGTAATCGACGAATATTTCGGGATAACTTAAAATAAGTTTTGTTGCTACACAAACGCTTTCCACTTCAATTTTATACCCGTCGCGCAATGGCAGGTACGGCCTTTCAAGCTTTTTAGCCTGTTCTTCGCTCACGTTATAAAGAATGATAAAATCTTTTACGTATGCGTTTTTAAGCGCGAGCGGAGTGCCTTCCGCGCAAATTTTACCGCGGTCGAGAATTACAATATAATCGGCTTCTGCGGCCTCTTCCATATAGTGCGTGGTAAGGAAAACCGTCAAGCCTTTTTCCTTTCTCAGCTTTTCTATAACTTCCCAAACAGATTTCCGCGTTTGCGGATCTAAGCCCGTCGTCGGCTCGTCTAAAACGAGAATTTTCGGTTCGTGGATTAGCGCGCGGGCTATATCGATCCGACGGCGCTGTCCGCCCGACAATTTACCCAGCGGACGATTTAATAATTCGTCGAGCTCTAAAAGTCCATTCAACTCGTCCATTCTCTTTTTAAACTCCTCGCCAAAAATACCGTAAAGCGAGGCGCGATGCTCTAAATTTTCATAGACGGTAAGCTGTTTGTCGAGTACGGAGTTTTGAAAAACAACGCCGAGTTTGGACTTAATTACATTAAGATTTTCATCTAAATTTTCGCCGTCAATCCATACCTGCCCCCCATCTTTTTGTAATTGACCGCAAAAAATGGAGATGGTCGTCGATTTCCCTGCGCCGTTTTCGCCTAAAAACGCAAACAGTTCCCCTTCGCGCACCGAGAAAGTCAAATCGTCAACGGCGCGGATTTCGCCAAAACTTTTTTTCAAGTTTTTAATTTCAATAATGTTTTTCATACTCCCTCCTATTTTTCATCAATATCGTTTAAACGCATAGAAGTCAATTTTTTGTACAGCGCCTCGCCAACCGCGCATACAGCGCCAACGACCACAAAAACGGCAAGCCCGCTGAACTGAGTTGGAATAATCGCGATTAACAACATGGGTACTATCCCCGATGCCAAAGCAATCAGCATTGAAATTAAAACCGCGCTGCTTTGTTTGACAGGAACAGATTCGTTATCCCACGTAAAGCAAGGATTTTTCGCATTTACGTACAATCCAGATACCGCGCTAAACAGACACAAAACAAGCGGAACAACAAAAAGCCATAATAAGTTCCAACCGCTTATTTTAAGGGCAACCCCTATGCAAATACAGGAAATAATCGAAGCTGGAATCGAGAAGGTCAGTTGCAATAAAAGCTTAGCGTTCATAACCGTTTTTGTAGGCAACGGCAAGCTCTTGGTAAGCTCCCAACCCTTGCCTTCGATCGAGATCGCGCAAGCCGTCAATGGAGAAAGAAGGTTAATCATAGCGATCAAAAACGGCGCGAGCTTAGAAATTATAGCGCTCGGGATTCCCGTCTCAACTAAAAACTCGTCCGCGCCCATAAAAAGCATAGATATAGACGCTATAATGGCAAGAATATTCCCCATTGCTGTGTTCATAAAATAAATGGAGCAAGACATATACCTCTTAAGCTCACGAAAATACAAAGCAAAGAGCGGTTTGCGGGAAACCTTTTCCGTGCCTTTAAAGCTTGCGTTTGCGGCTTTAGCCGACAAAGCGGAACAAATATTTTTATAGAATTTCCCCACTACAAAAGAGTACGCCGCAAATACCCCAACCGAACTAAAAATAAATAATAAATAGTAACCTATCCCCGAAACTCTCGTACCTGCCCCCAACCAAGCCAAAGGCAACAGTACCCTTTGCAGCGAAGAAAGCATAGAAGCTATCCCGCCGATTAGTTCGGAATCGGGCATATCCGTCTCAAGCGACGCGGGCAAAAGCATCATCGCAAAAACGAAAATACAAGTGAGCAGCGTACTGAGCAGATTATTCTTTTTAAAACGGCTTGAGACCGCGTAAATGACCGAACCGATTAGGAGCGCAAGCGTCATGGGAAAAAGCGGTAAAAATACGCTCGATAAAATTGTCGAAAGAATAAACCACAAGTCAAACCCAACGGCAAAGACGGTTGCAATCGCCCCGCTCGTCGCTACTACGAATGCAAACAAGAAATTCGTCACGTAAAGAGTTAAAAATTTACTCGCAACAATCGCAGTCTTGGAAACGGGCAAAACGGCAAGTTTTTCATACGATTTTACGTCGAAAATACTCCCTGCGCGAAAAATTCCAAGCCCGAACACGAGCCCGAACACAAGAAGCCCTAAGTACGTCGGTACAACTTCGGAAAAACCAAAACTCGCAAGCGCGAAACTCAAACCCGCCGCATAAAAGAAAAGCACTGCGCCGAGAATTAAAAAGGCGGCAATCGTAGTTCTCACACGCTTTTTCTTCTTCGGATCGCGCGCAAACCGTGCCTCGTTAAACCCGAACAGGTTACGGATTTGTAATTTCGTCAATAGAAAAATAGACTTAATCAACGTTTACAACCTCCATAAATACGCTTTCAAGCGATTTACCGTCCGTCAAAGCCTCCGTTTCTCCCAAAACGACGAGTTTTCCGTCTTTGATGATTGCGATCTTATTACACAGCTTTTCCGCAACTTCAAGCACGTGTGTAGAAAAGAAAATCGCTCCGCCTGCCGCGCAACGTTCGCGCATAAGCTCTTTCAGTTTTAACGCCGCTTTGGGATCAAGCCCCACAAACGGCTCGTCTAAAATCAAAAGCTTGGGTTCATGCAAGAGCGCGGAAATAATCGCCAACTTTTGCCGCATACCATGCGAATACGCCGAAATTAAATCCCCAAGCCATTCGTAAATCTCAAAATCCTTGGAAAAACGCTCTATCCTTTTCGCGCGCTCTTCCGCGCCGACGCCATATACGTCCGCGATAAAATTTAAGTATTGCGCACCCGTTAAATAATCGTAAAGATCAGGATTGTCGGGAATGTACGCAAGCACCTTTTTACACTCAATATCTTGCGTTTTAATCGATTTCCCGTCGATAAATATCTCGCCTTCGTCAAAATCAAGAATGCCCGCTACGCACTTCAAGGTCGTCGTCTTCCCCGCGCCATTATGACCGATAAAGCCGTATATGTCCCCCGCCTTTACCTCTAAACTAAGCCCGTCCACTGCGCGTTTCCCGCCCTTGTACGTCTTCGTAAAGCTTTCTATCTTTAACATATTTTTCTCTCCTTTATGCTTTTGATATTAAAATGATATCATATTGAATGAGCATTGTCAAGTGATTTTATAAAAAAAATATTAAAAATGGAAAAAATCGCAAAAAAAGTGAAAAAAGTCGGTAAAAACTTGGCAAAAGGCTATTGACAAAGGAAAAAAAAAGGCGTATTATAATGATGGGTTTGCAAGAAAGATTGCTTTTTTGCGAGCTAAAAACAAGCGTAACGGGTGTGAATGATGAGGGGGTTCAGCCTTTACGAAAGGTGGTTTTTATGTATTGCAGACATTGTGGCCAGAAACTTTCTTTGAGGTTTTGTGAAAACGAGGGGTTAATCCCCTATTGCTCGACTTGCGCCGACTATATGTTCCCGCAATTTAGCGTAGCTGTATCAATGGTTGTAACCAACCGTGCGCAAGACAAAGTTTTACTTGCAAAGCACGTTGACGATCAAGATTTTATTCTCTTTGCCGGCTACGTGAAAAAGGGCGAAAACGCAGAAAAGGCGATTCCGAGGGAAATCAAGGAAGAGCTTGGTTTAAACGTGGTAAAAGCGAAGTATATGTCCTCGCGCTACTATGAGAAAAACGACGTATTGATGCTGAATTTCATCGTTGTTGTTGAAGATAAAGAAATCAAAATGAACACAAACGAAATAGCCGAGGCGAAGTGGTGTTCAAGTGAAGAGGCAATTCAGCTTATTCGCAAAGGCACTACGGCGGAATACTTCTTGCAAAACGCAGTCCGCGAACTAAAAAAGAAAATATAATTTTTACTCCCCGAGATATTTCGGGGAGTTTTTATTTTTCCGATTAAAAAAGCACAGGTTTGCCCTGTGCTTTTCGTTGTTCCTATGGAATTAAAAAACGAAAGACTTTAAGCTTTTATCTAATTCGGCTATTTCTTTTTCGATCAAAGGAATTTGTTTTACCATTTCATCCTTTAATTTAATAACGTCTTTCAAAAGGGTTTCACTTATAAGTAATTTTTGTTTAACCTCTTCATATTTCTTCGCCGTCTTAGCTATTCCGCGCAATTCCTCTTTAAACTTTACGACTTCTCTTTCCGTCTCAGCAATAACGTTGTCGGCTTTTATCATATCGTCTTGATAAAAATCTCTGTTTCGATCTACGCAGGCTTTCGCAACAACCAAATAAGCATACTCCAACATACTCTCTATCGACGCCAAAATCCGCTTTTTCTTCTTACCGTCAAAAATGCCCATACGAGAAACTTGCTCATTAAGAGCAACTATCTCTTCTTGATTTTTAATAACAGTTAAAAAACGCTCCTTTTCTTCTTTGTCAATAGGAACAAACCAACAATTTTGATGAAGGTGATAAATTGCTGATTCCTTCCGTGTGACCGTTCCGTAAACCTTTTCGATTTTACTTGAAGTTTCCGCCTTCAAGGTATAGGAATTACTGCCGTAATGTGCGTCTGGACGTAATACGTAATTACCCGTAGGTTTAGAAACTGTACGGGTTCCCGTACACACTTGAGCAGTCGAAGTCCAGCCTTCTCTTATGAGAATATATTTTCCGTAGCCATAATCTACTACTTTGTTAAAAAGCTCTTCTGTATGTACGCAAAATTCAGCATAAGCGTCAACCAATTCTCCATCTTTTATAGTTTTTAAGGCTTTTTTTGCATTCCTAATTAATTCCACGCCTTTAGTTTCATATCTAGGTTGACGAAACAAATAATTTAACGCAATAGAATGTTTCTCGGCAAAAACCGGATAAAACTTGTCATCTCTTTGCCTAAGATAAACTAAATCAGCCTTCGGCAGATCTTTCTCTATCCACCAAGGACGATTGTATCCAGCCCAACCATTTTCAAAAGAATTGTGTAAAGGTCTTAACGGGAACCCGCAACCATTTACGTTATGCTGGCTGTAGCCTTGGTAAATATTGTCCATTCCCTCGATTTTTTTTGATTCAATTGCTTCTTTTAACTCACAAGAAACATAACGAGCCATAAATTTCGACATACAAATTTCAAAAGAATTAGTCATAAT
>JAFVRE010000012.1 GCA_017504465.1 Clostridia bacterium | reverse complement strand
GGAGACACGCGTATCGTTATCCCTTCCC
This sequence comes from Clostridia bacterium, assembly GCA_017504465.1. GTDB lineage: Bacteria > Bacillota > Clostridia > Christensenellales > Borkfalkiaceae > Scatosoma. The sequence continues at coordinate 8,998 of JAFVRE010000012.1, read as the reverse complement.
CGAAGGTTGCCACTTACGACCTTCAACCTGAAATGAGCGCGTATCCGGTAACCGAAAAGGTTCTTGAAGAACTTGACAAGGGTGAATACGACGTCGTTATCTTAAACTTCGCAAACTGTGACATGGTCGGTCACACGGGTGTTATGGAAGCGGCTATGAAAGCCGTTCACGCGGTTGACGAGTGCGTAAAGAAGGTAACGGATAAAATTCTTGCGATGGGCGGTAGCGCAATCGTGACGGCAGACCACGGCAATGCCGACCAAATGCTCGCGGACGACGGCGTAGGCGCGTTCACGCAACATACAACCAACCCCGTCCCCGTGATTTTAGTTTCCGAAGAATATAAGAACGTAACCTTACGCGAAGATGGCGTTTTGGCTGACCTTGCCCCCACTTTGCTCGACCTTATGAAGCTTCCCCAACCCAAAGAAATGACGGGCGAAAGCTTAATTAAGAAATAAATTCTTTAAAAAGTCGGTAGTCTTGCCGACTTTTTTCGTTAGAATTGAAAAAAACTTAAAAAGTATAGCAAAAAACACTTGCGATATTTGAAAGAGTATGGTATAATATTCAAGTATTTTGAATAAACGGAGTAATCCGTACGAAACGAGGAATTAAAAATGTTAAATTTGGTAAACCTTTTAGTGCCCACGAGTGGCGAAGAATCGTATGCTCTCTATATTGCGCTTAGCCGCGTTATGATTGTTCTTATGTTAGCAGCTGCTGTTGCTGCCATTGTTTTAGTGCTTTTACAACCCAGTAACTCCACTGGTATCAATGCACTTGGCGGTTCGAGCGAAACTTTCTTTGGTAAGAACAAAGGTAAATCTATTGAAGCTAAAATGAAGAAATGGACGTATATCTGTTTGGCGGTGCTCCTTGTTTTCTCCGTTTGCTTCTATATTTTGCAACTTCCTTCTATTTGGTCGTAAGCAAATCAGTTTACTTACACAGCGGCTTTCTCAAAAAGCCGCTTTTTTATTCCCTTTATCCGCTACATAATTGAAAGGACGTGATTATTTTGAACGCAAAACTCTCTTTACTCCAACAATTTCATAACGGAACGCTTGCAGGCAAGGGCATAGACGGAATTTGTAAAACGCTGAATATCCCCTATCGTGAAAAGACGCGTTTGCTCCCCCTTTTAAACGAGCTGATTAAAGAGGGCGAACTCTTTCAAACTCCCGACGGCAGCTACGGCACTCCCGAACAGTTACGTCTTGTTAAGGGCGTCTTACGCGGTAACGAACGCGGATTTGCTTTCTTAATTCCCGAAAACAAAGACGTTTTTCCTGATGATATTTTCATTCCGCACCGCAGCTTACACGGCGCGATGCACGGCGATACCGTGTTCGCGAAAAAGAAGTTCTTTAATGGTCAAAGTGAAGGCGAAATCGTTGCTATTTTAGAGCGCGGTTTTAAGGAAATCGTAGGCGTTTTTAAGCGTGATCGCAGGGCTGGCTATCTTATCCCCGACGACAAGCGTTACTTTTCCGAGATTTACATTCCTATCTCCGAATGCTCGCATATAAAATCGGGCGTAAAAGCCGTTGCAAAGATTACCGAATATCCTTACGGGAAATCCCCGGGCGGAAAAATTGTGGAAATTCTCGGCGACGACGATGATTTTTTTGCTGAAGAGTTGTCTATTATCCGCTCCTTTTCCTTGCGCGAAGAATTCCCGCAAGCCGTGGAAAAAGCTGCTGTTTTCGCTGAAAAGAAAGGTATTACCCAAGCTGATATCGAAAATAGGCGGGATTTTCGCGACGAATTAATCGTGACGGTAGATGGCGCGGATACGCGTGATATCGACGATGCAATTTCCGTAAAAAAAGTAGGAGATAAATATCTACTCGGCGTGCATATCGCGGACGTTAGCCACTACGTACCCTATCGCTCCACGCTCGATAAAGAAGCTTTTGAGCGCGGCACGAGCGTATATTTTCCCGACCGCGTTTTGCCCATGCTGCCCCGCGCGTTGTCAAACGGGATTTGTTCCCTCAACGAAAACGAGGAGCGGCTCACCCTTTCCTGTCTTATGACGATTGATAAAAAGGGAAAAGTTATCGATTCGGAAATCGTCGAGGGTGTTATACGCTCGAACTATAAAATGACGTACGACGAAGTGACTCAAATCCTTGAAAACGACGAAAAAACGTGTCATAAATACGCGATGGTCGCGGACATGGTAGGCGCCTTCGCCGAACTCACAAAAATTTTACAAACTGCAAGAGAGAAAAAGGGCTCGGTTGATCTTGAAGTAAAAGAGGCGAAAATTCTCTTTGACGGGGAAAACATTTCCGTCCCCGACCACGAGCCAGGCAAAGAATTTTCTCATCAAATTATCGAGCAATTTATGGTGCTTGCAAACGAAACGGTTGCGCAATACATGCAATCCATTGAAGCGCCTTTCGTCTATCGTATTCACGAAAAACCGAGCGAAGAAAAAGCCAACGCTTTCCGCATCTTCGCGCAAAACCTCGGCATAACGGCAAAATTTAAAGACAAAGACGTCAATCCGTACGATTATCAAAAAATCTTGAATTCGGCAAAGGATTTAACAGTGTACCCCACGCTCAATAGAGTTATGCTTCGCTCTATGCAAAAGGCAAGATATTCCAGCGAGAACTTAGGGCACTTTGGTTTGGCTAGCGATTGCTATTGCCATTTCACCTCCCCAATTCGCCGTTATCCCGACCTTTGTATTCACCGAATTATTAAGGACGTTTTAAACGGTAATTACGGACATGCCTGCGACATTTACGGTGTTTTCGTTGACGAAGCCGCCACGAAATCTTCCGAAAAGGAACGCCGCGCAGCTGAAGCTGAACGAGAAGTGGACGCACTATACGCAACCATGTATATGAGCGAACGGATAGACGAAGAGTATGAGGCCGTCATCTCGGGCGTGACGTCCTTTGGATTGTTTGCAGAGCTTCCGAATGCTATAGAGGGTTTTATTCCTATTGAAAGTTTATACGGACAATTCGAGTTTATTCCCGAGAGATTTTTACTCAAAGGCAATTATGAAAGCTATTCGCTTGGCGAAAAAATCCGCATAAGCGTTTCCGACGTAGATTTTGAAAAACGCAGAACAATATTTAAGTTCCTTGGGAAACTAATCCCCGAAAATTAAAAGGAGTGCTTTATGAAAATTATTACTACCAACAAATCCGCTTCGTTTGAATATTTTATTGAAGAAAAATACGAAGCCGGAATTGTGCTTGAAGGCAATGAAATAAAATCCTTACGAGAAAATTCCGTGAACATGAATGATAGCTTTTGCTTTGTTCGCGGCAATACCGTTTCCGTAAAAAATATGCATATTGCATTATACGATAAATCCGACGCGTTTAGCACTAAGGACACCCGTCGCGATAGAAAGCTCTTGCTCCATAAAAGCGAAATTGCAAAAATTGCGGGAAAAATCAACCGACAAGGCTATACGTTAGTCCCCTTAAAACTTTATTTTAAAAATTCGCTTGTTAAAATGGAAATTGCGCTTTGTAAAGGTAAACATACCTATGACAAAAAACAATCGATTGCCGACCGCGACGTAAAACGCGCAACCGACCGCGCCATTAAAAATGCAGGATTTTAAGTTTCGTCTCAACCCTGCCCCTCTGATTTCTAAACGCTGACCGCAAGTCAGCGTTTTAATATTCCTTTTTCGGCGGTTTATAAAAGCCTCTCCGACGAGTTTCTACAAGATGATATTCGCGAGGATTTTCAACGCGTGCAGTACAGGGCGAGCAGGGTGTAGAAAATATAAGCTCCCCACTCGGCTCAGCTACAAGCGAATACCCGATACCGCAAAAGACAATGGACAATCCGTAATAAAAGGCGGAAGAACGGCAAAGCACTCCTTCTATCCCTTCCGCTTCTCCGTAAACGCACAGCACGTACTCCGCTCCACATAAAGCAAGCGCGGAAATTGCATCCGCAAAATATAAATCCTCGGCAACGATCACTCCTATCTTTCCGATTTTTGTATCGTAAATGCGCAAATTCGCACCGCTTCCCACCTCTCCGTCTATCACGTTAAGCATATCCGAAACGCCTAAAATACGGCCGTTTTCCGCCACTACGGCGGATTTTCTTTTATGCCCTTTCGCGTCTGTTGTGCAACCGCAAACTACGATTGACGAAGTTTGCTTAGAAAGTCTTGCGATTTCTTCGAAATAAGTAGTTTCGCCACGTAATTCACGCTCGTAGCTAACTTCGCCTATCGCCTGAAATCCAAACAATATTACGTCCGCCTTTTCATAGGCGTGCTCGTAAAATTCACCCAACTTGCCTCTTGAAACAAAACAAACGTCCATTGCTTACCTCCCCTTGTTCATTATATCCCCCCCACGCCCTTTTTTGTGATAAGATTTTATATACAGGAAAAGAAAGCGTTGTTTGGTTTTTACGTAAAAAATAAAGACGTCTTTCCGACGCCTTTAAACGAATATTCTCGTATTTTCTATTATTTAGGATTGCTTTTGTTTTTGAATTTCCGCCTTCCAACAGTTATGGCACATTGCAACGTAAGAATCGTTTCCGCCAAGCAAAATTTGTCCGCCTTCCGTCACAACCTTGCCGTTCTCGTCGATACGCGCGTTGACAATCGCTTTTTTTCCGCAGGTACAAATGGTTTTTATCTCGGTAATCGAATCAGCAACTTCAAAAAGCCGCAAACTGCCTGTAAAAAGCTTGGTTAAGAAATCAGTACGCAAACCGTAACAAAGCACGGGAATATCAAGTAAATCCACGATTTTGCGTAATCCGTCGATTTGTTCCGTTGTAAAAAACTGACACTCATCCGCAATGATCACGTGGCAATCGCGATGCTTTTGGTATTCGGCATATAAATCGACGTCGGGAGTAATAATTTGAGCCTGAGCGGATAAACCGATACGGGACTTTACAACGTCCGCGCCGTCGCGTACATCCACTGAAGGCTTTATCAGCCAAACTTTCATTCCGCGTTCTTCATAATTAAACTTCGTGATGAGCGCGTTTGCCGTTTTCGAAGAGCCCATCGCGCCATATTTAAAATATAATTTTGCCATTTGTAACTCCTTAGTTTTTCCAAACGTTCTTCAGCTTATTCCACAACGTCGAGAATGAGCGGTTGCGCTATCGGGGCTGTTTTACCGATCGCCGTCGAATCAAGCAATTTTTCCTCTGCCGAAGCAAAGAGTTCTTGTTTACTCGCGTACATGGTAGCTATCGGCGCGCCTTTTTCGACGTAGTCGCCCGTTTTTGCGTGTAAATAAATACCTGCCGAAAAATCGATTTCGTCGTCTTTCGTATTCCTGCCTGCGCCAAGCAAAAGGCTTGCAACGCCGTATCCTTCAGTGTTTACGCTCGTGATATACCCGCTTTCAGGCGCAGTTACAAGATAGGAATACTTAGCTTTGGGGAAACTTTCAGGGGTTAAAATCCACTCCGCATTTCCGCCCTGCGCCGCAACTGCTTTAGCGAAAGTTTTGAGCGCGCTTCCGTTGTCAATCGCTTCTCGAACTTTCAGCTCGCACTCCGCATAGCTGCCCTTTTCCGCTAATTCAAGTATGTGCGCAGAGAGCGCAACACAAAGCTCCGTTAAGTCTTTCGGGCCATTACCTTTTAAGGTCTCAATCGCCTCAACAACTTCCAAGGAATTGCCGATCGCATACCCCAAGGGGATACCCATGTCCGTGATGAGCGCCATCATACGCTTGCCCGCGCGCTTGCCGATTTCCACCATCCACTCCGCAAGCTCACGGCTTTTCTCAAGCGTTTTCATAAATGATCCGCTGCCCGTTTTAACGTCTAAAACGATACAATCGTCGTCAGCCGCTAATTTCTTACCCATAATACTCGAAACAATCAAAGGTAAACTATCTACCGTTGCCGTTACGTCGCGAAGTGCGTATAAGAGTTTATCTGCAGGCGCGAGTTCCGCGCTTTGTCCCACAATGGAAAGCCCCACTTCATTGACTATTTTTTTAAACTCGGAAACAGGCAAATCCGTTTTAAAACCGGGGATTGCCTCAAGCTTGTCGATCGTACCGCCTGTATGCCCTAAGCCCCTACCGCTCATCTTTGCAACTTTTACGCCAAGGCTGGCAACAATCGGGGTAACGACCAAGCTCGTCTTGTCGCCCACGCCGCCCGTGGAATGCTTATCGACGCGCAAGCCTTTGATTTCGGAAAGGTCAAGTTTATCGCCAGAATCTCGAATCGCAAAAGTAAGAGCCGTTGTTTCTTCCAAGGTCATACCTTGAAAATAAACCGCCATGCAAAACGCCGCCATTTGATAATCGGGAATATTCCCTGCCACGTAACCGCGGATAAGCCAGTCTATCTCTTCTTGCGTCAAAGCGTTTCCGTCACGTTTCTTTTGTATTAAATCGTAAGTTCTCATAACTTAAATCACTCCAAATCCTTTTTTCCGAACGAATATGGTAACAACTCCGAAAACGAATAGCTTTTAATCCTTTCAGGCGTCCCAAGAACAACGCGGAAATCAGCGTCGCAAAACTCCGCCAAGACTTGCCTACACACCCCGCAAGGCGCGCAAAATTCCGCAAGCTCGTCGCCGTTGCCACCAACGATTGCAATTGCCGAAAATTCTTGTTCCCCTTCGCTTACCGCCTTAAAAACCGCCGTGCGTTCCGCGCAATTCGTCGGGGAATAGGCAGCGTTTTCTACGTTACAACCGCTATATACTTTTCCGCTTTTCCCCAAAAGAGCCGCGCCAACGCGAAACCCTGAATAAGGCGCGTAAGCGTTCTCCCTTGCCGCTACCGCAAGCGTCATCAATTCCTGATCAGTCATCTATAATCTCCTTCAAAAAGCTTGTTCCGTAAATACCGTCAGAGTCAAGTCCAAACCATTCGAGTACGGTCGAACCGATATCCGCAAAACTATCTCTCGTGCCCAAATTTACACCTTGTTTCAGCTTCGCTCCGTATGCAAGCATGGGGGTATGTTCGCGAGAATGGTCGGTTGAGGGGGTTGCGGGATCACAACCGTGGTCGGCGGTGATAATGAGTAAATCGTCTTCGCGCAGAAGAGGTAAGAGCTCCCCTAAGCGCTTATCGAACTCCGTCATCGCGCGCGCATACCCGCCCACGTCGTTGCGGTGTCCATAAACCATATCGAAATCAACGAGATTGATAAAACACAAACCTTCAAAATCCGTTTGAACAAGCAGCAACGTCTTATCCATGCCGTCCGCGTTATTGACCGTTGGATAACTGCTCGTAAAGCCCTTTCCGCAGAAAATATCGTAAATTTTTCCAACCGAAATCACGTCGTAGCCTTTTTCCTTTAAAACGTCCGCCATTGTATTTTTAGGGGGCGGCAAAGCGTAATCGTGACGGCGAGAAGTACGCGCGAAAGGATATTCGCCGTTAAAAGGACGAGCAATAACCCTGCCAACCGCGTGATCTCCGCATAAGATTTCTCGCGCTTGCTCGCAATAGCGATAAAGCGTTTGAACGGATATTACGTCCTCGTGCGCGGCAATTTGGAAAACGCTATCCGCCGAAGTGTAAACGATTAATTTGCCCGTTTGTAAATGCTCCTGTCCAAAATCCTTAATAACTTCCGTTCCTGAATAGGGCAAATTACAAAGAGTTCCCCTACCTGTTACTTCTTCGAATTTTTCAATAATCTCTTTCGGAAAGCCGTTGGGATAAACGGGGAGAGGTTTTTCAGAATAAATACCTGAAATTTCCCAGTGGCCGATCGTAGTGTCTTTCCCGCGTGAAGCTTCCGCCATTCGGGCATAGCAGGTACGAGGCGAAGCCACTCCAGCTTTACCTTTTACTTCCACTCCGTCAATATTGAAAAGCCCCAACTTTTCAAGATTGGGGCAATTAAAATCAGGGTGCGCTGAAATAGAACGAAGAGTATTGCTACCCTCGTCCTTCCAGTCTGCAGAATCGGGCATTTCCCCGATTCCCATACTATCCAAAACAATTAAGAAGGCTCTTTTCGCCATGAATTTCTCCTTTTAATTAATCGGCAATATTGAGCGCGATTTCCATCATTTTCGTGAAAGAGTTTTGCCTTTCTTCCGCCGTCGTGTTCTCTTCAGGATAAACGAAGGAATCGCTAACCGTGCAAATACAAAGCGCTTTCTTACCAGCGCGCGCCGCGTTACAATACAACGCCGCGGATTCCATTTCCACGCCAAGCACATTCATTTTTGCCCATTGCATACCCGAATTTGCGTCGTCGTAGAACATATCCGAAGACAAAATATTACCCACGCGGTAATTTACGCCCATTTTCTCACATTCATCAACAGCGCGACGCACCATCTCGAAATCCGCAATAGGAGCAAACGTGCCGGGAAGATTATACTGTGAAGCGTAATTTCCGTTCGTGCAAGCGCCCATCGCAATTACGATATCGCGCGCGTGGAGCTCAGGCGAAAAACCACCGCAAGAACCGACGCGAATAATCGTTTCTACACCGTAAAAATTAAAGAGCTCGTAAGAATAAATCCCTATAGAGGGTTGTCCCATGCCCGAAGCCATAACGGAAACTCTCTTGCCTTTATAGTATCCGGTGTACCCATGTACGCCGCGAACGTCATTTACGAGTACTGCGTTTTCAAGATACGTCTTTGCGATAAACTCCGCGCGCAAAGGATCGCCCGGCATCAAAACCGTCTTTGCAAAATCACCGTATTTTGCGGAAATGTGAGGGGTAGGTACTGCCATAATCTTATTCTCCTTTCAATTTTACTAAATTTTATAAGCGTTTTTTATTTAAAATCAACTTTCAAAAGCAACGTTCTCAATAACCGCTACCTTCAATGCCTTGCACTGCTTTGACAACACGGCTCGTTCCAAGACGGTCCGCGCCTTGTTCTAAAAAGTTTTGCGCGTCGTCCAAGCCGGAAATGCCGCCCGCGGCCTTTACCTTAACGTTTTCTCCTACGTTTTCGCGCATAAGTTTAACGTCTTCAAGTGTTGCGCCTGCCTTGGAAAATCCCGTTGAAGTTTTGATATAG
>JAFVRE010000011.1 GCA_017504465.1 Clostridia bacterium | reverse complement strand
GCAACCACTTCCCCGATACGATCGTAATCAACGCTTTCCGTTTCCGCGACAGGCATCTTTTCAAGAACTTTTTCTGCAACTTCGTCTGCGAGCATATTTATGTCGAGCGTAGCTACTTGAACCATTTCTTCGATTTGCTTATAATCTACCTTTTCAGGGAAAGGAAGAGATTCTACTACTTTTTCAGCAACTCTTTCAACGAGTTCGTCAAAATTGAATTCAGCCTTTTCTTCTACTTCTACGCATTTTGCAACAGCAGCAGCTTCTTTTTCTTCTTGAAGAAGCGTCACAACCTTTGCTCCCATGGTATCGATTTTTTCCATGAGATCTTCCGTAACAAGGTGAACCAAATCTTCGTGAATCATTTGGTTTTGTTGATAGCTGTATTTCAAGTCGTTAGAAATACCATCAAGCGCCTTTTGATTCTTTTCTACCATATCGGCAGAATCTTTTTGCGTAACTTCAAAAAACGCGTTCATTTGCGCTGACGTATATTTCAGCTCGTTATTAAGCTCTGTTTTAAGATTTTGCAAACGCGTGTACACGTCGGTAATGACTTTCTTGTAAAGATTGTCTATCGTCGTGTAGAATTCAGCCGCCGTTATGATAACCTTAGACTCTTGTTCGTTTTGGGGAGCATTAATTTTTTTACCAGCCATTTTACACCTCTAAAATGAATTCCTTATTTTGCTTTTGCTAGCTTTTTTTCGTTTATTTTTCCTTGCCTGTTTTGAAAAGAAGTTTCTCTCTTTCCCAAAAAAACAAAGAAACAATACAAAAAAACTTTTTTGTCTTTTTAATTATAGCACATCTTAACCTTTCGGTCAAGGATTTTACAAAAAAAAATCCTTTTTTCTTGAAAAAAATTAAAAAAATTTGCCTTTTTTCGCCTTTTTTTTCACTTTTAAAAAAAATTCGCCTACGAGTGCTTCCCCATAGGCGTTTTTTTTGTCTTTATATGAGCTTACCGTCCGTTTGCGGATCGTCTATGCATACCTGCCCCTGTCCTTTCGGTTCAGCGCGAGTTGTTTGGTCCTCCTCGCGTTTTAGATAGTCTAAATACTCCGCGTATCCTTTTTCGTCCAGCACCGGTACTTTTGTCTTTTTCGACTTGTTTTTACGCATAACAAACCTCCCTTAAAAAGTTCGCTATCAGTATTCACACTTTCTTACCCTTTTATACTCTTTGCTTTCTTTTCTTAGAGCAAGATACAAATAACTCCGCCCTTTCCCTCGTTCACGATACGTGTAATCGTACGGCGCATTTTTCTTCTAACCTCGGGGGAAGTCGCGTTCATTTTACCCGAAAGTTCGTCCATGACAAGCTCTTTAAGTGTCTTTCCAAATATGTTGGTTTCCCACACCTTTCCGTTGCCCGAATTGTAATTATCCACAGCCGCGCCAACAAACTCTTCGCCCTGTTGTTTTGTGCCTATTATCGGCGAAACTTCGCCCGTAACGTTTATTTTTACGATGTGATACCCCGGCGCGTTGGCTTTAAATCTCACCCCATACCCCGCGCTTTTCTTAATCAACTTGGGTTCGTCAAGCTCTAATTCCGCTTCAAGAGGTTCTACCACGCCGTATCCCGTCTTCTCCGCCGTTTCAAGCGCGTCCTTTATTTTATCGTAGCTGCGCTTTGCCTGCGAAAGAGATCGAACGTACTTAAACAATTCAAAAGCTTCAAAAAGATTTTCTCCGCATTCGTCGCTCAACGTTTCATAGAACAACTTTTCCTTTGCGTCGATAAAAAGCTCAACCCTGCCCTTGCCTAAATCCATCACAATTTCCTTAGGCGAAAGGAAATCGTCCTCTTCGCCAAAAAGCTCTTCCAGAAGAAAACAGTCTTTCATCTTAGAAAGTTTCGGCGCTTCGCGTTTTAAAATGCTCAAAAGCGCGTCAACCCGCTTATGTTCTTCAGGCAACGACTGTAACCATTTCGGTAAACAAATTTCCACTTCCGTTAAGGGAAACTCGAAAAGTATTTTTTGCATGACGGAAAGAAAGTCATCTTCTTCCATCTTTTCAACGTTTACCGCTAACACGGGTACGGCATATTTCTCTTCGAGCTCTGCGCGAAGGGACTCGCAAGAATACGGGTCTTTCGCGTTTAAAAGCACTACGAACGGTTTTCCGATACGCTTTAACTCGGATACGGCGCGTTCTTCGGCTTCGATATAGCTTTCCCTGGGCAGCTCGGTAATACTTCCGTCCGTTGTTACAAGAACTCCTATTGTGGAATGTTCCTTAATTACCTTTTCAGTACCTACTTCCGCCGCCTTTTCAAAGGACATGGGTTCGCTTTGCCAAGGCGTATTGACAAGGCGGGGGTGACCGTCTTCTTCAAATCCATTTGCGCCGCGTACGATAAAGCCGACGCAATCCACTAAGCGCACGGACACTTCCGCGCCTTCGCGGAGCTTGATTTTTTCCGCTTTTGCAGGAACGAACTTCGGTTCGGTCGTCATGACCGTTTTTCCGTAAGAGGACTGCGGTAATTCGTCTGTCATAACGCTGCGGCGAGACTCTTCCGCAACAGGCAAAACGAGCTGTTCCATGAACCGTTTTATAAACGTCGATTTTCCCGTACGCACGGGCCCTACTACTCCGATGTAAATATCTCCGCCTGTGCGGTTTGCCATATCTTCATAAACGCTGTAATTTTCCATCAAGACCTCCTTGGGGAAAAGAAAATCCCCGCCTAATAAACCTTACTGTTTACTATATGCGGGAATTTTTACGCTTATGAATATTACTATTATTTTTTATATCGTATTAATTTTTCAACTCATTTGCCGAGCGTACTCCGCTCGCCTCTACTGCAATATAATCTTTATCCGCCGAAAAATCACGAGGTTCATCGTAGCTACCGCCAAGCGCCTCAATTGCGTATTTGAGTTCTTGGAACTCCACAAAACCAAGCGATCTATCTTCAATTTTATTAAGCAAATAAGGAAGTGCTCGCTCGTCGCCGTACGACGCCAAATACCCCGCGTTTAAACGCAAGTTTTCTTCTTCTGAAAGGAAAGCGTTTAAGAGCGTTTCGAATATCTCTTCTTCGCGTTCTTTCACGCGCGACAATATTTCAAGCATATACGTACACGCTTTGCCTTCGCGGTAATAGGCGAGCGTTTCCGCTTTAATCTCATCCGCATACGAGCGTAAAAGGTCGGTTACGTCCGAACGCAGTTCTTCGTCGAATTTTTCATTCGTAAGGATGGAAAAATAGGCATTTTTCGCGCGACGGTCCGCGCCTATGAGATTAACTACGTAATTCGCTACGCATTCTTCCTCTTTTTCGAGTAACCCCAAAAGCGCGGGAACGGTGTCCCTATTTTCAATTTCCGCGCATAAAAATTCGGGCACGGGTACGTCTTTAGTAAGATGTGCATACAACGTTTCCACAAGCTCCACTTCCGTCATTTTTGCGTAGTAGCCCTTGGGACTGCAACCGAGCTTTTTGATTTGCGTGTCGCCAAACTTTTTATACAGCTTCGGGATAATATCTTCCCACTGCTTTTCAGTATATTTTTCCTTGTTGTTTTCAATGTACTGAGCGAGCCTTTCGTCAAACAGCCCGTCGAAATCTATTAATTCCATATCTATTTCCTTGCGTGATATTTATTTTTATAATTTTTATCAAAAGAGTAAATCTAAGTCGCGGTCGGATTGTCTGTAACAAGCAACCGTTGTGAGTAATACCTTTACCCTATCTACGTTCGCATCAAACGCCGCCGCCATCTTTTCAATATTATTGCCCCATTCCTTTAAGTCGGAAAGCAAATAAATTGCGCAAGCGCATTCGTCAACGTTATCTACGTGATCGAGGCAATCAAACGTTTCAAGCGCGCGGTATAACGTTTCTGCCGACGAACGTAACAATTCGCCATATTCATTGTTTGCAAGCACGAATTTAGACGCCGTACGAGCGTAAGCGGAAATAAATTTCTTGCGTTGCTTTCTGCCGATTTTTATAGGCAGTATTTCTACTTTACGATAGACGTCGTAAAGGACTAATCCTAATTCCCTATGCTCGTTACGTTCATAGAAAAATTTAAGAATTTCAAGCTTTAAAATGTCAATAACTTCGTTATCTAAAAGTACTTCGCGCAAAAATTCGTCTTGGCGGGATCGGTTGGCGACCAAACAGGCTACGTATTGCAAATCGTAATCCATACCGTCGTGTTCGTCAAAACACCAGCGCAAAAGCCCCGTTGCATTCGCGATTGCACCGAGCAGCACCGCGTCCTCTTTCGAGGTCTTTTCAATGCTCATTAAAAAATCTAAACGACTGTCACGCTCAGTTTGGGGGATTTGATAAAAATAATTGATATCTATCAAACCTTGTGGCTCGCCTTGCTCGCTCGATTCCCTTTCTTTTCGCATTTCTTGCAAAAAATATTCCACGACCGCCGCCTCGGGATACACGGTGCAAAGATCGGAAAACGCCGATATTGCTTCTTCGTATAAGCCGCTTTTGTAGGCGGAAACGCCCTTGAAATATAATAATTTTCCATCAAAGGGTGCTTTTCGTTCAAGCACCACAAAGCGTTCGTATGCTTCTTTGTGTAATCCGTTTTCACAGCACACCGTTGCAATTTTGTATAATTCTTCTTCGTTGTCCGTTTGTAATCGGCTCAAGCTTACCGCAATTTCCTTGCTTTTTTCGTATTCCTTAGACTCAAGATATGCCGCCGCCAAGGTCGCCTTTATCCGAACGTTATCAGGATTGTTTTGCAAAACTTCTTCACAAACAGCTTTCGCTTCTTCGATTTTGCCCGAAAGGACGTAGGAAAGCGAGAGCATTTCGCGGGCGGATTCGTACTGTTTTGAGCCTTTTTCTACCTTTTCAAGCGCCCTGTTTGCCTTGTTACAGTCGCCGTGTTTTAAGGCTCGCGCAGCCTCGTCAAGCTCTTCGTTATATTCAGCAAGATGGGGCGGATAGGATATCTTGAACGGGGATTTCGCTTTTTTTGCAAATGCTTGAGCGATTTCCAGTTTCATTTCGTTGGAAATACCGTCGTCGGCGTCTATCAGTGAATTGTAATAGAATGCGGACGGAGCTTCCTTGCCCATATTCAAATAATTGACCGCCAATCCTTCGTAAATATCGGGATAATCCGCTTCATCGCTTACGTCGAGCAGTTTAAATAAATATTTTATAGCGGTAGAATTCAAGCCCAAATTCTCATAGACGTCGCAAAGCCGAGTAAGCGCGGTGAAGTTTTCGCCGTTTTCCTCGATATCCCGAAAAGTAAAACGCAACGCGGATAAGTAATTACCCTCATCGTAAAATTTTTCCGCCATAGCGTTCAAACGCTTTGCGCTAAAATCTATTTTGCGTGTTCTTCCCACTTATTGACCTCTTATTCTTTTGATTTTGATAATTGTTTTACGGAAATAAAATTCCCTCATCCGATTTCGTAAATACGTAATCGGTATTACAGTAATGACAATGTACGCGCACTTCGCCCTCTTCTTGAATAATTTGCGAAAATTGCGCTTTGCCCAAGGACACGAGTACGCTCGTAAGATATTCCCTTGAACAATTACATTGATATTTTGCTTCTCTTAAAATACATTCGTTTTCCAGCGCGGAAAACTCCGTTTTTGCCGTTTCGAGCACTCCAAACGTTTGTACGGACTTTAATACTTTCTCAAGTTCTTCGCCCGATTTGAGTTTTTCAAGCGTTTGCACGCTTGCAAACGGCAGGGGCTGTAATACGATTATCCCCGAAAACGCTACGGCGTCGCCGTCCATAATAACCGTCGTCGCGATATTTGTCGGAAGCTGTTCGCTAATCCGATAATATTCCTCGAAATTTTTATCCAGCTCGCTACCCGTCATAGCGCAAGTCCCAACGAAAGGACGGTTATAGCCGTCGTCGCGTACTACCGTCAACGAGCCTTCGCCAAGCAAAGTTTTTGCGCTCTCGTTCCAATCGATATAGCCACGGATGAAAAGGTCGGCATTACCGGACGCGCAAAGATTTAAAAGTTTGCCTTCCGTCCTGAATGCAAGCGAAATTTCCCCCGCGCGTTCTTTTAAACTTGCGCTCATATACGTAAGCATAGCCAGCGTTTTTCCAAACGCTATTGCCGCTTCGCCTTTTAATCCGTGACGGGTTATTCCTTCGTTTACAAGCTTTGTCGTATCAGCTATCGTCAAAGATACTTCACCGCCGTAAATAAGCGTTCTCAATACGTTCATACCTGCTCCTTATTTGCGTTTTGCAAAGAAACAAAGCCTGTCCGAGCAAGACTTGTCCTCGCCGTAAATACCCTCTACTTTCAAGAGCGTAAACCCTGCGCTTTCAAGCGCATTAAGAATTTCCGTTTCCCTATAAATATATTGCGTATGACGTTCGTCAAAACGGTCGTAAAGAGTTCTTTCTTTCTTGATAAAGAGCGTAACGTCCATTGTAACTTCGTCCCCTTTTACGCTGTTAAAGCTTAAATAAGTGACGTCGTCTCGGTCGTCAACGCTCACAGTATTTGCAATTTTCTTTAAAAACTTTCCTTCCGAACTAATATCGAAAATAAAAAGTCCGTCCTTTGTCAAACAATCTCGAACGCGCTTGAACGCCGTAAGGAGTTTTGCTTTGGGCACGTAATTAAAACAATCGTTAATCGCTGTGACAAAACCGTATTTTTTCGGGGTTTTGAATTTTGTAATATCGCCCAAAAGATACTCGCAATTCACCCCTGCCTGCAAAGACAGCGAACGCGCCTTATCCAACATTTCCACAGACACGTCCACCCCCGTCATCGTATAGCCGAATTTTGTGAACACGCGTGTGAAATACCCGCTCCCACAGCCTACGTCAAGACCTGCGGTTACTTTGTTTGAGCCAAGATTTTCTTGAATTCTCATAAGCAAATACTGCGACCAATTTTCATAGTCGCAGTCGTCGTTGAGATATTCGAACCAGTCGGCAAGCGTGGAATACGCCGAATTATTCTTCATAAGAACTCCTTATTTTATCTCTTATTTGCCGAGCGTTTTGGGAGACTTACGCTTTTTCTTTTTGTCGTTTTTACTTACGTCTTCCTGCAATGCTTTTTCGCGTTCGTCGAATTGTTTATTATACTCGACGTAACGCAAATCGTTTTTATGCTCTTCAGCGTAAGCTTGGGTATCTTCTTCTATATTTTGCTTACTTTGACGAAGGCGTTGCAAGTCTTCACGCGTAAAGGCTTGCGGAAGTTCATAAACCTGCAAGGAGTCGTCAATAGGCTTGATAGGTCTTGCAACGAGTTGGGATTTCCCCTGCGAGAGCAATACGCGCTTATATTCGAGCTGCGCCTCGCTTTCGTTGACTTCACTCTCTCCATTCTTATTGTAAATACCGCGACCGACTTTTGC
Source organism: Clostridia bacterium (assembly GCA_017504465.1). Lineage (GTDB taxonomy): Bacteria > Bacillota > Clostridia > Christensenellales > Borkfalkiaceae > Scatosoma. Next base: position 4,635 of record JAFVRE010000011.1, on the reverse strand, counting down.
CCCCTCAATCTTCGGGTTAATATATTTATCAAACAGCCATTGCGCAAAATCAAGCCAAACGAGAAGAGTCCACGTAAATGCGAACAAACAAAGAATGACCAGCGACCACGTCATAAGGAAAGACGAATTGATCAAGAACAATAAGAAGGGCGCGATTGCGATTACGCCGAAGAAAATTGTTTGAGGCAACGAACCGATGCAGATTAACGCCGCGTTTTTAAGCATTACCCAAAAGCTTTGGACGTAATTTACCCCGAGCGCAATCATCCAAAGGGACATCATTCCCGCAAAGGCTAAGAATACGTAGCTCATAACGATAGATATCTCCATCCAAACTTCTTGCCATTTCGGAAGCGTTGCGGTGGCGAGCGATAAATTTGCGGAATTTATAATCGTTTTCATAAGCAAGAGCGTAATCGAGAAAAACAACGCCGTTTGCAATGCGTTTTTGTAGTTGAGCTTTATTCCGCGCCAAAAATCGTTGGTGACGAAAATACCTTCCGTCCAAACCATGTTTCGAACTACGTACATTCCGCCCGCAAGCCCTACCGCTACGATAAACGAAGCAATTACTACCCCAAAAAGAATCATACCTTCGGACTGAAAAGTGACTAATTCTGAAAGCCCCTGAACGTCAGGTGTTGCAGGATAGCCTATAGTCAAATTCGAGCCGAACGGGTACAAATCCAAATCCTTGTAAATTCCGCCAAAAAGAATAACTATAAGCAAGGGAATGAAGAAAAGCAACATTAAGAGATTACACTTAACGATCTTACCAAAACTCCCTTTAAAAATATCCCAGAAAAGCTGAAAACGATTGGTAGGCAGAGTGCTTCTTGCATATTCTTCGCTGCGTTCCTTACCTTCAAGCATACGGGCGACAAAGCCCTTTTTTTGTTGTGCCATCGTAAAACTCCAAACGGTTACTTTTTGCATAAATCACGCAAAACTCTATGTCCTTGCGTCTTTATGCTACTGTACTATTTTACTACAAATTTGTGATTATTTCAAGGGAATTTTGGAATTATTTTGAATAAAATTTAAAAGAAGTGAAAAAAAATCATAAGTTTTGCGAAAATGCCTACTTTTTCCCCTTTATTCTTTTGACTTTTGCGTGTTTGTATGTTAAAATAGAATCGTTAAATAGAGGAGCGAACGAACATGAGTACCTCCGTCCTTTTTCCGAATTGGGGAAGCTTCGGTCGGCGGTTGGAAAAGGGTATCTTCGCCGAAGCGCAACCTCTTCCTCTGCGCTGGGCATTCGGGCTAATACCCGTATGACTGTCACCGTCGTGAAGCACTATTTATTCATTCCCTATCCCTTGCCTTTTGGCATTATATAGGTTTTGGGATTTGTTGCTTTGACGGGATTTCCCGTCCTTTTTTATTTATTATCTTTCATCGTCATTTCATTGTGTCGGCTAAATGGACTTTCGCACTCTGCGTTATACGTTTTCACCCGACCGATTAGGAGTTCTTATATGAAAAAGTTTAATGTTGGCGTTATCGGTGCGACCGGTATGGTTGGACAAAGATTTTTGACCTTACTTGAAAACCATGCTTGGTTCAACGTGACCGCGCTTGCCGCGTCCGCGCGCTCTGCCGGAAAATCTTACGAAGAGGCTGTTGGGAATAAATGGGCGTTTGAAACCCCTATCCCTGAAAAGTTTAAACGCATGACCGTACTCGACGCTGAAGCGGATATTGACAAAATTCAAGGGCTTGTAGATTTTGTATTTTGCGCCGTAAATATGGACAAAGCAAAAATCCAAGCGTTAGAAGAAGTTTACGCAAAACGGGAAATCCCTGTCGTTTCAAACAACTCCGCTCACCGATTTACGCCCGACGTACCTATGATTATTCCTGAAATTAACGCCGAACATTTACAGGTTATCGACGCGCAAAGACAAAGACTTGGCACAAAGCGCGGATTTATCGCCGTGAAGTCGAACTGTTCGTTACAGTCCTACGTGCCGCTTTTGCATCCTTTAAAGAAATTTAATATTCAATGCGCGGCCGTTTGCACCTATCAAGCAATTTCAGGCGCTGGTAAAACCTTTGAAACAATGCCTGAAATTATTGATAATATCATTCCGTATATCGGCGGCGAAGAAGAAAAGAGCGAAAGAGAACCTCTTAAAATTTGGGGTGAAGTTAAGGACGGAAAAATTACTTTAGCGGACGCCCCTGTCATTACTGCACAGTGTTTACGTGTTCCCGTTTCCGACGGACATACTGCAGCGGTCTTCGTTCGCTTTGAAAATAAGCCTTCGAAAGAGGAAATCCTGCAGGCATGGTCGGAGTTTAAGGGAGAACCGCAAAAACTCGCGCTCCCTTCCGCTCCAGAACAATTTTTGAAATATTTTGAAGAAGACAATCGCCCGCAAGCCAAACTTGATAGAATGCAAGGTAACGGAATGAGCGTTACGGCGGGCAGACTTCGCGAAGACGTTTTCTTTGATTATAAGTTTATCGGGCTTTCGCATAACACCTTACGCGGCGCGGCTGGCGGTGCGGTACTGCTTGCGGAGCTTTTGGCCGCTAAAGGATACTTTGATTAAGATTTGTTTAATCTATAAAAACTAATCGTTACAGCAAAAGGAGATAGAGTATTATATGAAAGGTTTTTTTAACGGAAGCGCAACGGCGCTCATTACTCCATTTACAAAAACCGGCGTGAACTACGAAGCGCTTGGAAATCTTATTGAATACCAAATTGCAGGCGGGACGGACGCAATCATTTTTCTCGGTACTACGGGCGAGCCCTCTACCATGTCCGAGTTGGAAGCGGATAGCTTAATGCAATACGCCGTCAAAAAAGTGAATGGCAGAACCAAAGTTATTTTTGGTTGCGGAAGTAACTGTACGGAGCACGCGATTTCCGTTGCGAAAAAGGCGGAAGCTTATGGAGCAGACGGGCTACTCGCCGTAACCCCCTACTATAATAAATGTACGCAAAACGGTTTGGTGGCTTATTATAAATCCATTTGCGAAAGCGTATCTATTCCCGTAATTGCTTATAACGTTCCCAGCCGAACGGGTGTTGAAATTCAACCTGCTACCATGGCTAAAATTGCTGAAATTCCTAATATTGCAGGTATTAAAGACGCGGGCGGGAATATGTCGAAAACAATGGAAACCTTCCGTCTTGTCCGTGAAAAGTGCGACGTATATTCTGGCGAAGATGCGCTCAATTTGCCCATTCTTGCTTGTGGCGGCGCAGGCGTAATTTCCGTGCTTTCCAACGTTCTTCCTGCGGAAGTGAAAAAGCTTTGTTTGCTTGTTGCGCAAGGAAAACTTGAAGAGGCGATTGCGCTTAACGATAAGCTTTTGCCCGTCGCTAACGCATGCTTCGTAGAAGTGAATCCTATCCCTGTAAAAGCGGCTATGAATATGCTCGGTTTTAACGCAGGCGCGCCCCGTGCTCCATTGACCGAAATCGAGCCTCAAAACGCTGAAAAATTGCGTAATGAAATGAAAAAATTTGGGTTGGTGCTTACAGAATGAAAACGAGAATTATAATTTGTGGCGCGTGCGGAAAAATGGGCGGAACAGTCCTTGAGCTTTTATCAGGCGACGAAACCGCAGTTGCGGTTGCCGGTGTAGATTTATATCCTAGAGAAATCGGTATTCCCGTCTATAAAAGCTTTTCTGAAATCAAAGAACAAGCGGACGTTATCATTGACTTCTCTTCCGCGGAAAACTTGAAAGAACGGCTCGACTTTGCAAGAGACAATAACGTGGCTATCGTGCTCGCGTCAACGGGTTTTACCCCTGCTGACCTTGCTCTTATCAACGAGTATTCGGCGACCACGACAATCTTCAAAACCGCAAACTTGTCTTTAGGCGTAAATCTTATGCAGGCTATTTGTAAAACGGTTGCCGAAGTTCTTGGAGATAGTTATGACGTGGAAATCATCGAGCGTCACCATAACTTGAAAAAGGATGCGCCTAGCGGTACGGCTTTGATGCTCGCAGACAGCATCAACGAAGTCTTTGACTCTCAAAAAGAATACGTCAATGGCAGAGAAGGTATTGTCGGGGCAAGAAAACGCTCGGAAATCGGTATCCATGCCGTTCGTGGCGGAACAATCGTTGGCGAACACGAAGTTATGTTTGCAGGCGAAGACGAAATTATCACGATAACGCACAGCGCGAGAAGCAAACGCATTTTTGCGGTTGGAGCAATCAAGGCAGCGAAGTTTGTTGCAGGAAAGCCCACAGGCGTGTACGCGATGAAAGAACTTTTAACGGAAAATTCAGCGAAGAATAATAATCAATGATCGTTCGGGGATTGACTTTCAATCCCCTTTTGTTTGTCATCCTATCTACTACTAATCTTTATATCTGTTGAGCTATTATGAAAGAAATACAAAATCCATTTAAAGATTTAACAAATTTTGAACGAGGGCTTTGGCTAACTTCCATACTCGTTGTAACCTTATCATTTCTTATTCCAAAGGAAAAAGATTATCTTAATCTTCTCGCTTCGTTAATCGGCGTAACCGCGCTCATTTTCGTTGCAAAAGGCTACGTAATCGGACAAATTCTTTGCGTTATTTTCGCGCTTGCTTACGGCATTATTTCCATTCATTTTAGATACTACGGCGAAATGATTACTTACGTGTTTATGAG